>PLAH01000184.1 GCA_003134045.1 Gammaproteobacteria bacterium
CGAGGATTGGCTGCCGCCCGCCGTACTGGCCGATTCGCGCATGCCCTCGCTGCGCGAGGCCTTGGTCTACGTTCATCGACCGCCGGCGGACGCCCCGGTCGATGAATTGCTGGAATGGCGGCATCCGGCGCAGCGACGCCTGGCCTTCGAAGAATTGCTGGCTCATCAGCTGTCGCTGAAGCTCTTGCGACAGCGCATCCAGAGCGACCCGGGCTGGCCGCTCGTCACCGACGGCTCGTTGAAGGCCGGACTCCTATCCGCCTTGCCGTTTCGATTGACCTCGGCGCAGCAGCGGACCTTGCGCGAAATCGAGAGCGATCTCGCCACGCCCAAACCCATGCTGCGCCTGGTGCAAGGCGATGTCGGCTGCGGCAAAACGCTGGTGGCGGCTCTCGCCGCGACTCAGGCCGTCCAGCTGCGGCGCCAAGTGGCACTGATGGCACCCACCGAGCTGCTCGCGGATCAGCATGCGCAGAATTTCCGGCGCTGGTTCGAACCCTTGGGACTGCCCGTCGCCTTGCTGACGGGCCGCCAGACGGGCAAAGCTCGCGCCGCGGTGCTCGCGGGCATACGCGAAGGACACGCGCCCATCGTGATCGGTACTCATGCGTTGTTTCAGGAAAGCGTGCAGTTCCATTCGCTGGCCTTGGTCATCGTCGACGAACAGCATCGCTTCGGCGTGCATCAGCGCCTGAGCTTGCGGGAGAAGGGCGGCCGCGAGGGCCATCAGCCGCACCAGCTCATCATGACCGCGACGCCCATTCCGCGAACCTTGGCGATGACGGCGTATGCCGATCTCGACGTATCCGTGATAGACGAGCTGCCGCCCGGACGCACGCCCGTGAAAACCGTGGTCTTGGCGGAGACCCGACGCGACGAAGTGGTGATGCGCATCCGCACGGCCTGTCTCGAGGGCCGCCAAGCCTACTGGGTATGTCCCCTCATCGATGAATCGGAAGAGATGCCCTACCAGGCCGCGGAGGAAACGGCGGCGGCGCTCGCGGCGGCATTGCCGGAACTCAGCGTAGGTCTGGTCCACGGCCGCATGCCGGCGGCCGCCAAGGAGCTCGGCATGCGCCGTTTCAAGGACGGCGAGATCCAGCTGCTGGTGGCGACCACCGTCATCGAAGTGGGTGTCGACGTTCCCAATGCAACGCTCATGGTGATCGAGAACGCGGAACGCATGGGATTGGCGCAATTGCACCAGCTGCGCGGCCGAGTCGGGCGCGGCCGGCACGCGAGTTCGTGTCTCCTGATGTATCGTGCGCCGTTGTCGCTGCTGGCGCGGGAGCGTCTTGCGGTCATGCGCGACACCAACGACGGCTTCGTGGTCGCGCGCCGCGATCTGGAACTGCGCGGCCCCGGCGAATTGATGGGGACCCGCCAGACCGGACTCGCGCAGATGCGGGTGGCCGATCTGCTGCGCGACGCCGACCTGCTCCCGAAGGTCCAGATCGCCGCCGAGACCATGCTGCGCGATTGGCCGCTCAACGTGGCGCCGCTGGTCCGGCGTTGGGTCGGACATGCAGAGCAATACGGGCGCGTCGGGTAGACTGTGCGCATGAAACTCAAACAGGCAAAATCGCTGCAATCGGTTCAATGGCTTCCCGCCGAACGTCTCGGCCAGCTGTCCGTCGATGCGAACCTCCGACCGTGGCTCATCGGCAAGGGTTTGCTGTCGAGGCGCGTGAAAGAAGCGTGCGGCGATCGATACGCATTGCGGCTGGTCGATCAATGGAGCGGGCTGCTGTCCAGTTCCCACAAGCTGGGGTTGCGGGCGGACGACAACGCCGGCCTGTTCCGCGACGTCGAAATATTCCGCGGCGATCAGGTGTGGGTGTTCGCGCAGACCGTGACGCCGGACTCCACGCTGTGCCTGCATCCCTGGCTCGCCGAATTGGGCGACACGGCGCTCGATGAAACATTGCAGGGCCTGTCCGGCATCGAACGCGGCTCCTACGAATACGCGTGGGTACCGGTCGCCGATCCCCTCACGCTGCGCGCGTTGCGCGAGGCGGACGTGAAGCCGGCAGGGCTGTGGGCGCGCCGCGCGCGGGTAACGCTGCGCGGGGCGCCGTTGCTCATGCAGGAAGTCTTCCTCCCCGCCATGGCCCGCTCCTAGGGCTCGACCCGTGCCGTTGCCGCGCTCGGGCGTCGAGTTGGGGGAGCGCATCGCCGAGCGCTGGCGCTGGTTCGCCTATCGCGTGCGCTTCCACCCGTGGACCACCAACGAGCTGCCGCGGGTATTCGCGACCATCGACGATTACGTTCAACTCACGCGCTTGAACCGGCCGATCGGCATCTGGCTCTTGCTGTGGCCGACACTGTGGGCGTTGTGGATCGCGAGTCACGGCAAGCCGAACGCGCGGCTGTTCATCATCTTCGTGGTGGGCACGGTGCTCATGCGTTCCGCCGGCTGCGCCGTCAACGATTATGCCGACCGCAGCTTCGATCCGCAGGTCGAACGCACCAAGGAGAGACCCTTGGCCACCGGCCGCATCTCCCCGGTCGAAGCACTGCTGCTGTTCGCGGCGCTGTCGCTGACGGCGCTGGCCTTGGTGCTGCAATTGAATCGCCTGACCTGGTTGCTGGCGGTGTTCGGCGCCGCTCTCGCCGTCACGTATCCGTTCATCAAACGTTTTCTGTCGGTGCCGCAGATGTATCTCGGCCTCGCCTTCGGCTGGGGAATCCCGATGGCGTTTGCGGCGCAGCTCGACCGCCCGCCGCCGCCGGTCGCTTGGCTGATATTCATCGCCAATCTGATGTGGGTCACGGTGTACGACACCTTCTATGCGATGGTGGACCGCGATGACGATATCCGCATCGGCGTGCGCTCCACCGCCATTCTGTTCGGCGACTCGGATCGCCACATCATCGCCGTGCTGCAGGTGATGACGGTGCTCGCGCTGTACCTGGTGGGCGGCATACTGCACATGGGCCCGTGGTACTACGGCGGATTGATCGCCGGCGCGACGTTCTTCGTCTACGAGCTGTGGCTGGTCCGCGGGCGGGAGCGCCACGCCTGCTTCCACGCCTTCCTCAATAACCACTACTTCGGCCTGTCGGTGTTCCTCGGCATCGCCCTCGACTACCAGTTCGGGCGATAGCTGCACGAGCGTCGTTGCGCGGCGGCTGCGGCCGGTACCGCGGGGCCGTCGCTCGATCCGATGGCGCCCAGCCTCGACGATTCCCGGAAGCCTCGTCAACCAGAACTCTCATGGCCAGTTGACTAAGATCCGGGGCGACTCGATACTTCGCTCAATTTCGCGTCTGACCGCCGCCCGCGCGCGGCCTCGAGGTGGCTATGCAAGTACGGAACGATTGGACCCTCGCCGAAGTCGAGGCCTTGTTCGCTTTGCCGTTCATGGACTTGATCGTCGAGGCGCAGCGCGTGCATCGGCAATTCCACGCGCCGAATACGGTGCAGATCAGCACCTTGCTGAGTATCAAAACAGGCGCCTGCCCGGAGGATTGCGCCTATTGCCCGCAGAGCGTGCGTTATGACACCGGCCTTGCGGCCGAAGAGCTGATGGAACTCGAGGCCGTGGCTGAGAAAGCGCGCGCCGCCAAACGAGCCGGCGCCACGCGCTTCTGCATGGGCGCCGCCTATCGCTCGCCGAAACCGAAGGATCTGCGCAAAGTCACGGCCATGATCCGCGAGGTGAAGGCCTTGGGGCTCGAGACCTGCGCCACCCTGGGCATGGTGACCCCGGCTCAGGCCTTCGAACTCAAGGCGGCCGGCCTCGACTATTACAATCACAATTTGGATACCTCGCCGCAGTACTACGAGAAAATCATCTCGACCCGCACCTATCAGGATCGGCTCGACACCCTGCAGGCGGTGCGCGACGCGGGAATGAACGTGTGCTGCGGCGGCATCGTCGGGATGGGCGAAGAGCCCGCCGACCGCGCCGGGCTCCTGCAGACGTTGGCGACCCTGCCCAGCCACCCGGAGAGCGTCCCCATCAATCAGCTGGTGCGCGTCGCCGGCACGCCGCTCGCTGATACCGCCGCCCTGGACCCCTTCGACTTCGTGCGCACCATCGCGGTCGCGCGGATTCTCATGCCGCGCTCGCACGTGCGTCTGTCGGCGGGCCGCGGCGAGATGAGCGACGAATTGCAGGCCTTGAGCTTTCTGGCAGGGGCCAATTCGATTTTCTACGGCGAGAAGCTGCTCACCACCGGCAATCCGGACACGGCCCACGACCAAAGGCTGTTCGAGCGCCTGAAAATCGTCGCCGAGCCGCCGCAGCACGCACACGCGACCCACGCCACGACCCAGGCGGCGACCGGTCATCCGGTGCCCGATGAGTCGATACTCGCTCGGCCTGACACCGGACCCGCGGCTCGCGATTCCGCGACCCCCGAGGCCGCCCCGCTGGCGGCAATCGCCGCAGCGCTCCGCGAGTCCCGCACCGCGGCCGCGTGAGCGACGAGACCTCCGCCTATTCCCTGGATAACGCCTGGGTTCGACGCTCGTTCGACCAGGCGAGCGCGAGTTACGACGCCGCGGCCGTGCTGCAGACCGATGTGCGCAACCAGATGCTGGATCGTCTGAACCTGACCGACTTGTCGCCGCGCGTGGTGCTCGACGCCGGCTCGGGCACCGGCCACGCGAGCAGGTCCCTCAGGCGGCGCTATCCCGACGCGCTGGTCATCGCCTTGGACTCGTCGCTGGGTATGCTGCGTGAGGCAACCCGGCAGCAGTCGTGGTTTCGGCCGTTCAGCAGGGTGTGCGCGGCGGCCGAGAGCCTGCCCTTGCCCGAGGGGTGTGCCGACCTGATCGCGAGCAACCTGATGCTGCAGTGGAGCGACTTGGACGCTGCCTTCGCCGAGTTTCGCCGCGTGCTCGCGCCCCGCGGCCTGCTGACGTTCACCACCTTCGGCCCCGATACGCTGCGCGAACTGCGCGCCGCCTGGTTGGCGGTGGACGCGCACACCCGCGTCAATCAGTTCATCGACATGCACGACATCGGCGATGCCCTGGTGCGCGCCGGCTTCGCGGCGCCGGTACTCGACGTCGAGCGCTACACCCTGTCCTACGCCGATGTGCAGGGCCTGACCGCCGACTTGAAGGCGATCGGCGCCCGCAATGCCACCGCGGGCCGCCCCAAGGGGCTCACCTCCCCGCGTAAATTCGCCGCGATGCGGGCGGCCTATGAAAAATACCGCAACGACGGCCGCCTGCCCGCGACCTACGAGGTGGTCTTCGGCCAGGCATGGGCGCCGGTGGCCGCGGGCCGCCGCTCCTCGTCCGACGATACCCACGTCTCGCTGGATGAGCTCAAGCGTCAGCTGCAGCGACGCCGCGAACCTTGAGCGTGCCGCGGATCTTCGTCACCGGCACCGACACCGGCGTGGGCAAGACCCGAGTTGCGACCGCGCTGTGCGCGGCCTTGGCGGCCGCGGGCCGTCGGGTGGCCGCCATGAAGCCCGTGGCGTCGGGCTGCGAATCCACGCCCGATGGACTGCGCAACGAGGACGCGATGGCGCTCCTCGGCGCGATGACGGTGCGCGCGCGCTACGACGAGGTGAACCCTTACGCATTCGCGCCCGCCATCGCGCCCCATATCGCCGCCCGGGAGGCCGGAGTATCCATCGATTTCGATCTGCTGGATCGGTGTTACGGGCGTCTTGCCCTGCAAAGCGATTCGATCATCGTCGAAGGCGCCGGCGGCTGGCTCGCGCCGCTGGACGAACGACGCAGCTTCGCGGATCTTGCCGTGCACTGGCAGCTCGACGTCATCCTGGTGGTGGGGCTACGCCTGGGTTGCCTGAACCATGCCCTGCTGACGGTGGAATCCATCGAGCGGCGCGGCCTGCGTCTGGCGGGCTGGGTGGGAAACGCCGTCGATCCGGGTTTCGAGCGTCCGGACGAGAATCTGCTGTGGCTGGGTGCGCGCATCGGGGCTCCCTGCCTTGGGACTTTCCCCTATTCGGTACAATTCGACATAGCGCTCGCGGCGAAAATATTGTCGCCAACCTTGAGGGAATTGGAGCCGATCCCGCGTCCTTGAGTTATTCTTGCGCGCAATGGAACAGCGCATCGAACTCGCGCCCAATTGTTCGCTGACGCCGGCGGCCGCGAGGCTTTTCTTCGGCGGTACATGCTTGTTTTCATTGGCTTTTTCCATGATTTTTGTGATTGAGGGGTTCTGGCCGGTGCTGCCGTTCTGGGCGCTCGAAATGCTGGCGCTCGGTGTGGCGCTGCACGCCAACATGCAGCGCCGCCGCTATACCCAAACTCTCACCATCACCGATGCCCAGATCAGCCTGGTGACGCGCACACGCCGAGGCGAAGGAAAACAAGAGTTTGCGCGGCATTGGGCGAGGGTTAGACTTCGCAGTCCGCGTACCCGCCTCTATCCGAGCCGTTTGATGATCGAGAGTAGTGGGCGGGCTTTCGAGGTCGGTAGTTTCCTCACCGAAGAGGAAAGGTGCCTCCTTGCCAAGCGTTTAGGGAATTTGGTGGGCGGCATGAACGAGTCGCCGCCGCTTGAAATCGATTGACTGACCGAATAGGGGACATGTTGAGATGAGAGTTATCAGGGCTAGCGACATCGACCATCGCATTTCTCGGCCACGGGGCTTTTCCGGCGCCATCGCGCTCTGCATCGCTGCTCTCGCCGCCGTCGGCTTGATCGATACGGCCGGCGCCAACACCTCGAACGGCTATAACCTGCCGATGGGCGTCACGGATCTGAGCCAGAACATGTACGCCCTGCACATGGAAGTGTTCTGGATCTGCGTCGGCATCGCCGTCGTGGTATTCGGCGTGATGATCTATTCGATGGTGACATTCCGCCACTCGAAAGGCGCCATCCCGGACACCACCATGGTGCATAGCACCAAGGTCGAGATCATCTGGACCATCATTCCGGTAATCATTCTGGTGGTCATGGCGGTTCCCGCCGCGGATCTGATCCTGAAGCAGGAAGACACGCGCAACTCCGAGCTCTCCATCCGCGTCACCGGCTTCCAATGGAAATGGCAGTACCAGTACATGGACGCAGGCGAGGGCGTGGATTTCTTCTCCACGCTCAAACAGGATTCCAATTTCGCGCGTCAGCTGGGCTCGGGGGTAGACCCCAAGACCGTGCCGAATTATCTGCTGGACGTGGACAAGCCGCTGGTGATCCCGAGCGGCACCAAGGTCCGGCTGCTGCTCACCTCCATGGATGTCATTCACGCCTGGTGGGTCCCCGACTTCGGCGCCAAGCGTTCCGCCATTCCGGGATATGTCAACGAACTCTGGTTCAAGGTCGAATCCGGGAAAGAAGGCATCTATCGCGGCCAATGCGCCGCCCTGTGCGGTCGCGACCACGGCTTCATGCCGGTGGTCGTCGACGTGCGAACGCCGGACGATTTCAAGAAATGGGTCGAGGAACAAAAAGCCGCTTCGAAACAAGCGGCAGCACCGGCCGACGTGCCGCCGCCCTCCGCCCAAGTTTTGAACTAGACCGCATTATCCATATTCAATAGAGAGTCATCGCACCATGGCCCACGATCACGCTGCCGACACCGCCCACCACGACGATCACCATGGCGAACCGGCCAAGGGAATCAAACGCTGGCTGTTCGCCACCAACCACAAAGACATCGGCACCATGTACCTGGTGTTCAGCCTGATCATGTTCTTCATCGGCGGCGCCATGGCGATGATCATCCGCGCCGAGCTGTTCAAGCCGGGCCTGCAGCTGGTCGATCCCGCGTTCTTCAATCAGATGACCACCATGCACGCCCTGGTCATGATTTTCGGCGCGGTCATGCCATCCTTCGTCGGCCTCGCGAATTGGATGATTCCGCTGCAGGTGGGCGCCCCGGACATGGCGCTGCCCCGCATGAACAATTTCAGCTTCTGGATCCTGCCGTTCGCGTTCACCATTCTGTTGTCCACGCTGTTCATTCCGGGCGGTGCGCCGGCCGGCGGGTGGACCATGTACCCGCCGCTGTTCCTGCAGGGCGGCAATTACGTGGCCATGGCGATTTTCGCGGTGCACTTGATGGGCGCATCCTCGATCATGGGCGCCATCAACGTGATCGTGACCATCATGAACATGCGCGCGCCCGGCATGAACTTGCTGAAGATGCCGCTGTTCTGCTGGTCGTGGCTCATCACGGCCTACCTGCTGATCGCGGTGATGCCGGTGCTCGCGGGCGCCGTCACCATCTTGCTGACCGATCACTACTTCGGCACCAGTTTCTTCAACGCCGCGGGCGGCGGCGATCCGCTGATGTTCGAACACGTGTTCTGGTTCTTCGGGCATCCCGAGGTGTACATCATGATCCTGCCGGCGTTCGGCATCATCTCCGAGATTCTGCCGACCTTTTCGCGTAAGCCCTTGTTCGGCGCGACCTCGATGATCTACGCCATCGCATCGATCGCCTTCCTGTCGTTCATCGTCTGGGGGCATCACATGTTCGTCGACGGCATGCCGCTGGCGGCGCAGGTGTTCTTCATGATGTCGACCATGCTGATCGCGGTGCCCACCGGCGTGAAGGTGTTCAACTGGAGCGCGACCATGTGGAGGGGTTCGCTGTCGTTCGAACCGCCCATGCTGTTCGCGCTGTCGTTCCTGTTCCTGTTCACCATCGGCGGCTTCTCCGGCGTGATGCTCGCCATCGTGCCGGTGGACTTCCAGTACAACCAGACCTACTTCGTGGTCGCGCACTTCCACTACGTGCTGGTGCCCGGTGCGGTGTTCGCCATCATGGCGGCGGTGTACTACTGGCTGCCGAAATGGACCGGCCACATGTACAGCATGGGCCTGGCGAAAACGCACTTCTGGCTGTCGACCATCTTCGTCAACGTGCTGTTCTTCCCGCAGCATTTCCTGGGGTTGGCAGGCATGCCGCGCCGCATCCCCGACTATGCCGTGCAGTTCTCGGACTGGAACATGGTCTCGTCCATCGGCGGATTCGGCTTCGGACTGTCGCAGATCCTGTTCGTCATCGTGATCGTGCAGTGTGTGCGCGGCGGCAAGAAGGCGTCTGCGGAAGTATGGGATGGCGCCACGCCCACCGGGTTGGAATGGACCCTTCCTTCGCCCGCGCCGTATCACAGCTTCTCGGAAGCGCCCGAGATCCGATGAACGGCATCGACGTGCACAGCGCCGCGCCGGGCCGCGCCCCGGCCAATCGAGCGCCGGCCGAGCGAGGTCCCGCCAGCGGCGGCCCCGGCGATCGGCCCACCGCGCGGCTCGCGGCCAGCGACGCGGCGGCGGGCGCCCCCGCCGTCCATGGCCGGCCGCTCAACCGGCGGGCCCGTCATCTGGCGTTCGCGCTGATGTCGGTGGCCTTGGCATTCTATTTCGGATTCATCGCCATCACGGTTTACCGCAGCCATCACTGATGGACCTCCGCGAGCGACGCCAGCGGGCCAACCGCAGTTTGATTTTGAGTTTGCTCGTCATGACCGCCGGCAGCTTCGCCTTCGGTTGGGCACTGGTGCCGCTGTACGACGTTTTCTGCCGGGTGGCCGGCGTGGGCAACGCCGAGGCCAAGTCGGGACCCTGGTCCGGTACGGAAGCGGTGGATCCGAATCGGGAGATCACGGTCGAATTCGTGGCCGACCCCGCCTCGGTGGGCAGCTATGAGTTTCGGCCCAAAGTCGCGTCCATGCGGGTGCATCCGGGCAAGCTGTACGACACGCAATTCTTTGCGAAAAACCTGACGCAGCAGCCTTCCGTCGCGCAGGCGGTGCCGAGCATCTCGCCCAGCGTCGCCGCCAAGTACTTTCACAAGACCCAGTGCTTCTGCTTCAGTCCGCAACGTTTCGGGGCGGGCGAGGGCCGCGACATGCCGGTGCGTTTCATCGTCGACCCCGGCTTGCCGGCCAACGTGGACAAGCTGACCCTGGCCTATACCTTCTTCGATACGACTCAATCCGCAGCACGTTGAGCCTCAAACGGCTAAACTAATTCACTTTTCCCGACCCTATATTTATCGACTCTGGGATTTCAATCATGGCGCAAGCGCACGCTCCGGAAGCAGACAAGTACTACGTTCCCCACAGCAGCCCGTGGCCGATCTACGGATCGGTATCGCTGTTCGTGCTCATGTTGGGAGCCGCCTCCACGCTCAACAACTGGCTGCCGGCGTGGGCGCTTCTTCCCGGCTTTTTGATGCTGGTTCTGCTGTTCATCTTCTGGTTCGGCACCGTCATCGGCGAGAACGAGCACGGCATGTACAACATGGCGGTCGACCGTTCGTTCCGCATGGGCATGATGTGGTTCATCTTCTCCGAGGTCATGTTCTTCGCCGCGTTCTTCGGCGCTCTCTTCTACGCGCGCGAACTCGCGGTGCCCTGGTTGTCGGGCCACGGCGTCAAGGTGTTCAACAACCTGCTGCTGTGGAAGGATTACGCCGGCTCGTGGCCCACCAACGGGCCGAGGGCGCTGGGTCCGCGTGCCGACGGCACGTTCGAAACGGTCTCTGCCGTCGGTCTGCCGGCCATCAACACCGCGATCCTGCTCAGCAGCAGCGTCACCGTGACCATCGCGCACCATGCGCTCATCGCCGGCCACCGCACGCGTTTGAAAATCTTTCTGGCGCTCACGTTCCTGCTGGGCTTCACCTTCGTGTTCCTGCAGGCGAAGGAATACCACGAGGCGTATACCGAGCTCGGGCTGCAATTGAGCACGGGCATTTACGGCTCCACGTTCTTCATGCTGACCGGCTTCCACGGTTTTCACGTGACCTTGGGCGCCATCATGCTGACGGTGATCTGGTTCCGCGTGATGAAGGGTCAGCTCACCCCGCAGCGCCACTTCGCCTTCGAAGCCGTGGCCTGGTACTGGCACTTCGTGGACGTGGTGTGGCTGGGCCTGTTCATCTTCGTCTACTGGCTCTAGCGTCCCGGCACCGTCATGTTGACCGGTTCGAACCCTGGCCAGTAAGGTCGACGCACTTCACGGTGACTGTGTTCTTTTTCGTTGCCGTGAAGTGTCTTGACCTTGCCGGTCGATGCCCTACGGCTCAGCGCAGTTGCTGCGGCTGGATCCAGCCCTGGGTGTACGCCACGAGCAGCAGAACGAACAAAAATACCGACAGGCCGATGCGCCACGCCAGCGCCTTGACCATCTTGCTGCTGTCGCCCGGCTTGCTGCTCGACAAGTGGAACAAGGCTTTGCCCAAGCTGATGAGAATCAGCACCAGGATCACGATAACGAGATATTTGAATTCCACGGCCGTCCTGTTTTTGACGGGGGGTAGTATATCGCCCCGATGAAACTGGGTTCCCGCATCTTCGCACCGCGACTTTTCACGACTTCTCTGGCCGTGGTGATGCTGGTCGTGCTGGTGTCCCTGGGACGCTGGCAGCTGCAGCGCGCGGACCAGAAGCGAGCCTTGTACGACGCCTTCGACAAGGGCGCCGATGCGACCCTGGCAGTCGACCGGCGGACGTTGGCGTTGCCACGGTATCAGCACGTGGAAGCGCAGGGCTCGTACGATGCATCGCGGCAGATCTTGATCGACAACATGACCGATATGAATGGCCACGCCGGATATTTCGTGATAACCCCCTTCGCCTTGAGGAGCGGCGGCTGGCTGCTCGTGAATCGCGGCTGGGTGCCGGTGGGCGGGAGCCGCGCCGAATTGCCCCTGGTGGACGTGAGTGGCGCGCCGCGAAGCATTCGAGGGCGCGCCGATCGTCTGCCGACGCCGGGCATCCAATTGGGATCCCGGGCGGTGCTCGCGCCGCCGTATCCCATCGTCGCGAATTTTCCGAGCCATGGCGAGATCGAACGGCTGCTGCCCGACGCCTCCTGGGCCCGGGCCGCGGACCTCGTGCTGCTGGACGCCGACCAGCCCGACGGCTATGTCCGCCAATGGCAGCCGCCGGGATTCCCGCCGCTGCGCAACGTGGCCTACGCCGTGCAGTGGTTCGGTCTGGCGCTGGCGCTGGTGGTCATCTATCTCGTCACCAATCTGCGGCGCGCACCCGAACCTAAGGCCACCGTATGACGGAAGCCACCGCCCACGACCGGCGTCAGCGCCGGCTGCTGATCGCGCTGGCCCTGTTCTTTTTCGCGCCGCTCGCGGTGTCCTTCTACTTGTACTACGGCGGTAGCTGGCGGCCCGGCCATCGCGTCAACCGCGGCGATCTGATCGATCCGCCGCGCCCGCTGCCGGACGTGGCGCTGCCGCTGGCAAAACCAGCCTCGAGCACAGCGGCGGCCGGCACCGCTGCCACTAACGCGGGGGCTGCGCCGGCTGCCGCGACAGGTGCCGCGGGTGCCGGCTCCGCGCCGGCCACCGCTGCCGCCACCCTGACCAAGCCCGATTTCTTGAAGGGCAAGTGGACGCTGCTCTACTGGGGCGCGGGTGCCTGCAATGCGCGCTGCCGCACCAATCTGTACAACACGCGCCAGGTGCGCACCGCGCTCAATCGCGACATGGATCGAGTGCAACGCGTATTTCTCGCAGAGGGCGCCTGTTGCGATTGGCCCTACCTTAAGCACGAGCACCCGGACCTCATCACGCTCGCCGACTCGCCGGACGCCGCGCCGCTGCTCGCCCTGTTGCCGAGTTTCGGCGGCATCGCACCCGAGACCGCCGACCGCCTCTATCTCATCGATCCGCTGGGCAATCTGATGATGTCCTACGCGCCCGACGCGAAGCCCAAGGGCCTGCTCGAGGACTTGAAGCGTCTGCTCGGGCTCTCGCAGGTGGGCTGACTCATGCCCCCGCGGCATCGACTGATGTGGTTCCGCCGCCTGGCGCTGCTGGGCGCCATCCTGGCGTTCGGCGTGGTCGTGCTCGGCGCCTGGGTGCGCCTCACGGACGCCGGGCTTGGATGCCCCGATTGGCCCGGCTGCTACGGGCACTTGTATCCACACGCCGGCCACCAGGTCGGCAAAGCGTGGCACGAGATGATCCATCGCTATGTCGCCGGCACTTTGGGGCTCATCATCACCACCTTGGCTGTGTGGGCCTGGCTCAGGCGCAAGGACCGCGATCAGCCGCTGCTCCCCGTCGCGCTGCTGTTCGTGGTGGTCTGTCTGCAAGGCGCGCTGGGCGCACTCACCGTCACGCTGCTGCTCAAGCCGCTGATCGTGACCGCGCACTTGTTCGGCGGCCTCACCACGCTGGCCCTCCTGTGGTGGCTGTCCATCGTCCCGGAGCGCCGCGCTGTCACGGCGCCGGAAGCGAGCCTGCGCCCGTTCGCGCTCGTGGCCTTCGGGGTACTGGTGCTGCAGATTTTCCTGGGCGGCTGGACCAGCACGAATTACGCCGCGGTCGCCTGCCCGGATTTCCCGACCTGCCAACGCTCGTGGTGGCCGCCGATGGATTTCCGCGACGCCTTCGTGCTGTGGCGCGGACTGGGCATCGATTATGAAGGCGGGGTGCTCGACAACCCCGCCCGCATGGCCATTCACCTGACGCATCGCTGCGGCGCCGCGGTGACCGGCGTGGTGCTCATCGTCCTCGGGTTGCTGACCCTGTCGCGCGGCACCAGCCGGCGGCTATCCCGCGCCGGCCTATTCGTAGCCGCGGCCGTCCTGCTGCAACTGTCGATCGGCATCGCCACCGTGCATTTCGGCGTGCCCCTGCCGCTCGCCACCCTGCACAATGCCGGGGCAGCCCTCTTGGTCGTGAGCATGGTGTGGCTGCTGCGGGCGCTGTGGCCGGCACCGGCGGTCGGCATGATACCCTTGGCAGGTGTCGACCGCCCCGCATAACCCGCCGATTGCCGCTTTCAGGCCCAGCCGTTGGCGCGATTTCTTGGAGCTCACCAAGCCCAAGGTGAGCCTGTTGATCGTGTTCACGGCCATCGTGGGCATGGTGCTGGCATCGCCCGGCATGGTACCGCTGCCGGCATTGATTTTCGGCACGTTGGGGATTGCCCTGGCCTCGGGTTCGGCGGCCGCCTTCAATCACGTGGTCGACCGGCGCATCGATGAACAGATGGCGCGCACGCGCCGCCGGCCGTTGCCGACGGGCCACTTGCTGAAGCGCCAAGCCGTCATATTCGCGAGCCTCTTGGCCTTGGGCTCCATGCTGATTCTATGGCCGACGGTGGGCGGCCTCACCGCGCTGCTCACCTTCTGCTCGTTGATCGGCTATGCCATCGTCTACACCATGTGGCTGAAGCGCGCGACGCCGCAGAACATCGTGATCGGCGGTGCGGCGGGCGCGGCTCCGCCGGTGCTCGGCTGGGCCGCCGTGACCCATACCATCGACCCGCACGCGCTGTTGCTGTTCCTCATCATCTTCACCTGGACGCCGCCGCATTTCTGGGCGCTGGCGATCGCGCGGCGCGACGACTATGCCAAGGTCGGCATCCCCATGCTGCCCGTGACCCACGGCATTCCGTACACGCGGCTGCAAATCGTGCTGTACACCATTCTACTGGTGCTGAGCACGCTGCTGCCGGTGCTCACCGGCATGAGCGGCCTCATTTACCTCGTCGCCGTGGTCGCGCTGAACGCGCGGTTCCTCTACTTCGTGATGGCGCTTCACCGCAATGTACGGCCCGGTCTGCCCATGCGTACCTTCCGGTTTTCCATCACCTATTTGATGCTGCTGTTCGCGGCGCTGATCGTCGATCATTACCTGCCGTTCCCTCTATAGGCCATGCCCTCGACCGCGACCTCGACTTTTTACCCGCGCGTATTCGCACTCGTCGTCGCAGCCATTCTGGGGTATGCGCTGGTCTTGATTTTCACGCCGTTCTTCGGCGCCATGACCTGGGCCGCCTTTCTCGCCTTCCTGCTGTTCCCGCTGAATGTGCGCTGGCGCCGCAGGCTGCATGGTCCCGGTATCGCGGCCGGCCTGCTCACCCTGCTCGCGCCCATCACCATCCTGCTGCCCCTCGGCGCCTTGTCCATCGAGTTCGTGGCGCAAATCTCCGGTCTATTGCAGAAGCTGCAGAAAGCGGCCGCGCAGTGGGACATCAAGACGTTTTCCGATCTGCAGCAGTTTCCCGTGATCGCGCGCGCCAACGCGTGGCTCGAATCGAACGCGGGAGTGTCCGCCACGCAGCTGCAGGGCTGGCTGGTCAGCGGCACTCAACACGTCCTGCAGCGCGCCGCCAGTTTCAGCGGATCGTTCTTTTTGGGCGCGCTGGACTCGCTGCTGAGCTTTGCGATCATGCTGTTCCTGCTGTACTTTTTCCTGCGCGACGGCGATGCCCTGATGAAGCGGGCGCGCGGTCTCATTCCGCTGGACGAGGCGCGCAAGGACCGTCTGTTCCGGCAGATCGGCAATGTGACGCGGGCCATCGTCTTCGGCACCAGCATGACCGCCCTGGCCCAGGGCCTGCTGATCGGCATCGGCTTCGCCATCGCCAGCCTGCCCTCGCCCGTGGTGTTCGGCGTGCTGGCGGCGCTCTTGTCCATGCTGCCCATCGGCGGCGCCGCCTTCGTCTGGGGGCCCGCGGCCGTCTGGCTGTTCTTCGATGGCCGCTGGGGCTTCGGCATCTTCATGCTGGCTTGGGGATTGATGCTGGGCGGCCTCGACAACGTGTTGCGCCCGCTGCTGATTTCCGGCCGTGCCAAGATCTCCGCATTGGCGGTGTTCGTGGGCGTCCTGGGCGGCATTCCCGCGTTCGGCGCCATCGGCGTGATCGCGGGCCCGGTGGTGCTGTGCCTGGTGCTCGCCCTGGCTGAATTTGCCGAGGAGACCCGCGAGGGCACCGCTTGAACTAACCCCGTGCGCAAGGGCCCGTTGCCGGCCCCGACCTGCAGTACAATCCGCGCCCTGATGGACGTATCTCATCTTCTCGACGGACTCAACGACGCGCAGCGCCAGGCCGTGGCTTCACCGCTCGGCCCGGCCCTGGTACTGGCCGGCGCGGGCAGCGGCAAGACCCGGGTGTTGGTTCATCGGGTTGCCTGGCTGATCCAGGTCGAGGGCACGTCCCCGAACAGCATCCTCGCCGTCACCTTCACCAACAAGGCCGCCGCCGAAATGCGCGGGCGCATCGAAACCTTGCTGGGGATTCCCGGCGGCGCGATGTGGATCGGTACTTTTCACGGACTCACGCACCGCCTGCTGCGCCTGCACTGGCGCGAGGCAGGCCTGCCGCAAAGTTTCCAGATCCTGGATTCGGAAGATCAGGCGAGATTGCTGCGCAAAGTCCTCAAAGCGCTCGATCTCGACGAGGCCCGTTGGGTGCCGCGCGAAATACAGTGGTTCATCAACGCGCAAAAAGACGAGGGCCTTAGGGCTAAACATCTCAAGGACAACGGCGACCCGACGCGGCGCCAGCTCATCAAAATCTATCAGGCCTACGAAGAGGCCTGTCAGCGCGCAGGCGTGGTGGACTTCGCCGAGCTGCTGCTGCGCGCCTACGAAATGTGGCGCGACAATCCGTCGCTGCTGCAGCACTACCGCGCGCGCTTTCGCCATGTGCTGGTGGACGAGTTCCAGGACACCAACGCGATCCAGTACAAGTGGCTGCTGCTGCTGGCGGGTCCGCAAGGATTGCCGTTCGCCGTCGGCGACGACGATCAATCGATTTATCGCTGGCGCGGCGCGCGGGTCGAGAACTTGAATCAATTTCGCCGCGATTACCCGGCGGCGGCACTCTACAAGCTGGAGCAGAACTACCGTTCGACAGGCACCATATTGAAGGCAGCGAACGCGCTCATTTCCAATAACGCGGGGCGCCTCGGCAAGAATCTGTGGACCAGCGGCGAGGATGGCGAACGCGTGAAACTATACGCCGCCTTCAACGAACGCGACGAGGCCGACTTCGTCGTGAACCGCATCCGCGAATGGGTGGATCGCGGCGGCGCGCGGCGCGAAGTCGCCGTGCTGTATCGCTCCAATGCCCAGTCGCGCGTCTTCGAAGAAGCGTTCCTGAACGCCCGCATGCCCTATCGCGTCTATGGGGGCCTGCGCTTCTTCGAACGGGCTGAAATCAAGGATGCGCTCGCCTACCTGCGTCTGGTCGCGAGCCGCGCCGACGATACCTCGTTCGAGCGCGTGGTGAACCTGCCCACGCGCGGCATCGGCGCGAAGACCTTGGACACGCTGCGCGATATGGCGCGCGCCGGCGGCACCTCGTTGTGGATGGCGGCGGGTATGGCCGTGCAAAGCGGGCTCGCGCAGCGCGCGGCGCTGGCTCTGCAAAGTTTCCTGCAGCTGATCGAACGTCTGGGCCGGGAAGTCGCGGGCCTCGAGCTGCACGAGCAGGTGGACCACGTCATTCAGATGAGCGGCCTGATCGAGCACTTCAAGAAGGAACGCGGCGAGCGCGGCGAGGGGCGGGTGGAGAACTTGCTGGAGCTGGTGAGCGCCGCCAAGGGATTCTCGCCCGAGGGCGAGACCGACATGCAGCCGCTCGAATCGTTTCTCGCGCACGCCGTGCTCGAGTCGGGCGAGGGACAGGCGGATCCCTACGCCGACTGCGTGCAGATGATGACCTTGCACACCGCCAAGGGACTGGAATTTCCGGTGGTGTTTCTCGCCGGCATGGAGGATGGATTGTTCCCGCACCAGCGCTCGATCGGGGATCTCGCGAGCCTGGAGGAGGAACGCCGCCTGTGCTACGTGGGCACCACCCGCGCCATGCGGCAGCTCTATATCACCTATGCCGAGCAGCGCCGCCTGTACGGCGTCGATCAGTACGGACAGCCGTCCCGCTTCATCAGCGAACTGCCCGCCGAGCTGATCGAGGAGATCCGCCCGCGCCTGCAAGTGTCGCGGCCGGTGTTCGTGAAACGCAGCCCCACCCTGGAAGAGACGCCCGGCCATGGCATGCGCATGGGCAGCCGGGTGAGGCATGCCAAGTTCGGCGACGGCGTGGTGCTGAATTTCGAGGGCAACGGCCCCCAGGCGCGAATCCAGGTCAATTTCGAGGCCCAGGGCACGAAGTGGTTGATGCTCTCCTATGCCAATCTCGAGGTCGTATAGGGACTCGTGTAGTACAGTAGCCCGCTGTGAAAATCATCATCCTCGGTGCCGGACAGGTCGGCCGCACGGCGGCCTATCACCTCTCTCGTGAGGAAGCGAACGACGTCACCGTCATCGATGTGAACGAGGAAATCCTGCGCGACCTGCAGGACCGGCTCGACATACGCACCGTGAACGGCAACGCGGCGAGTCCGCGCATTCTCGAAGCCGCCGGCATCGCCGGCACCGACATTCTGGTGGCGCTCACCAACAGCGACGAAGTCAACATGCTGGCCTGCCAGATCGCGTGGACCCTGTACCGCACGCCAAAGAAAATCGCGCGGGTGCGCTCCGCCGACTACACCGAGCGGGACAAGCTGTTCGGCGAGAACGCGGTGGCGGTGGACGTCTGGATCAGTCCGGAACAATTGGTCACCGAACATGTGGCACGTTTGATCCGCTACCCGGGGGCACTCCAGGTACTGGATTTTGCCGACGGCCGGGTGCGCCTGGTCGGCATACGTGCCTTGCAGGGCGGCCCGCTGGTGGGGCAGGCGCTGAAGACGCTGCGTGAACATATTCCCACGGCCGATGCGCGCGTCGCCGCCATCTACCGCGCGGGGAAGAGCATCAAGCCCGAGGGCACCACGGTCATCGAAGACGGCGACGAAGTGTTCTTTCTGGCCGCGCGCGCGGATATTCGCACGGTGATGAAAGAGATGCGCCGCGAGGAACGCCCGGCCCGCCGCGTCGTCATCGCCGGCGGCGGCAACATCGGCTTTCGGCTGGCGAGCGAACTGGAGGACAAGAACCAGGTCAAGCTCATCGAGCGCGACAGCAAGCGCGCGCGCCGCGTGTCGGAGCAGCTGAACCGCACCATCGTGCTGCACGGCGACGCCGCCGACGAGGAGCTGCTGGTGGAGGAGAACATCGACAGCACCGACGTGTTCGCCGCGCTGACCAACTCCGAAGAGGCCAACATTCTCTCCGCCATGCTGGCCAAGCGGCTCGGTGCCCGCAAGGTCATGGCCCTCATCAACAAGCCGTCCTACGCGGAACTGATCGAGAGCGGCTCCATCGACGTGGCGATTTCACCGCAGACCGTGACCATCGGCTCGCTGCTCGCGCACGTGCGGCGCGGCGACGTGGTGCGGGTGCACTCGCTGCGGCGCGGCGCGGCGGAAGCGCTCGAGGTGGTGGTACACGGCGACGCGGACAGTTCGAAGGTGATCGGCCGGCGCATCGAGGATATCGCGCTGCCCGAAGGCACGACGCTGGGTGCCGTGGTGCGGGGCGAGGACGTCATCATCGCCCACCACGATACGACGGTGCAGCCGGACGACCATCTGATCCTGTTCCTGACGGATCGCCGCCACATCGAGGCCGTCGAAAAGCTGTTCCAAGGCTCCGCTTCTTTCTTGTGAAGGACATTTTACTGCCGGTAGCACATGTGTTCGCCATGGTCATGATGGTGTTCGCAGTGACCATGCTGGCGCCCCTGGTGATGGCGGTGTGGGAGCTCGACCCGGCATTGTGGGCATTCGTCACCTCCGCCGTGGCCACCTTCGTGCTCGGCGCGCTGCTCTGGCTGGCGACGCGGCGCTTCAAGCGCGAACTGAAAACCCGCGACGGACTCATGCTGGTGGCGCTGACCTGGGTGGTGCTGCCGGCGGTGGCCGGGTTCCCGCTGTGGAATTACCTGCCCATCAATTTCACCGACGCCTACTTCGAGGCGGCCTCCGGCCTCACCACCACCGGCGGGACGGTGCTGTCGGGCCTGGAGTTCCTGCCGCGGTCCATCAATTTGTGGCGGCATCTGCTCAGCTGGCTGGGCGGCATGGGCATCATCGTGCTCGCGGTGGCCATCCTGCCCATGCTGGGCGTCGGCGGCATGCAGATCTACCGCGCTGAGATGCCGGGCCCGATGAAGGACAGCAAACTGACGCCGCGCATCGGGCAGACGGCGAAACTGTTGTGGGCGGTGTATGCCGGACTCACGGCGGCGTGCGTGGTGTGCTTGAAGCTCGCCGGCATGAACTGGTTCGACGCCGTGTGCCATGGCTTCTCGGCGCTGGCCTTGGGCGGTTTCTCGACCTACGACGCCAGCATCGGGCACTTCAATTCGCTGCCCATCGAAATGGTGCTCACGGTGTTTCAGATTCTGGCTGCGCTGAATTTCGCCACGCATTTCCTGGCGTGGAGCCAGCGCGGACTGCTCGCCTATTTCCGCGACGCCGAGGCCAAGGCCGTGCTCGGCGTGCTGGCCGTGAGCTGCATCGGCATCGCCGTGTTCCTGGTCTTCAAGGGCACCTACCCGGATTTCCCGACGGCGCTCAGGCATACCACGTTCAATCTGGTGTCCGTCGCCACCGACAGCGGCTTGCACACCCAGGACTACTCCCGGTGGCCCATCTTCGCGCCCATGTGGATGATATTCTTGAGCTCCATCGTGGCGAGCTCCGGTTCCACCGGCGGCGGCATCAAGATGATCCGCACGCTGGTGCTCGCCAAGCAAGCCCACCGCGAGCTCAACATGCTGGTCCACCCGAACATGGTGCGGCCGCTCAAGGTGGGCGGTACGGTGATCGCGAACCGCGTCGTGTTCGCGGTGCTCGCGTTCGTGTTCCTGTACTTCATGAGCATCGTGACGCTGATCTTCGTGCAGCTCGCCAGCGGCTTGGATTTCCTGACCTCGCTGTCCTCCATCATCGCCTGCATCAACAACGCCGGCCCCGGCTTGGGCCTGGTGGGCCCGGGCAGCAATTACGGCATATTGAGCGATTTTCAGACCTGGGTATGTTCCGTCGCAATGCTGCTCGGTCGGCTGGAGGTTTTCACACTCCTGGTGCTGTTCACTCCCACTTTATGGAGAAAATGAGGATATTTTTGGTCGTTTTTATCCACTTGATGGGAATTAGTTCACTTGTGGATTTTTCGGCGCGGAAATCCTCACAAATCGAATTCATGGTGGATATTGGCAGCTCATGATTGGTCTTCTCCAACGCGTTTCCTCCGCAAGTGTGACCATTGACGAGGTGGCGGTCGCTAGCATCGGGCCCGGGCTCTTGGTACTCGTCGGGGTCAAACCCATCGACGATGAGGGGGCGGCGCTGCGACTGCTGCAACGAATCCTGAAATATCGCGTGTTTTCGGACGTTGCCGGCAAAATGAACCTCAATTTGCGGCAGATCGACGGAGACTTGCTGTTGGTGCCGCAATTCACCCTGGCCGCGGACACGCGCCAGGGCCTCCGGCCCGGGTTTTCGACGGCGGCGCCGCCCGCGCAGGCGCGGCTCTTGTTCGAATCGCTGGTGCGCGCGGCGCAGGCGCAGCACCCCCGGGTGCAGAGCGGCATTTTCGGCGCCCACATGCAGGTGGCGCTGGTCAACGACGGTCCGGTTACACTGTGGCTGGAAAGCTGATTCCTCGACCGAACACGCATCGGCCGGCCGCTGTCCAATGTCATAATGCTGTTAGCGTATCATTGATGCCTTAACCCTAAAGATTACGTGGAATCGGAGAAGCGACATGTTCGATTCAAAAATGTTGTTGGTGATTCTGGCGATCGCGCTGGTGATTTTCGGCACCAAGCGCCTGCGTACCATCGGTACCGACTTGGGCGCGGCGGTCAAAGGCTTCAAGCAGGCCATGAACGACGGCGAGTCGGAAGAGAAAGTGAAGCAGCTGAAGCAGGACGCGGATTTCGAGCAGGGCGTCGCGACGCCGGGAGCGACCGCGTCGGGCGCAGCCGTGCGCGAAGCCGAAGTCAAGGCACCGCCCAAAACCAGCGTTTGATGCGGCATGCTTGATTTTGGATTTTCGGAAATCCTGCTCACGTCGGCCATTGCACTCGTCGTGCTGGGCCCGGAGCGACTCCCCAAGGTTGCACGGCAGGTAGGCAACTGGATGGGGCGCGCGCGCGCCATGGCGCGGCAGTTGAGCGAGCAGCTCGAACGTGAGGTCAGCGCCGAGGAGTTGCTCAAGGACCAGATGAAGCCCCGGGCGCCCATGGCCAACCTGCTGCCGCCGCAGTACGAGCCTCCTCAGTACGTCGCCCCGGCAGCGGCTTCGCCATTCGTGTCGCCGGACCCGCACACGCCCTTGCCCGACCCATACGTGCCCCATCCACCTGTGGGCGACCCGCAGGCCGTGGTCGCCGGCCAGCCCACGCAGGCCGAGCCGCACGCCGAATACGACCCTCAACCCATTCAACCGATGAGCCCGGCGCTCGCTGGCACCGCAGCCGAGCCGTATGCCGGAGTAGCCGCGCACATAGCCGATCCGTATGCAGGTGCCGCACCCGCGGACGACCCGCATGCGGTCGTTGCCGGACGCGTGGCCGAGCCGCACGCCGCGGCTGCGGCACACGGCGCCGAATCGCGCACTCCCGCCCATGAGTGAGCCTGAAGGCGAAGCCGGTGGGCTCGCTGAAGGTACGCTGATCTCCCACCTGCTGGAGCTGCGCGACCGATTGCTCAAGGCCATGCTGGCCGTGGGCATCTGTTTCATCCCCTGCGCGATGTACATGAACCAGCTGTTCACGTTCGTCGCCGAACCGTTGAAGCGTAAATTGCCCGTGGGCGCCACCCTCATCGCGACCAGCGTGGTGGCGCCCTTCACCGTGCCGTTCAAGCTCGCGCTGGTGCTGGCGGTCGGCATCGCCATTCCGTTCGTTTTGTACCAGGCCTGGGCGTTCGTCGCGCCGGGCCTGTATCGGCACGAGAAAAAATTGGCCGTGCCGCTGCTCATCTCGAGCGTGCTGCTGTTCTACATGGGGGCGGCATTCGCCTACTACGTCGTGTTCCCGGTGATGCTGAGCTTTTTCGTCGCGACCACGCCGAACGGCGTGCAGATGATGACCGACATGGGCAGCTATCTGGATTTCGTGATGATATTGTTGCTCGCCTTCGGTGCGGCGTTCGAAGTGCCCGTGGCTACTGTATTATTGGTGTGGACCGGTTTTGTAAAAATAACGGCGCTCAGAAAGAACCGGGGGTTCGTGCTGTTGGGGATATTCATTTTCGCGGCGTTCGTGACGCCGCCGGATGCCATCTCCCAGAGCGCGATGGCGGTGCCGATGTACCTCCTGTACGAAATAGGGATCGTGATGGCAGGGCTGCTGCTCAAAGATAAGATCGCCGCGCGCGCGAAAGAAGAAGCGGAAAACGCCAAGCGCGAGGCCGGAGCTTGATGGCCGCAACGTTCTTCGGTCACCCTCGCGGACTTGCCACGCTGTTCCTCACCGAGATGTGGGAACGGTTCACCTTCTATGGCATGCGGGCGGTCCTGCTGCTGTTCCTGGTCGCCGCGGTGTCCACCGGCGGATTCGGCCTCGACGACAGGACGGGCGCGGCGATCTACGGGCTCTACAATGCCGCGGTTTATCTCGCGGCGCTGCCGGGCGGATGGGTGGCGGACAGGCTCATCGGCGCGCAGCGCGCCGTCATGATCGGAGGCCTGGCCATCACGCTCGGCAATACGCTGCTGGCCACGTCGAGCACTCCCAAAGGTTTCTATCTGGGCCTGGTGGTGATCGTGCTCGGCGTCGGTCTGCTCAAGCCCAATGTCAGCGCCATCGTCGCCGGGCTGTATCCGGAAGGCGGCGCGCGCCTCGATTCCGGATTCACCGTGTTCTACATCGGCATCAATCTCGGCGCCTTCCTGGGTCCGTTGGTGATCCCGTTGGCGCAGAGTTACTTCGGCTTGCGCGCCGGCTTCGGCGTCGGCGCCATCTTCATGGCCATCGGCTTGCTGCAATTCCATTTCACCCGCAAGTATCTCGGCGAGGCAGGGATCCACAGCGCGCCCATCCACGCCGCCGGCAGCACGGCGCTCGTGCCGCGGCGCAAGGAATGGGTGCGGCTATGGATCGGCGTTGCTGTGGCGGCCGCCCTGGTGGCGGCGGTGAGCGCGGGGATCATACCGGTGGATCCCGTGAGTCTGGCGCGCGCCGGCACGTATGTCATCGTGGGCATGGCGGTGCTGTATTTCGCTTATTACTTTTTTATCGCCGATCTCACGACGGATGAACGGAAACGCGGCGTCGTCCTGCTGGTGCTGTTCGTCGGTTGCGCACTTTTCTGGTCCGGCTTCGAGCAGGCCGGCTCGTCCCTGAATCTGTTCGCCGACCGCTATACCGACCGCACGCTGGGATGGCTGCACGTCGAGATACCGACCGCCTGGTTTCAATCGCTGAATTCGCTGTTCATTTTCATGTTCGCGCCGTTCTTCGCCTGGCTGTGGATCGCGCTCGCGAAGCGCCACCTGAATCCGGCAGCGCCCGCCAAATTCGCCATCGGCGTCATCTTGATGGGTTCCGGCTTTCTGGTGATGGCCGCGGCGGCCGCCGTCGTCGCCAAGGGCGACAAAGTGCTGCCTTACTGGCTCATCATGACCTACCTGCTGCACACCTTCGGCGAACTGTGCCTGAGCCCGGTGGGCCTGAGCTATTTCACCAAGCTGGCGCCCAAGCGTTTCGTCGGCCAGATGATGGGCATGTGGTTCCTGGCGACGTCGCTCGGCAATCTGATCGCGGGACTGATCGCGGGCGATTTCGACGCGAACAATGTCGGCGCCATGCCGGGGCAGTACCTGCATATCGTGTATTTCTCGGTGGGCCTGGGCGCCGTCCTGCTGGCCTCGAGCCGGCCGGTGAAGAAATTGATGGGTAATGTGGTATGAATCCGGCGCCGCAACTCACGCTCAAGGCGATCCTGCTGTCCATCGTCCTGACCGTCATTCTCGCTTCCGCGAACGCCTACGTTGGATTGTTTGCGGGCATCACGGTGGCCACGGCGATTCCCGCCGCGGTGATTTCGATGGCCGTGCTGCCGTTGTTCGGCAAATCCAACATCCTCGAGAACAACATCGTCGCCACCGGCGCGTCCGCGGGCACGTCCATCTCCGCCGGCGCCATCTTCACCCTGCCCGCACTCATCCTGCTGCATCACTGGAGCCGTTTCGATTACTGGTGGACGCTCGCCATCGTGGGGCTCGGCGGTCTGCTGGGCGTGCTGTTCTCGGTGCCGTTGCGCCGCACGCTCATCATCGAACAGAAGCTGCTGTTTCCCGAGGGCGTCGCGGCCGCCGAGGTGCTGAAAGTCGGCGCCAATCCGGGCGTGGGCGCCAAGTTTCTGGCGTTGGCCACGGTGGTCGGCGGCGTCTTCAAACTCGTGACCTCGGGACTGCGGCTGCTGCCCGAGACCTTCACCGCGCAAGGTTTCTTCGGCGCACGCGGCATCGCTTTTTTCGGTTACAGCTTCTCCCCGGCGCTGCTCGCGGTGGGCTACATCGTCGGGCTGAACATCGCGATCCTGATCGCGGCCGGTGGCTTCTTCTCGTGGTGGCTCGCCATCCCCGTGTACAACGCGTTCTTCTACGACCACGACCCGGTGTTGCTGCACGCGCTGGCCGGACTCAGCGCCGAGGACGCGGCGTTCGCCATCTGGAGAGCCCAGATTCGCTACATTGGGGTGGGCTGCATGCTGACGGGGGCGATCTGGGCGCTCTGGTCGCTGCGCAGGTCCTTGTGGTCCGCGATCCGCAGCGGCCTCAAGGTCGGCGTCAGCCGCTCCGCCGATATGCCGCATACCGAACGCGACATCCCCATGGGCACGGTGCTGATCTGCATCGCCTTGTTCGTCGTGCCGCTGTTCGTGCTGTACTACATCGTGGTCGGCAGCATCGGCGTGAGTCTGGCGATGGCCGTGATCATGATCGTCGCGGGGTTCTTGTTCTCATCGGTCAGCGGCTACATGGCGGGACTCATCGGATCCTCGAACAACCCGGTGTCGGGCATCACGATCTGCACCATCCTGTTCGCCTCGGTGGTGCTGATGTGGATGGTCGGCGGCAAGTCCTCCATCGGCGCGGTCGCCGTGGTGTTCATCGGCGCCGTGGTGTGCAACGCCGCCGCCGTGGCGGGCGACAACCTGCAGGACCTCAAGGCCGGTCAATTGGTCGGAGCGACCCCCTGGCGCCAGCAGGTCATGCTGTGCATCGGCGTCGTGGCGAGCGCCGCCGTCATGGCGCCGGTGATGAACGTGCTGCTGTTCGCCTACGGCATTGGCGAGCCGGCTCACGCCGGTGTCAAACCGCTGCCGGCACCGCAGGCAAATCTGGTCAAATCGGTGGCCGAGGGCATGTTCGGCGGAACGCTGCCCACCGGCATGATCGCCGGCGGCGTGGTCATCGGCGCCCTGATCATCGCCCTCGATCTGTATCTGAAGCGCCGCGGTTCGCGCTGGAGCGCGCCGGTCCTCGCGGTGGCGGTTGGAATCTATCTGCCCTTGGATGTGTCGACCCCCATTTTGGCCGGCGGCATCGTCGCCGAGGTGGTCGATCGCTGGCACATCCGCCGCAACCCCGGCGCGGATCATGAAAAGCTCAAGCAGAACGGCATGCTGTTCGCCGCGGGCCTCATCACCGGCGAGGCGCTGGTGGGCATTTTCATCGCCATGTGCATTTGGATAGCCAAGAACCCCGACGTGCTGACGATGGGTCACGAGCTTGCCGGCGGCCGTTGGTGGGCCGCGGTGCTGCTCGTCGGAATCTGCGCCTGGATTTATCGCGCCGGAACACCGCGCCCGGTTGCCTGACGAGGACCGCGCTTCCAGTTCTCCCCCGATCCCGTATGCATGTCGACCCCCGCTATTCAGCGAAGCTCGGGCTGTCCCTCTCGATCGTCTACATCGTGTGGGGCTCGAGCTTCATGTTCACCAAGATTGCCGTCAACAATCTGCCCATCGCCCTGTTCTCTGCCGTGCGGTTCATCACCGCGGGCACGGTGCTGGCGCTGGTCGCGCGCTTTTGGAGAAAGGATGCGTTCCCGCGCCGGCTCATCGATTGGCGGCACGTGGCCGTCGCCGGGTTTTTCATGGTGTTCGCCAACAACGGCTTGAACGCCTGGGCCATTCAGTACATTCCGAGCAATGAATCCGCGCTGCTCAACGGCACCGCCGCGTTCTGGATCGCCGGGCTGGGCGTGTTCGGCCCGCGCGGACATCCGCTCACGCGCCCGGCGGTGGTGGGGCTGGTCATCGGCTTCGCGGGCACCGCGCTGATGCTGGTCCCCAAAGGCGAGGTGCACGCGGCCGGCTTGCTGGCGCAACTCGCCGTACTCGCCGCCTGTCTCGCGTTTTCCCTGGGCACGTTGTACTACCGCAGCGTCGACACCCAGGTCGGCTCGCTGATGTTCATGGCCATGCAGTTGTGGTTCGGCGGCCTGATGTTGCTGGCCATCGCCGTCGTGCACGGCGACGGCGCGCACTGGAGCTTCAACATTGCCGGCATGACCGCACTGTCCTATCTCACGTTCGTCAGTTCCTGCCTGGCGTTCAGCGCCTATGGCTGGCTGACCCGAAACTCGACGCCCGCCCTGATCGGCACGTACAGCTATGTGAATCCGGCGATTGCCGCGTTTGTCGGCTGGGAGTTCCTGCACGAAACCTTGTCGCGCCTGCAACTCGTCGGCATGGTGATCATCATCGTCGGCGTGTCCATTTTGACGCTGCCGGGCGGCAGCCTCACCGATCCCAGGACGCGCAATGAACCCAAGGCCCAGTAGCTTCTAGCGGCGCTTCACGATCACTTCGAACTTGCCCTTCGGTCCCACGAACCACGAGCCCACGATGCTGACCAGGCTCACGACGACGGCGGTCCAGAATGCCGCCCAAAAGCCCGCAACGGTCATGCCCGGCAAGATCCACGCGACCAGAGCCACCATCCCCGCGTTGATGACCAGCAAAAACAAGCCGAGAGTGACGACGGTCATCGGCAGCGTCAGCACGATGGCAATGGGCCGTACGATGGAATTGACGATTCCGAGCAGCACGCCCGCCAGCACCAATGTCGCAGGGCCATCGATGGTCACACCCTTCACCCAGGCGGATGCGAGCCAGAGGCCCAGTGCGACGATCGCCGCGCGAATGAAAAATCCGAGCATGTGCCCTCCTTGCCATCCCTTATGCCACCGAGCCCTCAATAATCCAAGCCCGGTAAGGGTGGGTCCTTCGGCGGCGGGGGCGGTTTCTTGGGCGGCGGCGGACTTTCGAGCGTCACCTTGATGCGCCCGAGCAATCGCTCCCAACCCACGCGCATACGCATGTACGCTTTATCCCATTCCGGCGCATCCGGTACACCGGAGCCCAGCAAGCGCAGCGAGGCCGTCCCTTCGCCTTTGCGCACGTCCAGGAGGAAGTCGTCGACCACCGCGCTGTCGCCCGGCGGCGTGTCCCGGCCGCTCAAGTAAATCAATCGAAGACGCCGGTTCACATCGAAAATATCGATGTGCGCCTCCCGGCCGCCGGCGTTGCGGAGCCCGAGACGGTAATAGCCGCCCTGGCGTGCGTCGACCTCGGCTTCCTGGCCCGACCAGATTCGGATCAATCCTGGGTCGGTCAGGGCCCGCCAGACCCGCCCCGCGGGTACCTCGATTTCGACCAGGTGGGCATAACCCCGGGTGCCGGAACGGGTGGATCTACGGGGTACACTCATGGACATCATCCTGACGGAAATGAGACAGGGATGCAGTGCTAGACTTCAACAACACCAAGGAACCGCCATGCCATATGTCGATATCGTGACTGCGCTCGCACTTATCCAATTCATCGTTTTCGGCTACCAGGTCGGCGCCGCCCGCGTGAAATACGGGGTCAAGGCGCCGGCAATCACGGGTAACGAGATCTTCGAGCGGCATTTCCGCGTTCAACAAAATACATTGGAACAGTTGATCGTGCTGGTGCCCGGATTGTATCTGTTCAGCCGGTACTTCGACCCCCGATGGGCCGCGGGACTCGGCGTCGTGTATCTGATCGGCCGGCAAATCTACGCCGCCACCTACGTCAGGAATCCCGCCACGCGCAGCTTGGGGTATGGGCTCACATTCTTGCCCATGGTGGTGCTGGTGGCGGGCGCCGCGTTCGGAGCAATTCGGCAATTATTCTGGCATTAGCGGCCTTTTCGACCGATCTGATAATCAACGGTGATCCCGATCTGGCGAGGATCGCCGCGATCCAAGAACGGCTGATTGGGATAATTAGGCGGGATGAGTCCAAAGTAGAAGCCGTTTTGGGCGTAGTTTGCGTCAAAGACATTGTGCACCCATAGGCTCGTCGTCCACGGGCCGCGCTGATATCCGATCCGGATGTTTTCCAGGTTGTAGGCGCTCGAGGTCTGCGCATCGCTGGTGTAGTAATAGAAGCTATCCATCGCCGAGGCATCGAGACGCGCAAACCAACCGGCCGGATGGTGATATTCCACGGCCGCCGACAGCTTGTAACCAGGCGCGAACGGCTGCGCACGCCCGTCCAGATCCAAGCCTGCAAACAATCCGCTCGCGCCGAGATACCGCGTGCGCAGCAGCGAGGCGCTGCCCGAGATCTGCCAATAGCTGCCCAGGCGATAGGCAGCTTCGATTTCCAGCCCGTAGTTTTCACCGTTGCTTGCGTTCTGCGTGTAGAACACATAGTCCAACGGATTGTTCTGCTGCAACTGCTCCGACAGGTAAACTTGCATGTTTTGCCGGCGCATGTAGAAGATGTCCGTCTGCAGATCCAAGGGGCCGCCGGCGCGCGAATACTTCAATCCCGTCTCGAGGCTCCATAACGATTCGGGCCCGAAGCTCCGCTGTTCCGCTAAAATCTGCGATCCGATGTTGAAGCCGCCACCCTTGTAGCCGCGGGCCAACGTCACATACACATGCTCTCCCTCACCCGTATTTCTTTCCCAGGAAAGATTGCCGCCGACCATGTGATTGGTCTGCCGTGGAAACGGAGTCTGCGCATCGGCGCTATCGGCATAATGCGCTTCGCGCTGCTCGACGCGCAGGCCGCCGGTGAGCGTCGTGCGCGGGCCGAGATCCGCGTCCAGCGAACCGTACAGCGCCACATTGGTCGCGGTATACCGGCTGGTCAGACCGCTGCTACCCGCGCCGTCGTACTGGTCGTCGTACATGTAGAGCAGGTTGTCGGACTCCGTCAGACGCAACGCATACACACCCGCGAGCCACCGAACGCGGCCGAAAAGGGCCCTCGACGGGTCCCCGATCAGCCGCAGGTCCTCGGCAAGCGTCCGACGGGTTCGATCATCGCTTTGGAAGAAGTCGTAGGGCGCATACGGTCCCCACAAGGCATCGTTACCCCAATCGCCATCGAACGAATACGTGATTTTGGAACTCGCGGCGCTCGTGACACTGCGCAATTCCCCAATTCCCAGCGATTCGGTCACGCGCAGTGCAGCGCCGTTCGACAGCTGCGCGTCGCGGCCGGGCTGATTTGAGTACGTGGTGCGCGTATTGTAGATCGACCAGGCATCGTAGCCGTTGTCGATATTCACATGCATCAACGTGAGATCCGCCGACAGCGCATCCGTCACCTGCCAATGCACCTTGCCACGCAGCGTTCCCTCGTCGTAGCCATTGGTTGAGTTCTGATCGAGGTACGCGTTGTGGCGAAATCCGTCGCTCAAATATTGTTGCGCCACCACACGCCAGCCGGCAGAGCCGGCGGCCATCCCATCGCCGACGGCAAGCCCCACGGCCCGAGTATCGTAAGTCGCACCCGTGACCTCGCTTTTCAATTCGAACTCGGTACCGGGGTCGGCAGTCCGGACGCTGATCAAGCCCGCCAGCGCATTCGCGCCATAGGCGGTGCCCTGCGGTCCGCGCAGCACCTCGATCTGCTGCGTGTCGAACAAGGTCGCCGGCATGCCGACGCCGGAAAAATCGATGTCGTCGATCAGGAAGCCGACCGAGGGATTCGGCGCGCCTTGGTATTGTTCCACCTCGCCGATGCCGCGCAGTTGAAAAAAGCGGGGTCGGGAAGTTCCGCTGGTCCAGTTCAAATCCGGAACCAGACCCAGCACATCCTCGAAATGTTGTACGCCTGCCGCTCGCAGCGTTTCGCCGTCGAGCACGGTTACGCTCTGCGGCGACTCGGCCACGCTGCTCGAGCGCAGCCCGGCCGTGACCACGATCTCGTCGAGCGAGTCGTCGGCGCCCAGTATCGGCTGTACGACAAGAAAATAGGCCGCAAGCGGCCCCATATAAAAACGATTCATACCTGCTCCCTACGCCGGTACTAACCGGATCAGGTTCAACGGGTTCGTCGGTTCGCCGACGTCTCAGGTCTCGCAAGACCACCCCAAGGCTTAAGAATGTCGAATATTCGGCTAACTGCGCAGCGAGTGCAACAGCTAATTATTCCATCGGCGGTATTTTCCGGCCCGGCTTTCCGGGCGCGGCCATCAACGCATCGAGACTTGCACGCGCTCCGTGGCCGTCGTTTCCATCCAGCTCTTGACGCGCTTGGCATCGGCCACGCGAGTGAGCTTGCCGGCGGAATCGAGCAGCACCATCACCACGTTCCGGCCTTCGATCACGGTCTCCATGACCAGACATTTACCGGCCTCGGTGATGTAGCCGGTTTTCTGAACGATGATGTTCCAGGTGGGGTTCGACACCAGGTTGTCCGTGTTGTGGAATTCGACCAAGTGATTGCGGACCCGGACGGTGTAGCGCTTGTCCGTGGAGTACTCGCGAATGCTCGGATTATGCGAGGCCGCGACCACCAGCTTGGAGAGATCTTCGGGGCTCGCCACGTTCTCGCTCGACAGACCGGTGGGATCGATGAAGTGCGCGCTGGTCATGCCGAGAGCCGCCGCCTTGGCGTTCATGGCCTGGACCGCGGCAGAGAGGCCGCCCGGATAGTTGACCGCGAGCGCATGCGCGGCGCGATTCTCCGAGGACATCAACGCCAGATGCATGAGGTCGCCGCGGCTCAACACCGTGCCTACGCTCAGGCGTGAAAAGCCGCCGCGCGGCAAATCCGTTTCGGCCTGGGTGATCTCGAGCGGCTGGCTCAACGATTGTTTGGCATCCAGCACGACCAACGCGGTCATCAGCTTGGTGATGGAGGCGATCGGCGCCGCCACGTCCGAATGCCGCGAATACAGCACGGTGGCATCGCTTTGATCGACGATGAGCACCGAACTCGACTTGAGCTTCGGGAAAAGCGCGGGTTTTGCAGTCGCCGCGAGGCTCGAAAAAGCCAGGAGGGCGCCGGCCAATGCCGCCACCGGCGGGAACGGCACTCGAGTAATTGGTCTCATCACTTTCCCTAGTAAGCTCAAAGTCGGACAAGGTAAGCATATGTCAACCACGCTCCGGCGTGATGCGGCGCTAACTTTGCCATCTTTCCGTTCAAAGTTAAATGATCAATCCTTCATCACGCCCGTGCCTGCGCTCCCGGCGCCCGCCGCAGCTCCTTGTCGCGGTACATCCTGCGATCCGCCACGCTCATGAGCTCGCGCATGTCGCGGCCATCCTTCGGGTAGTTCACCACGCCGATGCTGACGCTGCAGCGGATCATGCGCGAGCGCAGATCCAGCGTGGTTTTATAGACATTATGTCGCACGCGTTTGACCACCGCGTCGGCGACTTCCTCGGTGGCGCCTGGCAGCAGGACGGCAAATTCGTCGCCGCCGAAGCGTGCCGCCGTATCGGTGCCGCGGATGCTCCGTTGCAGGCACTGGGCCACCAGCAGGATGGCGCTGTTGCCGCCCTCGTGGCCGAAACCGTCGTTGATGTCCTTGAGCTTGTCCATGTCGATCATCAGCAGGGCATACATGCCCTGGCCGCGCTCGGCGGCCGCGTGTTCGCGTTGCCAGACTTCGTTGAACATGCGCAGATTGAACAAGCCGGTGAGCGAGTCGGTCTGCGCCAGGTTCTCGATGTGCTCGCGGGCCTCCGTAATGTCGGCCGACAGGGTGGTCGTGAGGTAGGCGACCAGCAGAAAGGGCGCCAATTGGCCGATCGCACGGCTGGCGTACACCAGCGAGGCCACGTCCAGGCCGGGCGTCGCGGCGGCCAGCGCGAAGTGACAGACCGCGATGACGGCCACCTGGGCCAGGGTGACGAGGCGGCCCAGGGTGAAGGCGCTCGAGATGATGGGCAGCAGATACAGATTGAGCAGCGGGCTCGAGCTCTTGCCCGTGAACCATAAGACCGCCGTGATGAAAATCACCATGGACCACGACTCGATCTGCAGCTTGGCGCGAGTGTGGTGCGGGAAGAATCGACGCGCCCGAAAGGCGACGATGGCCAGCGCGAACATGGCCAGAAGCCCGAGAACCGGCCATAACTGCTGCGCCAGTGCGTTCGACCAGACCAGCACCAGCGCCGCCAGCGCCAGACACAGTATTTCGATGGAGCGGGTGCTGCGCACGGCTAGCGCGGCGGGAGGGCCGCGGTGACCGAACCGCTGCCGCCCACGGTCGGCACTTTGAGCTCTTGGATGGCGCGCTTCACACCCGGATCGCGTTGTTCCAAGGGGGCATCCGCGGGCAGCGGACCCTCGGGAGGCTTCGGATCGCGTTCCAGCTCGATGTCCGGCGCGATGCCCCGGTGGTTGATCGAAACGCCGGACGGGGTGTAGTAGAGGGATGTCGTCAGCTTGATGGCGCGGTCTCCGGACAGCGGCATCACCGTTTGCACCGACCCTTTGCCGAAGGTGGTGCGCCCCATCAGTTTGGCACGACGATGGTCCTTCAAGGCGCCGGCCACGATCTCGGCCGCCGATGCCGAACCGCCGTTGACCAGCACCACGATGGGCGCGCCGTTGAGTTCGTCGCCCGGCGTGGCTTTCATCTCGAATTTGGATTCCGGCGTACGGCCTCTCGCGCTCACGATCACGCCGCTGTCGAGAAAGGCGTCGGCGACCGCGACCGCGGCCTCCAATACGCCGCCCGGATTGTTGCGCAGGTCGAGCACCAAGCCTTTGAGCGCGCCGCCGTTGCGCTTGCGCAAGGCGCGCAGTGCACTCACCAGATCGTCGCCCGTGGTTTCGCTGAACTCGGCGATGCGTACATAGCCGAAACCGGGCTCGGGCAGCTCGGAGGCCACGCTGTGCAATTCGACCTTCGAGCGCTTGAGCGTGAATTCCAGCGGTTCGGCGTTGCCCTCGCGTAGAATGCCGACCTTCACCGAGGTTCCCTCCTTGCCGCGCATGCGCCCGATGGTGTCGCCGAGCGAGGCCGTATTGACCGGAATGCCGTCGATGGAGGCGATGATGTCGCCGGTGCGAATTCCGGCGGCGGCGGCGGGCGAGCCGTCGAACGGCGATACCACCACGACTTGGTCGTCCTCCATGGACACTTCGATGCCGACGCCGGAATACTCGCCCGAACTCGAAATCTTGATCTCGTCGTACTCGTCGCCGTCCAGGTACGCCGAATAGGGATCCAGCGACGACACCATGCCGCGTATGGCAGCCTGCAACAGCTGGTGATCGTCGACCGCGTTCACATAGTCATGTTCGACGCGGTCCAGCACTTCGGCCAGCATGCGTGCGTCGGCCCATGGCAGGTCCTTGCCGAGCGTGTCCGGTTTGCCGGCATAGACGCCCCGCGCCAACCCGAAGCACAGGCCGATCGACACACCCGACAGCCACAAAGCGTTGCGCATTTTCTTGAGCATCAGGCAGCGGAGCATACGTGCGGCAACGGCGTGCCGCCAGTTGCGCAGCGGCCGGGCGAGCAGCAGTTCACGGTGTCGCCTTCAACCACAGCGTTGGATCGACGGCTCTGCGCCCGTCGCGGATCTCGAAATACAGCTGCGGCACGGCGCCGCTCGAGTCGCCGAGCGCGGCGATCACGTCGCCGGGGGCCACCCAGTCGCCCACCGATTTATAGAGGACCTCCGCATGTCCATACAAGGTCATGTAATTGCCGCTGTGTCCGATGATGAGCAGCAAGCCGAGACCCTGCAGCCAGTCCGCATACACGACACGGCCGAAATAGGGCGCGCGGACCTTGGCGCCGCGCGCGCTGTCGATCAGCACGCCGTTGCGCCGCGGGCTGGCCTCGGCGGCGTTCGCTGCACTTAGCCCCAGGTCTTGATAACGAGAGACTATTTTTCCGGGCACGGGCCACGGCAGCTTGCCGCGCAAGCCCTCGAAGCTCTGTTGCGTGTCGACCGGAAAATCCTGCAGCACGCGCGCCAGATCGGCGACCAAGGATTCTTCGGCCTGTTCCTCGCGTTTGAGTTTGGCGAGTTCCTGGCTGCCGCTGCTGACTTGCTGGTTCATGGCCGTGAATGCAGCGGAACGCTGCTCGCGCGCGTGCTGCAGATCAGCCACCTCCGCGCTGGTCTGCGCCTGCAGCTCCTCGAGCTTCGCGCCGGCCTGCTCGATGTCGACGACCAATTGTTGCACGCGCGCGACGCGGGTGCGGATCTCGTCGATCTTCGCCCCGCGCTCGCGGGCGAAATATCCGTAGAAGGCCAGCATCCGCCCTGCGCCCGCGGGATCGCTCTGGTTCAGCAGCAGCTTGATTTGCTCCTGCTGACCGATCATGTAGGCGGCCCGCACTTGGGATGCCAAGGTGGCTCGCTGTGCGTCGAGCGCGCTCTGGTTGCGGACCTGTTCGGCGCGCAATTCGCCGCGGCGCCGCACCGTGGCGAGTTGCGCGGTGCGCAGGGCCTCCATACGTACACGCCGCGCGGTGATTTCCAAGTCCGCGTCGCGCACGCGCGCGGCGAGGGCGTCGCGGTCCTTGAGCTGCGAGCCGAGCCGGCTCGTCAATGCGGCGATGCGGGCCCGAACCTCGGCGAGCTTGGCCTTCGCCTGTGCCGATTCGGCCGTTTCCACGGACTGCCCGTACGAACCCGCGCACAGCGCCAGGCTCACGCTAGCGAGCACGCATAAGTATCTGATATAGAGGTTCATTTTCGAGGTGGTTCGGGGTCAGGACGGCAAGCATACAAGCCTTGTGGCCGCTGCTATACTTGCGCGCCCGAAAAACCCAAAGTGCTCAGCCGAATGCAGCGATTGTTCGAGTTTATTGGCCATCACCCCTTCCTTGCGAGCGGCGCCGTGCTGATGGCCGTCGCACTGGCCGTGTACGAGGTCATGGCCCGGGTTCAGGCGTTCGCCGCGCTCTCCGCCATGCAAGCCGTGCGGCTGATGAATCAGGGGGCCCTCGTTCTGGATCTGCGCAACAAACAGGCGTTCGAAGCCGGCCATATCGGCGATGCGCGCAACGTCCCTGCCGCGGAACTCGAATCCCAGGCAGAGTCGTTGAAGAAATGGCGCGACAAGAATGTCATTACCTACGACGACAGCGGCACCGGCGGCGCGGGCGCCGCGCGTACGCTCACGAAACTCGGTTTCACCAAGGTATTCAGCCTGGAAGGCGGCCTGAACGCCTGGGTGAAGGACAATCTGCCGGTGACGAAGACGGCCGCGGGCGGTAAGGGCAGTGCGAAGTGACGCAGCCGGCCATCACGATATACATGACGGCATGGTGCCCGTACTGCCAGCGCGCCGCCACACTGTTGAAACAGAAGAGCCTCGCGTTCGCGGAAGTCGACGTGGATGAAGATCCGAAGTTTCGACAGGAAATGATCGCCCGCAGCGGACGGCGCAGCGTTCCGCAAATTTTTATCGGCGATGACCATATTGGCGGGTGCGACGATCTGGTCGCCCTCGACGGCAGCGGTGAGCTGGATCGATTAATTCAGGGGGCTTGATGAACGAGGTTAGAACGGAAGCGGTAGAGGCCAATGTCGGCGGCGTGTCGGTCAGCCTGCAGAGCGTGTACCTGAAGGACAGCTCCTATGAGTCGCCGAACGGTCCGCGGCTGCCGAACAATCAGGGCTGGGAACCGAAGTTTCAGCTCAACATGAACACCTCGGCCGAGGAACTCGGCCCCGATGTGCGCGAAGTACTGCTGACGATCACGCTCGAAGCGAAGCAGGGCGATGCCACGTTGTATCTGGTGGAGGTCAAGCAGGCGGGCGTCTTCTCGATCGCCAACGCGTCCGTCGACGACCTGAAGCGTCTGATCGGCAGCTTCTGTCCGAGCGTCTTGTTTCCGTACGCACGCGAAGTCATTTCGGATTTGATCGTCAAGGGCGGCTTTCCGAATTTCCTGCTGCCGCTGGTGAATTTCGACGCGTTGTTCGCACAAGCGGCGGAAACGCCGCAACCCGGTTTGGTCAACTAAGCGAGGCGCACCATGCATAGCTTGCGCCAAGAACCGATGGCGGTCATCGGCGCCGGCTCCTGGGGGACGGCACTGGCCATCCAGCTGGCGCGCGCCGGGCATCCCACCTTGTTGTGGGGCCGCGATCTCGCCCAACTGGACGCGATGCGGCGCGCGCGCTGCAATGAGCGCTACCTGCCCGATGCGGCATTCCCCGATGCGCTCAACGTCGCTTTCGAACTGGAAGAGGCGCTGCGCGGCGCGCGCGACGCGCTGATAGCGGTTCCCTCGCATGCCTTCCGCACCACGCTCGAGCACGTGGCGCGCTACCTCGGCGAGGACACCCGCATTGCATGGGCGACCAAGGGCTTCGAGAGCGCGACGGGCCTGCTGCCGCACCAAGTTGCGGGCGAAGTCCTGGGCACTCGGCCCGGCGCGGTTCTCTCCGGTCCGACGTTCGCCCGGGAAGTCGGCGCCGGATTGCCCACGGCCATGACGGTCGCTTCGCGCGATGCCGTATTCGCCCGGGAATTGGCCGCGAGATTGTCGGGCCCCAATTTTCGCGCGTACCGGCAGAGCGACATCATGGGTGTCGAGGTCGGCGGCGCCGTCAAGAACGTCATCGCGATCGGCTCCGGCATCGCGGACGGCATGGGGTTCGGCGCCAACACTCGCGTCGCACTCATTACGCGCGGCCTCGCCGAAATGATGCGCCTGGGCGTGCAACTTGGCGCGGCTCGCGAGACCTTCATGGGCTTGGCTGGCCTCGGCGACCTGGTGCTCACCTGTACCGACGATCAATCCCGCAACCGCCGGCTGGGCCTGGCGTTGGGCCGCGGCCGCTCCATGGCCGATGCTCAAAACGCGATCCATCAAGTGGTCGAGGGCGTGCTCGCGTCGCGGGCGGTATGCGCGGTGGCGGAGCGGTTGGCCGTGGAGATGCCCATCTGCCGCGAGGTCTTCCGCATCATGCACGAGGACAAACCGGTCCGAGAAGCCGTGCAGGAACTCATGGGCCGCGAACTGCGCTCCGAGACGGAGTAGCGCGCGCGACGGCGAGCGAGATTCCCCAGACGGCGAGGCCGGCCAGTGCCAGCGCACAACCCACATAGCCCGTCGAGGCCAAACCGCAGCCGGCCGCGATCGCCATGCCGCCAAGCCACGGCCCCAGGGCATTGGCCACATTGAAGGCCGAATGATTGAGTGCCGCGGCCAGGCTTTGGGCCTCGCCGGCGACGTCCATCAGCCGGGTCTGCAGCACGGTGCCCAGCGCACCGCCAACGCCGATGGCGAACACATCCAAGGTCACGGTCCAAAAATTTGCCGACGCCAGGGGATAGAGCGCCAGCACCGCGGCCGACCAGACCAACACCGCGCCGGCCGTGGGCATGAGGGCGTGATCGGCGAATCGCGGCACGATCAAATTGCCGGCCGTCATGCCGATGCCGAAAGCCGCCAGCACGAAGGGCACCCGGTACGGTGCCACGCCCGTGACATCGATCAGCGTCGATCCCAAGTAGGTGTAGACGGCAAAGAGTCCGCCGAATCCGATCGCACCGATGGCGAGCGTCAGCCACACTTGCCCGCTCCTCAAGGCGCCAAGCTCGCGCAGCGGGCTCGCCCCCACAGCCGCCCGGTCACGCGGCGCGAACGCCGCGATCAGGGCGGCGCAGGTGAGCGCCAGTACGGCCACCACGGCAAAGCCCCAGCGCCAACCGAACGCCTGGCCGAGCCAATTGGCGAGCGGCACGCCGACGATGGTGGCAACGGTCAGGCCCAGCAGCACGCGTCCCACCGCCTGGGTACGTTTCTCGGTGGGCACGAGCGATGCGGCGACCAGCGTGGCGATGCCGAAGTAGGCGCCATGCGGCAGACCGCTCAAAAAACGAAACACCAGCATCCAGTGGTAGGTCGGCGCCAGCGCGGACAAACCGTTCGCCAGCGCAAACAGGCCCATCAGCGCGATCAGCAACGTGCGCCGCGCCAGCCGCGCCGACAGCACCGCGATGATGGGAGCGCCCACCACCACGCCCAGTGCATACGCGCTGATGACATGGCCTGCCGTGGGTTCATCGACGTGCAGATCCTGAGCGAAATAGCGCAACAGACTCATCGTGGCAAATTCGGTGGTTCCGATCGCAAAACCACCCATCGCAAGCGCGAAATGGACGACATTCGGATGGACGGCAGCGCGCGCTATAACGGTATCTCCGGCGGGGCTGCGGTACGCGACGTGACCGTGCGCCCGCCGTAGGTGTCGGACAGCGCGCGCTCGGCGGCGATGAACGACTCGAAGGTGGGGCCCAGCACCGTGGCCTCGAGTGCCCGCGCTTGGGCGTCCAGGCGCCGGATCGCCGCGAGCGCTTCGCTCGAACCCAACTTGGCACGATCGACGGCCCGCTTCAGTACTCGAATGGTTTCATCGAAAACCTCGATGGGCACGGGAAACGGCTGGCCGTCCTTGCCGCCGTGCGCCAGCGAGAACCGCGCGGGATCCGAGAATCTCGAGGGCGCGCCATGCACCACTTCCGCGACGAACGCGAGCGCCGCCACGGTTCGCGCCCCGACGCCGGGCGTCAGCAATAAATCCGCAAAGTCCGTGAGGCCCGCGTCGGCCGCAGCCGCCAGCGTGCCGTGCAGCCTTCTGAGCATCACGTCCGACGCGAGCACCTCATGGCGGTCCGGCAGCTGCAGATGCGGCAGCGGGCACGGCGCAGGTGCACAGACGGGTTCGATTTCCGGAAACAACGGCAGCGATGCGGCGGCGTTTCCCGAACCGTAGCGGCGCAGCACGGCAATCGTCCGAGCAGGACCGCCGCGCGCAAGCTCGAGGCCCGCCGCGCGGCTCCGTTCGGCGCGCACATCCGCCAGGTTCACGATGGCGCCCACATTGCGTCCCTCGATGGCGGCATGCGGGGATTCGAAGAAGCCCGGCAGATTCTCGGACTGCCAGTGGTAGCGGCGCGCTTCGCGCCGCGTCTCGTTCATCCCCTGCTGGACCACGCACCAGTGGCCGTCGACCGTCGCGAAGAACGCGTGCAGATAGAGGTCATAACCGTCCTGCACGGCGGCGCTGTCGATTTTCGCGACCAGACGGCTCGCGCGCACCAGTGAGCCGGCATCCACGCCGGTCCGGTCGCCAACCTCGAGCAGTTCGTCGGGCGTACGCCGCGAATGCGCACCCTTGCCGCCGCACACGTAGATACCGAGCTCGTTTCGGATCGGAGCAAGGCCTCGCTTGAGCGCGCCGACGACACTGGTGGTGATGCCCGACGAGTGCCAGTCCATGCCCATGACGGCGCCGAACGCTTGGAACCAAAACGGATGGGCCAAGCGCCGCAGAAACTCATCGCGGCCGTACTCGTGAACGATGGCTTCGGCGATCACCCGCCCGAGCGCCGCCATGCGCGTCGACAGCCAACGGGGTACGTGTCCCCCATGGAGGGGCAGATTGGCGCTGCCGGTGCGTTGGTGCATGCGAAAGGATTACACCACAGGCAGCCCGATCCCGCGCAACACGTCCTGAAACGGCGAGTCGAGATTCATCGCCTGCAGCTGCTGCAAATCGCCGATGAGAACGATCTTGGCACGCGCTTTATCGGCGACGGCCACGATTCGTTCGAGCGGCTTCAGAGAAATCATTTCCGCACCGTCCACCACGAGAACGCTGGCTCGCGTCGGCGGGTCGCGCCCTTGCTGCCACCCGTCCCGCGTCACGCCGTAAACCCGCAACCCATCCCGCTCCCAGGCCTCGCGCGCCGCCGTCAGCAGCGACACCCTGCCGGCATTCGCGGCGAGCGCCAGCGCCTTCGCATCGCCCTCGCCCAGCAGGTAATCGAATGCCCGCCGCTGTTCATCCTCGAAACCAAATTGCGACAGGACACCGGCGTGGGCGTGAGATGAAATGCCATGACCCTGCCGGCTCGCCATCGATGCCGCGCGTTGCCGGAGCGATTTCGCGGCCTCCAGCATGTCGCGGGAAGTGAAACGATTCTCGCCGGCGCGACCGGACTGTAAAGCGACGAGCTCGTCGGATTGGGTCACCGCGAGCAACGCGGCGTCGAATTGCGCCGCCCCATCGGTGCGTGGCCGCAAGAATCGCGCGATGTCGTCGTGCGTGAAGGTTGGCGACCGATGCGCGAGAGCCCGCAGCACCACGCTGGGATCTTCGAGGATGGCCGCGCCATTCTCCCGTACGATCCTTTGCTGCTCGGTAATGCGGTCGGCGAGGTGGTCCGGCAAGTTCGCGTCGCCGTCCCGCGGCCGCCCGAGCCCGACACGGCGTGCCGGCGTGAGTTCGATTTGTTGCGCCTCGAGCGTCCGATGGTCGATTCTGATGGCATGTCCCGCCCGCGCCAAATGTTCGTTGGCCCGCTCGGCCCATGCCGCGCGCCACTCCAGCAAATTGGCCTTGCCGTTCCAATGCCGCGCCTTGGGCCCAAAACCCAGGGGCCCCACCTCGCGCAAGGTGAGTAACAGATGCGCAAGCGGATTCTCGGGGTTATCGCGGCGGATACTAAAATCGGCGACCATGCCCTTCGAGACGAATGTTCTCGCGATGTAATCCCGCACCAGGACCAGACACTGGTCGGCGGACAACTCCACCGGCAGCCCCACCTCGATGGCCCGCGCCAGCTGCGAATCCTTGCGCAGCTCGGCCGATTCCACCCGGTTCCACAGCGCTTCGCGGTCCCGCACCCAGTCCGGAGCGCCCGCCGGCGCCATGATTTCCGCATGCGCACCGCCACGCTTGGCGGTGTAGTCGTGCGTGGACCCGTAGCGATCGTCGCGCAGCCGGGTGCCGGAGCGGTAGGCCGCCGCGGCAACGATGCTCTGGCCGCGGCCCCGCGAGATGACGTTTGCGTTCAGATGGTAGATCGCCAAGACTTTTCCTCCCCTGAAGTACCCGGTAGGATACCTAAAATTCCACTGCCTCATGGATGAACGTATAAGTGCAGGCTCCCCATGCCCAAGCTCGATGATCAGATCTCGACTCTGCAGCAGCGGCTGCAGCAGCTGAAACTCCGCCAGCAGCGCAGCGATGCACGCAAACGCGCCATCGCCGCCACGCGTGATCGCAAGGCGGACACACGGCGCAAGATTTTGCTGGGCGGCCTGGTGCTGGAGAAGATCCGGCAAGGCGAGATGAATAAAGACCAAGTGTCGGCGTGGCTGGATCACGCGCTCGCGCGCGCCGCCGACCGCGCCCTGTTCGCTCTGCCGGCACGGCCATCCGCCGCGGGATCGGCCGCAGCGGAATCAGCCGTGGCGGAGGCAGCCTCGGCGGAGCCACCCTCTGCGGAACCGTCCGCCGCGGGATCAGCGACTGCCGAGTCCGCCTAGCTTAGTAGAGCTTGCGTGCCGCTGCAGGCCCTCCACCAACGCGTCGAACGTGACGCGGCAGCGCGGGCTGCTGCGCAGGTCTTCGTGCATGCCGCCCCGACGTGCTGGTTCGTCGGGACGCCGCGCCCTGGACTCAAGCGCGCCCCGCGAAGCCCAGCTGCCGCCAGGCCTCGAAAGCGACGATGGCCACCGCGTTCGAAAGATTGATGCTGCGGCTGCCGGGCCGCATTGGAATGCATACGGAACGGTCGCGCCCGATGCGATCCAAAACCGGCGCCGGCAGGCCTCGCGTTTCGGGTCCGAACACGAACGCATCGCCGGGCCGGCAGACGAGTTCGCTGTACTGCAGATGTCCACCCGTTTCCACGGCGAACACCCGCGAGTCCGCCAACTCGAGCAGACAGGCGTCGAGATCCGCGTGCACCTTCACGTCCGCGAGATCGTGATAGTCGAGGCCCGATCGTTGCAAGCTTTTGTCGTCCAGGCGAAAGCCGAGCGGCTTCACCAGATGCAGCGTGGCGCCGCAATTGGCGCACAGGCGAATCGCGTTGCCCGTATTCGGAGGAATTTCGGGCTCGAACAACACGACATGAAACATGGCTATGAGTCGAGAACGAGGCGCTGCGTCGGGTAGGCGAACTCGATGTCGAGGCGGTGAAACTCCTCGATGATGCGGAAATTGACGATCTGCTGCAGATCCATCAAGGGATTGAGCTTGGGCTGCTGCACGAAATACGACAGTTCGAACAGCAGCGACGATTCGCCCAAAGTCTTCAAATGGCAGCGATCGAACCGGGCATTGGGTTCCGCGCGCACGATATCTTCCAGCAGCTTGGGGATCCCGCGCAATTTCTCGGCCGAGGTGGCGTAGGTCACGCGCAGGGTCGTCAACACCCGTTGTTCCGGCATGCGGCCAAAATTTCGCACGCGGCTCTTCAGGACATCGGCATTCGACAGGATGATCTGCTCGCCGCTTTCGCTGCGCAGCCGCGTGGTCTTGATGCCGATGTGCTCGACGGCGCCGGTGAAGGTATCGATGTTCAGGGTGTCGCCAACCACGAAGGGCTTGTCCAGCGCGATCGACAAGGAGGCGAACAAATCGCCCAGCACGTTCTGCAGGGCGAGCGCCACGGCGACGCCGCCGACGCCGAGACCCGCGAGCAGCGCGGTGATGTTCACCCCGAAATTGTCGAGCGCCAGCAGAATCAACAGCGACCAGATCAGCACGCGGGCCACGAAATTGATGATGTCGAGGGAGCCGGCGAAGACGCGGTCGGCGCCGCGCTCCATCTCCTTGAGCTCGAGGTAGAAGCGCACCGAGCGCCCGGCCCACAATCCGACCTGCAGCAAAATCAGCGTCAGCACCGAGTTGGAGATGATGTGCTGCAGCTTCGGCGGGAAGCTTAAGTTTTCCTGGCCCGCGTCGAGTGCGATCGCCAGGAACAGAAATTGCTTGGTGTAGCCCAGCAGATAGAAAATGAGACGGACGGGCGTCGAGTGATGCGCCGTCGAGTACTTTCGGTAGCGCGAGGAGATCACCCGTCGCACGAGGGTGAGCCCCGACCACACCGTCACGGCCACCACGCCGGCAATCAGCCAATCGGCAAGCGAATTGCCGTAGAAGATGCGCTCCGAGACCCCGAGCGTGTGCGTTAAAAAATCGGCCATGATCGGCGCCGATTATAAACCGGTGCGGAGGTCCTACGTCGCCTAGGTGACATCCTCCATGCCCAGTTCCTTCATTTTCCGCGTCAAGGTATTGCGGCCCCATCCCAGAAGCTTCGCGGCGTCCTGTTTCAGGCCATCGGCCTTGCGCAAAGCGACGCGTATCAAGATGCGTTCCACTTCCGGGACCGCTTGGTCCAAGAGTCGCTGTGTGCCTGCCTCGAGTTCCTGCTCGGCCCAGTGAGAGAGTTTCGCGGTCCAATCGTGGTTGGTGGCATGACCCACAGGCACGCCACCCAGGTCGGGCGGTATGTCCTCGGCTCGAATTTCGCGTCCCGGCGCCGTCACGGTCAATCGCCGGCAGGCATTGACCAACTGGCGCACGTTGCCCGGCCAGTCGAAAGTCACCAAGGCGGTTTCGGCCGTCGGCATCAGCAGCTTGGGCTCGACGCCGAGTTCCTGGCCGGCCACGCTCAGATAGTGGCGCAGCAACTCCGGAATATCCTCGCGCCGCTCGCGCAGCGGCGGAATCTCGATGCGTATCACGTTGAGCCGATGCAGCAGATCCTCGCGGAAATGTCCGGACTTCACGCGCGTCTCGAGATCCTGGTGGGTGGCGGCGATGACGCGCACGTCCACTTTCACGGGAGTCTGGCCGCCGACGCGGTAGAACTCGCCCTCGGCCAGCACGCGCAACAGACGCGTCTGCAGGGCGGGCGACATGTCGCCGATTTCGTCGAGGAACAGCGTGCCGCCGTCGGCTTGTTCGAAGCGTCCGCGGCGCAGCGCGTCGGCGCCCGTGAAAGCGCCCTTCTCGTGGCCGAACAATTCAGACTCGAGGAGATCCGCCGTAAATGCGGCCGTGTTGAGCGCCACGAACGCCTTGTTCGATCGCGGGCTGTGCCGATGCAGGGCACGCGCCACCAGCTCCTTGCCGGTTCCCGATTCGCCGGTGATGAGCACCGTCATGCTGGAACGAGACAGCCGGCCCACCGCACGGAACACCTGTTGCATGGCTGCGGCCTGGCCCAGGAGTTCGGGAATGCTGCGGCGGGTGGCCTCGACGTCGGTGGAGACCGTCGCCTGTTGCGCGGCGCGGCGCACCAGATCGACCGCCTTGTCGATGTCGAACGGCTTGGGCAGATATTCGAATGCCCCGCCCTGATAAGCGGCCACCGCCGCGTCCAGATCGGAGTGCGCCGTCATGACGATGACGGGTAAGCCGGGGCGAGAACCTTGAATCTCCTTCAGCAGATCGAGTCCGCTGCGGCCGGGCATACGGATGTCGGTCATCAGCACGTCGGGCGCATCGGCGCGCAGCGCCGTCAACGCGTTGTCCGCGCCGTCGAAGCACTTGGCGACCATGCCGCTGCCTTTCAGCGCTTTTTCGAGCACCCATCGAATGGACGCATCGTCGTCGACCAACCAGACTTGCAAGGGCTTCGCATTCATACGGAATCCATGGGTAGGGAAATCACGAATATGGTTCTACCCGGCGCGCTGTCGTACTCGATGAGGCCGCCGTGGCGGCTCACCAAATCCTGAGCGATTCCTAGACCGAGGCCTGTTCCGTCGGAGCGACCGGACACGAGTGGATAAAAAATGGTGTCGCGAATTTCCGCGAGCACGCCGGGACCGTTGTCCTCGAACTGGATCGAGGCCACCAAGCGATGGCGCCGCGCGCCGACGCTGACGTTGGACGCCGCGCGGGTGCGCAGCACCAGACGCGGCGACTCCACGCCGCCGCTCGACAGCGCCTGGATGGCGTTGCGGCCGAGATTCAGCATGGCTTGAATGATGTGATTGGGATCGACGGTGAGCGCGGGCAGGCTCGGGTCGTAGTCGCGGTCGACGATCACGCCCTCGGGCGCCTCGCTGCGCAATAAATGATAGACCCGCTCCAACAGCTCATGCACGTTGATGAGCTGTTTCGCGGGCGGCCGGCCCGGGCCCAGCATGGAGTCGAGCAGATTGGTCAGCCGGTCCGCCTCGCTGATGATGATGCGGGTGTATTCGCGCAGCGCCGGATCGAGCAGCTCGCGTTCCAGCAGCTGCGCCGCGCCGCGCAGGCCGCCCAGAGGATTCTTGATTTCGTGCGCCAGCTGGCGAACCATCAGCCGGCTGCCGCCGAGCTGCGCGAGCAGCGCGCTCTCTCGGGTGAGCCGTCGATGCTGGGTGATGTCCTCGATCTCCAACAGCAGTTGCGGCGCGTGCCCCACGGTTATCTGCGTCACCGCACAATCGAGGATGCGATCGACGCCGCCCGGGGCCGGCCATGCCAATTCCCTCTGCACGACGCCCTCGCCGCCCGAACGCGCGCGCTCGAACAGAATGAGCAGCGTTTCGGCGCCGCGCGCGAGTTCGGTGAAACGCCGGCCGAGCGCCTGATTGGCGCCGAGCCCCAGTAACGTCTGGGCGGCCGCGTTCAGATAAACGACGTGTAAATCCTGATCGAGCAAGAAGACGCTGGTCACCAGCGCGTCGAGCAGTTCGATGCCCTCGATGGGCTGCGCTGACATGCGAAGTTCAGCGGCCAAGCGGGGTATCCGCTCGCAGCTGTGGAGGACTCACTGTTTCTTGTGCTGCGGGGACAACTCGGAGGGCTGTCGGACGTAGAACGTCACGCTGTCCGTACTTTGCGAAGCGCCCGTCTCCTGATCGGTGACGGTCGCCGCGATGGCGTAGGCACCCCGCGGCAAGGTCTGCAGCACGAAACTGACGGCATCCGGCGCCTGATCGTCGAGCTGCTTGCCGTTCAAGTGCCAGGTGACGGTTTGATGCGGCTTCAACGCCGGCACGATATGCAAGCGTACCGGCACCACGTTGTCGCCGAAGAAGACTTCTTCCTGGGCCGGCGACTCGATCGCCAGCTCGGAGATCTCGGCGGCCGCCGGCTTCGGCTCCGGGTTCGCTGCCGCCCGCGCCGGACCACCACCGATGCCGTTCGACGCCGGCGACGAGGTGACGATCTTCTCCGCGCCGGGCACCGCCGTGTCCGAGAAATGCACCACGCCGTCCGCGTCGGTCCATTTGTAGACCACGGCAGCGCCGGCCGCCGACGCTGCGAGCAGGCAAAGAGCAATCCACGGTCGCCGAAGGTGCATAAGTCGAAAGCATAGACCTAACGCCTCTCAACCACAAAACGCCGGAGACGGCGGCGTGACCGCCGTCTCCTTCAGGCTCGCACCCCGTGAGGGAATCTCACAGACTGTAGTACATCTCTATCTCGATCGGATGCGTCGTCATGCGCAAGCGCGTCACTTCCTTCATCTTCAGTTCGATGTACGCATCGATGAGATCGTCCGTAAACACGCCGCCCGCCTTGAGAAACCCGCGATCCTTGTCGAGGTAGTCGAGCGCCATATCCAGCGAATGACACACGGTCGGGATCTTCTTGTCCTCCTCGGGCTCCAGATCGTACAGATCCTTGTCGGCCGGATCGCCGGGATGGATCTTGTTCTGGATGCCGTCGAGCCCCGCCAGGAGCATCGAGGCAAAGGCGAAATACGGATTCGCCGTGGCATCCGGAAAGCGTACTTCGATACGGCGTCCCTTGGGATTGGCGATCCAGGGAATGCGGATCGAGGCGGAACGGTTGCGCGCCGAATAGGCGAGCTTCACCGGCGCTTCGAATCCCGGCACCAGCCGCTTGTACGAGTTGGTGCTCGCGTTGGTGAACGCGTTCAACGCGCGGGCGTGTTTGATGATGCCGCCGATGTAGTACAGCGCGATGTCCGACAAACCGCCATACTTGTCGCCCGCGAACATCGGTTTGCCGTCTTTCTGCAGCGACATGTGCACGTGCATGCCGCTGCCGTTGTCGCCGACGATGGGTTTCGGCATGAACGTCAGGGTCTTGCCATAGCCGTGCGCGACGTTCTGCAGCGCGTACTTGAGGATCTGAACCTCATCGGCCTTCTTGGTCAGCGTGTTCGCGGCGACGTTGATCTCGCCCTGTCCGGCGGTGGCCACTTCGTGATGATGCACTTCGAACTTGAGCCCCATCTCCTCGCACGCCAGCGACATGGCGGTGCGGATGTCCTGCTGGGCGTCGACCGGCGGAACCGGGAAGTAGCCGCCTTTGACGCCCGGACGGTGGCCCTTGTTGCCATCCTCGTACGTCTTGTTCGAATTCCAGGCGCCCTCGTAAGAATCCACTTCGTAGGAGCAGCCGTTCATGCTGACGCTCGAGGTGACCGTGTCGAAAATGAAGAACTCGTTCTCCGGACCGAACAGCGCGGAGTCGGCGATGCCGGAGGACTTCAAGTAGGCCTCGGCCCGCTTGGCGAGCGACCGCGGGTCGCGGCCATAGCCCTGCATGGTCATCGGCTCGATGACATCGCAGCGCAGGTTGACCGTCGTTTCCTCGTAGAACGGGTCGATGACCGCCGTCGACGGATCCGGCATCAAGATCATGTCCGATTCGTTGATGCCTTTCCAACCGGCGATCGACGAGCCGTCGAACATCTTGCCGTCCTTGAAAAAACCCTCGTCAACGAGACGCGTCGGTACGGTTACGTGTTGTTCCTTACCGATGGTGTCGGTAAATCGAAGATCGGCGAATTTCGCTTCTTTTTCTTTAATCAATTTCAGAACATCTGCAGGAGTCATCTGCGTCCTCGCGAGGTCAAGAGTTCTTCGGGGCCGGCGGTGGCCGGGTTCTCTGACAATGCAGCAAGTGTGCCAGTGAGGCACGTATACGGATCAAGTACTTGCGGTTGAGATTGGTGCATTGGCGCGCCATTATGGCTCAACGGCGAGCATCGCGCTCTAGTTTGGTGCGCTCATGGGCATCCCACACGGCGACGGACAGCGCGCGCACGGCGTCGCTATACTCGCGGCCGATCTTTATCAACGAGCACATGATGGCCAAAGCACTGGCAAAGCCGCCGCGGACCTTTCAGGATTTGATTTTCGCCCTGCAGAAATACTGGTCGGAGCAGGGCTGCATCATCTTGCAGCCATACGACATGGAAATGGGAGCGGGTACGTTCCATACCGCGACTTTTTTGCGCGCCGTGGGCCCTGAGCCCTGGAGCGCCGCCTACGTACAGCCGTCGCGGCGCCCCACCGACGGGCGCTACGGCAACAATCCGTTCCGGCTGCAGCACTACTACCAGTTCCAGGTGTGCATCAAACCCTCGCCCGACGACTTTCAGGAGCTGTACTTGGGCTCGCTGCGATCCTTGGGGTTCGATCTGCTGACGCATGACATTCGTTTCGTCGAGGACAATTGGGAATCGCCCACCTTGGGCGCCTGGGGGCTTGGCTGGGAGGTATGGCTGAACGGCATGGAAGTGTCGCAATTCACGTATTTTCAGCAGGTCGGGGGGTTGGATTGCCGGCCGGTGATGGGCGAAATCACCTATGGCCTGGAGCGGCTCGGCATGTATATCCAGGGTAAGGAGAGCATTTTCGACATCGTGTGGACCGACGGTCCGTTCGGCACCATCACCTACGGCGACGTGTTTCACCAGAACGAGGTGGAACAGTCCATCTACAACTTCGAGAAAGCCGATATTCAGGTGCTGCTCGCGCAATTCGACATATACGAGTCTGCATGCCAGCGTCTGCTCGCCGACAAGCTGGTGCTGCCGGCCTACGAACAGATGGTCAAGGCCTCGCACTCCTTCAATCTGCTCGACGCCCGGCATGCGGTCTCCGTCACCGAACGCCAGCGCTTCATATTGCGGGTGCGAACCCTGGCCCGCGGCGTGGCCGAGGCTTATCGCGAGAGCCGTGAGGCGCTCGGCTTTCCCTTGATCAAGGACGCCGCCGCGCAGCGGGTCGCCTGATGGCCGCACGCGACTTGCTGTTCGAGCTGGGCACCGAGGAATTGCCGCCGCGCACCTTGCTGGCGTTGTCGGTGGCGCTGCGCGATGGCGTACTCGAGGGCCTTGACGGCGCCGGCATACCCCACGGCCAAGCCCACAGCTACGCGACGCCGCGCCGTCTCGCCGTGCGCGTCGACGCCTGCGCCGAGTCCGCTCCCGAGCGGCGGATCGAACGCCGCGGGCCTCCCGTCAGCAGTTCTTTCGATGCTGCCGGTGCGCCGACGCAGGCGGCGACGGCGTTTGCCAGGAGCTGCGGCGTTCAGGTCGAAGATCTGGAGCGTTTGACCACGGACAAGGGCGCGTGGTTGGCCTTTCGCGGCACCGAACCCGGGGCCGCTACGGCAGGCCTGCTCGGCGGCATCGTGAATCAGGCTGTCGCGGGATTGCCCATTGCCAAGCGCATGCGTTGGGGCGCACGCAGGGTGGAATTCGTGCGGCCCGTGCGCACCGTGGTGCTGCTGTTCGGCGATGACGTGGTTCCCATCGAGGTACTGGGTCTGCGGTCCGACCGGATGACGCTGGGCCATCGGTTCCACGCCCCGCGTCCCATTTCGCTGAAGTCTCCCAAGACCTATGAAAGGCAGCTGCGTAGCGCCAAAGTGATAGCCGATTTCGGCAAACGCCGAGCGGTGATTCGCGAGGGTGTCATGGCGGCGGCGGCGGCGGCGGGAGGCACGGCATTGATCGAGGACGCGTTGCTCGACGAGGTCACGGCCTTGGTCGAATGGCCGGTCCCCATTGCCGGTCGGTTCGAGCAGCGTTTTCTGGCGCTGCCGCGCGAGGTGGTGATCGCCACGGTGCAGGACCATCAACGCTATTTCGCGGTGCAGGGAGCGGATGGTCGCTTGACCGGCGACTTCATCACGGTCAGCAACATCCGGAGCCGAGACCCGGTGAAAGTGCGCGAAGGCAACGAGCGCGTGGTCCGGCCGCGACTCGCGGACGCGGCTTTTTTCTGGGACCAGGACCGCGCGATATCGCTCGATGCGCATGCGGCGAAGCTCGCCGGCGTGACCTTTCAGGCCAAGCTGGGCAGCTATGCGGACAAGACGCTGCGGGTCAAATGGCTGGCCGAATTCATCGGCGAACGTATAAGTGCGCCGGCCATGGTTGGTAGAGCCGCGGAGCTCGCCAAGGCGGATCTCATGACGGCCATGGTGGGCGAATTTCCCGAGCTGCAGGGGACCATGGGTCGCTACTATGCCGAGGCGCAGGGCGAGCCGGCCGAGTTGGCGCTGGCGCTCGAGGAACATTACCGGCCCCGGTTCGCAGGCGACGGGCTGCCGACGACCAAAACCGGCCAAGCGCTGGCGCTGGCCGACAAGCTCGACACGCTGGCTGGCATCTTCGCCATCGAGCAGAGGCCGACCGGAACCAAGGATCCGTTCGGCCTGCGCCGCGCCGCGCTCGGCGTTCTGCGCATTCTGCTCGAGTGCCACCTCGATCTGGATCTGCACCAGCTGCTGCGGGAGGCCGCAACCCTGCAGCCCATACGGCGCGCCGGCGTGGCCGACGAGGTCTACGATTTCATTGCCGAGCGGCTGCGCGGCGTGCTGCTGGAGCGCGCCGGCACCTCGGCCGAAATGATCGATGCGGTGCTGGCCGGCAGGCCGCACTCGCCCTTGGACGCGGAAGCCCGGCTGCAGGCGCTCGAGGACTTCCTGCGGCTGCCCGACGCCGGCGTGTTGACGGCCATCAACAAGCGCATCGTCAATATCCTGCGCAAGGCTCCGCCGGGTACCGACCTCGCCGTGCTGGAAGGACTGACGGAAGAAGCCGAGCGCGGATTGCATCGCACGCTCGGCGGTTTGAGCGGCGGCGTGAAGCAGGCCATCGCCGAGCGTCGTTACGCGGACGCTTTGCGGTCGCTGACGGGCCTGCGCGCGCCAGTCGACGAGTTCTTCGAGCGCGTCATGGTGATGGATGAGGATCTCGGACGGCGCAACAACCGGCTCGCGCTGCTGCGCGAGGTTCGGGAACTGCTTGGCGGCGTGGCGGACTTGTCGCGCCTCCCGGGCTGAAGGGCATGCAGACGCTCAGATCCCTCGTCTTCACGACGTACATGATCCTGTCGGCCTGCGTCGTCGGCGGCGTGATGGGCATCTGTTTTTGGCTGCCCTATCGCTGCCAATTCGGCATGGCCCGCTGCTGGGCACGGTGCCTGTTCTGGGTGCTGGAGCGACTGTGCGGATTGAATTTCGTGGTTGAAGGACGCGAACGAATTCCGGCGGGCGCGCACATCGTCATGAGCAATCACGCGTCGGCCTGGGAGACGATCGCATTGTTCATTTTCTTCCCGCCGCATTGCTGGGTGTTGAAGCGCGAGCTGCTCTGGATACCGTTCGTCGGATGGGGCCTGAAAGTGTTGCGCCCCATTGCCATCAACCGCGGCGAAGGCCACCGTGCCGTCAATCAAGTGGTTGAACAGGGCAAGGAACGGCTGGCCGACGGCATCTGGATCGTCGTCTTCCCGGAAGGCACACGGGTGGCAGCGGGCGAAACCAAGAAGTACGGCGTGAGCGGCGCGTTGCTTGCCACCTCGACGGGCAACCTCGTGCTGCCGATGTCGCACAACGCGGGGCAGTTCTGGCCGCGCCGTGGCATCGTGAAAAAGCCCGGGACCATTCGCGTGGTGATCGGCGAGCCCATTTCGTCCGTGGGCAAGAAGCCGCGTGAGCTCAACCAGGAAGTGCGCCTCGCCATCGATGCGGGATTGGCGAAAATAGCGGCGTCTTGAGACGTGCGCGCGGGCGCGGCCTGTGCATGAGCGGCCTTTGCATGAGACTTAGCCGGTTTCTTGCCGGGGGGCGGAGCGGCGCTCGATTCCGTCGTTGGCGCGGCAGCCGGCTGTACGGCCTCGGACCGCGGCGGCGCGGCTTGCGGTGGGGGCTTCGGCAGCGACAGGACCGGCACCCATCTTTCGGGCGCATAGCTCGCCTTCAGGCGCAGCGGCGGCGTCAGCCACCAGCCCAGCACCAAAATCACGTGCAGCAGAACCGCTACCCCAAAACCGATGACCACGCGCCGGCGCGTGAAGAGCCGTGACTTTTCATCGCTCGGCGGAGGGCCGAGCACCGCGGGTGTGGTCTGGCGGTAGGCGGCCGGCGTCGGCAGTTCCGGCGCGCGGACGCCCCGCTGCGGCGTCATCGGCAAATAACCGATGTCCCTGCGCGGCACGTGGTCGCCGGAACCATCCGGTGGGGGGGGCGATTTCATGATTCGCAATCCAACAGCAAAGAGTGACCGCCCTGCCGACAGCAGCTGCGGACAATTCTAAGTCCCAGGGGTCGCTCGCGGGTGAATTCCGAGCATTGGCCGGTTTGCCGCCCGTTCCCGCTCAGGGCAACCGCTGGAGGCGTACTCTGTACGGACTCGTCGCCGACGAGGATCCGCACTCGAGGAGCTTGATATCGCGCGTTTCACCGTGGTCACCTACGGCAGCGAGGGGGATACCCGCCCGCTGGTCGCGCTGTGCGTGGGTTTGATCGAGGCAGGCCACGAGGTCCGGTTGTTCGCCGAGCAGTCGACCGTCGGCAGCGCGCGCAGCCATGGCGTGCCGGTCGAGGCTCTCGCAGGCGATATCAAGTCCACGTTGCCCGCGACCGACCCGTCGCAGGAACTACGGGGACGCGACGTGATCGCGGCGATACGGCGGGGCTTCCGAGTGATCAACGGTAGCACGGCGGCATGGATGAGCGCGGTAACCGAGCACGCCCGCGGTTCCGACGCGATGCTGTTCGCGGGTCTGGCCTCTCCGATGGCCCAGGCAGTGGCCGAAGCCCTCAGAAAGCCGGCAATTTCCCTATGGCTGCAGCCCACCACGCCGACACGCGAGTTTTCGTCGCCCGCGTTGCCGTCGATGAACCTCCCCGGCTGGCTCAATCGAGTGAGTTACCACGCGTCGCCGCAGGCGCTGATCCGGCGTTTCTACGGTGGGGCCTCCGAGAGAGCGCGGACGGACATCTTTGGAGAGCGAGCGCAGCGCAAGCTCGCAGACCTTCCCTATCTTTACGGATTCTCCCGGCATCTCGTCGCGCGGCCCGCCGACTGGCCCGGCTCGCATCGAATCTGCGGACATTGGCCATTACCCACGGGCGAGTGGCGGCCGCCGGCCGAACTGGCCGATTTTTTGGCGGCCGGGCCGCCACCGATTTACCTCGGCTTCGGTGCCGTGTCGAGTTTCATGAGGCAGAAGGGATTGGCCGCAATCGCCGAGGCACTGAATGGCCGACGCGCGCTGTTCTATCCGGGTTGGAGCAAGATCACGGCAGCCCAGTTGCCGAGCAATTTTTTGGTTCTGGGCGACACACCGCATGCCTGGTTGTTTCCGCGCACGTCGATGGTGATTCATCACGGCGGAGCCGGCACCACTCACACCGCGGCTCGAGCCGGAATACCGTCGATCCCGCTGCCGGTAGGCGCCGATCAGTTCTTTTGGGCCGGCAGACTTGCCGCGGCGGGCGTATCGCCCAAGACCGTACGCGCGACCAGAATCGATGCAAAATCGCTCGCGGCAATGATGGAGTTCGCGCAGCGGGATGACGTTCGCGCGCGCGCCAAGGCGCTCGGCGCCGCGATGGCCGATGAGAACGGCATCGCCTGTGCGGTGGCGGCCATAGAGAATCAAACGGCGAGGATGTCGATATGAGGGGACGGGGATCTTTGATCTGCGCCGCGGTTGCGGTTTTATCGGGGGTCGCGCTGGGCGCTTCCGAGGCAAGGGCCGCGGTTCTGTCACTGGGACCTCGTGGCGTGCAGGCACTCGTGTCGGAGCAATTGTTCAATCGCAAGGGCCGCTGGTATTTGATCGATGACGGCGCCTGCTACACCTATCTCGAATCGCCGCGAACTCATCTGGACGCGGGCCGTCTCGTGTTGAACGCGCACTTGTCGTCGAGGCTGGGCCAACGCATGGGCGATGCGTGCGCGGGCGCAGATTTCGCGTCCAATGTCGCGCTGTCCGGTCGATTGCGCGCAGCCGACCGCCAATTGATCCTCGACGACATACGCATCGAGCGCGTCGACGACGAGTCGACCCGCAGTGCGTTGGCCCTCGCGCTGCAGCTTGCGCCTCAAACCCTGCCGCGAGAGGCCCGCATCGACGTGTTGGAACTGGTCCGCAAGCAAGTCGTCGCGGTCGCGGGCTTGCCCGTACGCCTGGAGCAGTTTCATGTCGTGAATCTGACGACGCGTCCGGATGGAATCGTCGTTCAGTTCGATCTGAGCCTGAGCACTCCCTGAGCAGCCGCGGGGCGAGCGCAAGCGGTTCGCGGCGGCCTGCCACGGACGATGCGATCCGGCCTCGCTACGATCAATCCTCGCTACGCAGCTTGGCGACCTTGGCCGCGCTGAGCTCGGAGCCCTTCGAGCCGAAGCGGGCGGTCACATAATTCGCGACGCTGGCGATCTCGGCATCCGAATAGGCATCGCCGAAAGCGGGCATGTTGGTCGAGGTGTCGGCCATGTGCCGCAGCGCGCCGTGAATGATGACTTGCGCCACATTCGTGGCGGTCGGATCGTTGACGCCGCGGGTGCCGGTGAGCGTGGCAAAGGGGAGCACGGGACTGACGCCGGTCCAGCCGTGGCAGCCTGCGCAGGCGCCTTCGTAGACTGCCCGGCCGCGGGTTGCGCTCGCGGCGGCAACCCCTTCGGCGTAGGACGCGGACGCCGGATTGGCGCGGGGTTCCGGCAGATCGGACGTCGCAACGTCCGGCACCGTACGCAGATAGGTAACCATGGCGGTGATGTCGCTGGGACTCAAATGACTCAAGCTCTCGTCCACCACGTCGCCCATCGGGCCCGATGCGGTGCCGCGGCCGTCGGCATGCCCGAGCGACAGATAGTGGGCGAGATCGGCATCGCTCCATGCGCCCACTCCGCTGCCGCGATTCGCAGTGATGTTGTATGCGCGCCATCCCGCCTGCACGGTGCCCGCGAATTTCTGGCGATTGTTCAACGCGAAAGCCAGATTGCGCGGCGTGTGACACTCGCCGCAATGTCCCATGGCCTCGGTGAGGTACGCGCCCCGGTTCCAGGCGGCGCTGCGCTCGACATTCGGCTCGTAGCGCTTGTCCGGATTGAAGAGCACCGACCAGATGCTCATCAGGCTGCGCTGATCGAAGGGGAAGGCCAGCGTGTTCTTCGGCGCGGGGGCATGCAGCGGTTTGAGCGTGAACAGGTACGCCATGATGGCGAGCGCGTCGGCATCGGACATGTACGTATAGCTGGCATAGGGCATGGCGGGATACAGCTTGGTGTTGCCGCGGCCGATACCCTTGTGCATGGCGTCGAGGAAGTTGGCGTTGGTATAGCTGCCGATGCCCGTGTCGACATCGGGAGTGATGTTGGTCGAGTACAGCGTCCCGAACGGCAGTACGAACGCGCGTCCGCCGGCAAAGGGCGCGCCGTCCTTGGCGGTGTGGCATACCATGCAGTCCGCGGCGCGGGCCAGGTACTCGCCGCGCTCCACCAGGCTTGCGGATTTAAATTCAGGCGGTACGCCGGTAGGGTCCTCAGCGCGATAATCGGCGAGCGCCACGCGCTTGCCGCCGGCGAAATCGGTGGGATGAGGACCGAACACGAGGTAGCCGCCGACCACGGCCGCCACAACGACGATGGCGGCCAGGGTCCACAGCAGGGGGTGAGCTGCGCGCCCGCGTTGCAGGTTTTTGTTCATGGCGGATTCCTTCCTTACGACTGGCCGGCAGCGGCGCTGGGTTTCGGGAATGGCAGCACGCGCATGCGCTTGCCGGTGGCCGCAAAGACGGCATTGGCCATCGCGGGACCGACGGGCGCGACACCCGGCTCGCCCACACCGGTCGGCGGCTCGGTCGAGGGCACGATGTACACTTCGACCTTGGGCATTTCGTTCATGCGCAGCACCCGGTAGCTGTTGAAATTGTCCTGCTCGACACGGCCTTCCTTGAGGGTGATCGCGCCGTACAAGATGGCGCCGACGCCAAAGCCGATCCCGCCCTCCATCTGCGCCGTGATGACGTCGGGGTTGATCGGCGTCCCGCAATCCACCGCGCACACCACTCGATCGACCGTGACGTGACCTTGGTCGTCGACGCTCACCTCGACCACTTGGGCGACCAGCGTCTTGAACGCTTCGGCCACCGCGATGCCGCGGCCCTTGCCCTTGGGCATGGGCGCGCTGCTCCAACCCGCCTTCTCGGCCGCGAGTTCCAACACCGCTTTCATGCGCGGCTCATGTTCCAGCAGCTTGCGGCGGAACGCGAAGGGATCTTCGCCCGCGGCGTGCGCCACCTCGTCGATGAAGGCTTCGACGGCAAACGTGGTGTGCGAGCTGCCGACGACACGCCACCAGAGTACCGGCACGCCGGTGGTGGTGGTCGACAAGTCCACCGAAATATTGGGAATGGCGTACGCAATGCTCGCAGCGCCTTCGACGGACGTGGGATCGACGCCGTTCTTGATCGCCGCGGCAAAAGAACTGCCGGCCATGATGGACTGGCCGACGATCACGTGGTGCCAGCCGGTCAATTCCTTCTTGTCGTTGAGGCTGGCTTCGAGTTTGTGGAAGTACATGGGCCGATACAAACCGCCATGAATGTCGTCCTCGCGGGTCCACTGCAGCTTGATGGGCGTACCGTCGGCGCCATAGGCCTTGGCGATCGATACCGCTTCGACGATGTAATCGGAACCCGGATTGGCGCGCCGGCCGAAGCTGCCGCCCGCGTACAGCGTGTTGATGCTGACCTGCTGGGGTTCCAGTCCCGCGGTCTTTGCGGCGTTGGCCTGGTCGATCGTTTGGAATTGATCGCCCGCCCAGATCTCGCAGCCGGATGCGGTCAATTTAACGACAGCGTCCAGAGGCTCCATGGGCGCATGCGCGAGATAGGGAAACTCGTAGCTCGCCGATACCGTGTGAGCCGCGTTGCGCAGCGCCTGTGCGGCATCGCCGTCCTTGCGCGCAGAGACCGCCGGCTGGTCGGCGAGGCGGCGATACTCGTCCATCAATTCTGCGGAGCCGCGTTTCTCGGCGTGAGTGTCATCCCACTCCACCCGCAGCGCGTCGCGGCCGAGTTTCGCCGCCCAGAAGGTCTTGGCAATCACCGCGACGCCGCGCGGCACCGCGACCACCTTGACCACGCCCGGAACGGCGGAGGCCGCGGTTGCATCGAAGGATTTCACCGTCGAGCCGAATTGAGGCGGCCGCTTCAGCAGCGCCACCAGCATTCCGGGCAGCACGACGTCCAAGGTAAATTGCGCGGTTCCGTCGACCTTGGACGGCACATCGACGCGCGGCGCTTCGCGCCCGATCAGCTTGAAGTCCTTGGGATCCTTGAGGACCACTTTGTCCGGCACGGGCAGCAGCGCGGCCTTGCCCGCCAACGCTCCGAAGGTTGCCTGCCGTTTGCTGGCCGCATGGTAGACGACGCCCTTGTCCACCGTGATTTCCGTGCCGGGGACTTTCCAGTCCTTGGCCGCCGCCGCCACCAGCATGGCGCGGCCCTTGCCGCCCGCTTCGCGAAGCTGCGTCCAGGAATTCGCCATCGCCGAACTGCCGCCCGTGCCCTGCATGCCGAACGCCAGATTGGCATAGCGCTTCGCGTCGGCGGGTGCGCTCTCGACGCGCACACTCGCCCAGTCGGCGTCGAGTTCCTCGGCAACCACCGTGGCAATGCCCGTGTAGGCTCCTTGGCCCATCTCCACGTGTTTGGCGATCACCGTGACGGAGTTGTCGGAACCGATGCGCAGGAACGCGTTGGGCGCGAACAGCGCGCCGGCCGGTGCCGCCATCGCAGCGGCGCGCCGCGTAGCGCCCATCCATTCGAAGCTTATCGTCAATGCCGTGACGCCGGCGGCGCCCGCACCCTTCAAGAAGGCGCGCCGCGTCGGTCGTGGCGGCGCAGGAGTTTGAATAGCCATGAGTTATGCCTTGACTGACTGAGCCGCGGAATGGATCGCGGCCCGGATACGGGAATACGTGGCGCAGCGGCAAATATTGCCGCTCATGGCGCCATCGATGTCGGCATCCGTCGGAGCGGCATTCTTTTCCAGCAGCGCCGTCGCCGACATCACCTGTCCGGATTGGCAATAACCACACTGCGGAACCTGGAGCGCGATCCACGCCGCCTGCACCGCCTTGGCTTGCTTGCTTTGCAGACCTTCGATCGTGGTGATGCTACGGCCGGCGACGGCGGCCAGCGGCATCACGCAAGAGCGGATCGCCTGGCCGTCGAGATGCACGGTGCATGCGCCGCACAGCGCCATGCCGCAGCCGAACTTGGTGCCGTGCAGACCCGCCACTTCGCGGATGGCCCAGAGCAGCGGCATGGTGGGATCTGCATCCAGTATGGTGGGACTGCCGTTGAGCGTGAACGCGATTGACATGGATGACTCCGTGAGTTGTCATTCGATTCTACAAACTTCGCGGCGGTAAAAAAAAGAAAGTTTTGCCCGTGCGCCGATGCGCGAAAGTACCTAAATCGTAGTATCCCGCCGTATATCACGGTGCCTCGCGCCAGCATCGCTACCCGCCAAGAAGGCCCCATGGCGGCAGTCGAATGGTGAGCCCCGCGGGCGCGCTGATCCAATCCCTCGCGGCTGATCAGCGACTGATGGGTCGCTCCGTAAATCCGCGACACACCGCAGCCAGCTTGTTGCCGTCGGGATCTCGCACGTAGGCCGCGTAGAAGTCCGGGTTGTATTGAGGCCTGAGTGCGGGTGCGCCTTCGGACGTGCCTCCTGTCGCAAGCGCCGCGGCATGGAACTCGTCAACCTCGCTCCACGACATCGCCGTCAGGGCGACCATGGTGCCGTTCCCCGGCGTGGCCGATTTGCCATCGAAGGGCGGGCACACCCATAAGGCGACCTCCGTCGCACCGCCGTTTTCGTACGTGCCCCAACCCGCCCACCCATCCCACTCGTTCTCGCCCGACGTATCGCAGCGGCCAATGCCGAGCGCGCCGAGCGTCGCGTCGTAGAAGCGAGTCGCGCGGTTCAGATCGTTGGTACCAACACACACGTAGGTAAACATGCAATCACCCTGTAGCGGCAAGCGGCAAGTCGGCGAGCCGTAGCTCCCGATCCAACCAGTCGACGAATGCCCTGCGTGCTGCCACGGTTGACCGCTCGGTCGACTCGAGCAGCCAATAGGCGCCGAACGTCACGGCCGTTCGACCGATCCGCGTCAGTCCGGCAGCCTTCAAATTGGATCCGATATAAATTGGCGCGCTCAACGCGACCCCCTGGCTGCGTACCGCGGCGGTGAGCGCGAGCGACGAGTCGTTGAGGTGCAAATGCTTTGCGCGCTCATATCCTGGAAGGTTAGCGGCTGCGAACCAGCTTCGCCACGCCGTACCGTCATCGTCGTGCAACAACCGATACCTCGTGACGTAATCGTCGATGGCCAGGCCAGCGCGCCGTCCGGCACCAGCCTCGAAGGCGCGTAGTCCTAGCAGCGATGGCAGCCGACTGAAGGTCATCGAGGCTTAGGCTCCGGCGTAGCGAGTTCTTCGCATAACTCTAGGTTATCCCATAGCGCGTGACAAATCGTTTGTGGATGTTGCGCGTCGGCGGTGCAATGGCGTCGCGGCACATCTCTCTGGAGGCCACATGAACCCACTCGGTATGACGGTGCTGTTGGCGTTGTCTGCATACGATGCGAAACGCGCGCCTCAGCGTAAGGAACACGGCGACCCGCCCATGCGCTGCCATTTCGCACCCCTGCCGGAAGCGCGGCGTCCGTGGCGCTGGTTCGGTCAGCGCGAGGCGGCCCGCGACCTCGGTGGGTGCCGAACGTGCAGGCGAGACTGAGGACGCTCGTCGCTGCAGCGCTGTAAGCGTGTTCCGTGAACAAGAACCGGAGTGTGCGCCCGACAAAGGCTTGCTAACTTGGCTTACGTCAACCAACGCAAGGACGGCGCCATGCAGCGGCGAGTGCCATAGGGCGCGCGATGATGTGAGCCGCTTGCATTCGGGTCATCGCCATACCGCGGGTATAATCTTTGACGAAGGCATGTGAGCGCGGCCACGCCCAAGCCCGCTGACGGCGGCTCACGAGGACGGAATCATGTCAGCAACATTCGATGAGGTTTTTGCATTACCCGACGGTCGGGTGCTGCCCATCGGCCCGAGCGCGTTCGTGCTGCCCGGATTCGCGCGCCTGTCGATGGACGACGTGCTGCCTACGCTCTCCGAGATTGCACGGCGGTCTCCCTTTCGTCACATGGTGACCCCCGGAGGGGATACGATGTCGGTGGCGATGACCAACTGCGGGCGCTTGGGCTGGGTCACCGACCGCCGCGGCTATCGCTACACGGAGGACGATCCTGACACCGGCGCACCATGGCCGGCCATGCCGGCAGCGCTGTCGCAGCTGGCGCGAGCGGCGGCGGCTGCCGCCGGATTCACCGCATTCGAGCCCGATGCATGTTTGGTCAATCGGTATTTGCCCGGTAATCGGCTCTCGCTGCACCAGGATAGGAATGAGCGCGACTTCGATTCGCCGATCGTTTCGGTGTCGTTGGGAATCCCCGCGGTTTTTCTGTTCGGCGGACACAAACGCAGCGACAAGCCGCTACGCGTGCCACTGATGCACGGCGATGTCGCAGTGTGGGGCCGTGAGGACCGCCTGAGATTCCATGGCGTGATGCCCCTCAAAGAGAACTCGCATCCCTTGCTGGGCGGACAACGCATCAATCTCACGTTTCGCAAAGCCGCCTGAGTCCCCGACGGTGGTGCCCAAGCCCGGACATTGACGGGCCGGCCGCGGAGGCTGTTCAAGGCTCCGGACGTGCCCGCGTCGCTGACGGAATGCCGTGCTGCCGATCAGCACGACATTGATGGCTTCTCGAACCGAGCGCCAGCCCCTCGAGCCGTGGGCAGCGACCGGAGAATCACCATCCCAGGCACTTTATATCAGGTCAAGGCCTCCCGCTCGATGAGTGCTCGCTTGCGCTCGATCCCCCAGCGGTAACCGGACAACTCACCGTCGCTGCGCACGACGCGATGACATGGAATGGCCACGGCAATCGCGTTTGCGGCACAGGCCCCGGCCACCGCACGTATCGAGCGCGGCGAACCCATTTTCCGCGCGATCTCTCGATAGCTCGCGGTCTGCCCGGGGGGGATCTCACGCAGCGCCTGCCACACGCGCTGCTGGAAGGCGGTTCCTCGGACATCCAACGGCAGATCGAGACCGATCCCGGGCGACTCGACGAATCCAACGACTTGCGCCACGAGGGATTCGTAATCTTCGTTGCCGCCAATCAATGTCGCGCGCGGAAATTGGTCTTGCAGACTGCGAACCAGTGCTTCCGGATCATCGCCGATCAGAATGGAAGCGACGCCTTTGTCGCTGGATGCCACGAGAATCGCGCCAAGCGAACATTGCCCCACGGCAAAGCGCAGTTCCTCGTTGGCGCCGCCGGCGCGAAACCGCTGCGGCGTCATCCCGAGCATGCCGGTTGACTGCTCGTAGAAGCGCCCGCTCGAATTAAACCCGCCGTCGTAAATCGCCTCGGTCACCGACGCTGCCGTGACCAACCTGTCGCGGACTCGCGCCGCTCGGTGGGCGCTCGCGTAGGCTTTCGGCGTCAGGCCAGTAACCTGTTTGAACAGCCGATGAAAGTAGCCGGGGCTCAGGTCCACCGCATCGGCCAGCTCTGTCAGGGACGGGGCCGACTCCCGCTCTTCGATGAGCCGGCACGCCTTGGCGACGATGACCGCGTTCTCCGCGTCCGGCGCCGGACCGTCGGGACGACAGCGTTTGCAGGGTCGGAAGCCGGCCTTGCGAGCCAGCTCTTGCGTCCCGTAGAACGTGACATTCTGCGGGTTCGCCCGCCGGGAGGAACACGAGGGCTTGCAATAGACCCCGGTTGTTGCGACGCCGTACCAGAACACCCCGTCCGCTCCGGCATCACGCTCGACAACGCGCTGCCAGCGGGGATCCTGCGTGGTCGCCGGGCTTTCGTCTTTCTTTCGAGCGGTGGCTGCCATGGTCATCTTCTCCATTAAAGCTGGGCGACCAGATTGACCCACCTCATGGTGTCGGACACTCCGAGTCTTGCTTTTGAATTCTCCAGTCATCCAGCCTAGCGCGCCTTGTTTGAGACGCGCGCAACGAGTTCGTCCAATCGCGAAAGAAAGATCTGCAGGACCGGGGAGTCATTGTCCTTCTTGTAGCCGATGCATAGATCGATCGTCGGCGGCTCGCCCTTGAGTGGACGGCTCGTCACCGACGAGTGGAGCAGATTCTTGGCGTACGTGGGCAGCAGCGCCACACCGCGCGTCGACGTAATGAGCGACATCACTCCGGCGAGGTTGTCCACCTCATGGCTCGGCTTGATATGGATGCGGCAGTGTTTCAGGTAAGCGTCGATCACGATCCGCAATGCGGGCGGCCGCCCCAGGCCGCTCAGCGCCTTGCCCGATACGCTCAGAAATATTTCGTTCGCGATGTCCTGTGGGTCGATCGAGTCCAGGGCGGCGAGACGATGATCGTTCGGCATAAACACCTCCAAGGGCTCTTTGACCAAGAAGCGGAATGCCAGATCGGATGTTCCCTCTTCCCGTCGAAGGAAGGCGGCGTCGATGCTGCCTTTCGAGAGAGCCACGGCAAGCTGAGGAGATACCTGGCTCGATACCACGACATGGATGTTGGGCAGCTCGTCGCGCAAGAGCTGCAAGGCTTCGGGCAGCCACGTCGATTCGTGTCCGGTCAAGAACCCAAGCACGAAGTACGGCTTGGCAGGTTCGGCCAGCCGGCGCGCGGACTCGACCGCGATCTCGACCTGCGACAGCACCACACGAGCATGGTCCAGAAAGACTCGCCCCGCTGCTGTGAGTTCGACGCCGCAGCAATCAAGGCGGCGGTCGAAAAGGCCGTCGCAACCTTCGGCCGGCTGGATGTGCTGGTGAATAACGCCGGCACTGCCATTCCGAAAAAGTTCGAAGAGACCACGCTGGAAGAGATGGACCACATGGTCAACATCAACCTCCGCGGCGTATTCGCCACCACGCACGCTGCGCTCAAGCACCTGAATGACGGTGGCCGCATCATCATGATTGGTTCGTGCGTGGGAGAGCGTGTCCTGACGCCCGGGCTGGTGGCTTACTCGGCGACCAAGGGAGCCGTGAAGATGTTTACCCAAGGGTTGTCCCGAGAAGTCGGGAGCCGGGGCATCACGGTCAACAATGTGCAGCCGGGTCCGATCGATACGGATTTGAATCCCGCCGCGGGCGATTGGGCGGTGCCGCAGAAGGCAGCCACAGCGCTCAACCGCTATGGGCGCGTCGATGAAGTTGCCGCGTTGGTGGCGTTCATCGCGGGCCCGGAATCCTCGTACATCACCGGGGCGAATCTCACCGTCGATGGCGGGACGAATGCCTGAGCAGATCAAATATCGAGGTTCGACACCTGCAGCGCATTCTTCTCGATGAACTCGCGCCGCGGTTCCACCGCATCGCCCATCAGGGTGGTGAAGATATCGTCCGCGGCCACGGCGTCTTCGATACGCACCTGCATCAGGCGCCGCGTCTCGGGATTGATGGTGGTGTCCCACAATTGACTGGCGTTCATTTCGCCCAGTCCTTTGTAGCGCTGAATGGTCTGGCCTTTCTTCGCCTGGTCGAACAGCCAGCCTATCGCCACTTTGAAGCTGGCGACGTCCTGGCGCTCGTCGCCGCGATGGATGTAGGCGCCAGGGCCCATCAAATCGCTCAAGGTTTCCGCGAGTTCCGCTATCCGCAGGTACTCCGCCGAGTCGAAGAACTCGCGAGGAATATGCTTCTCCGAGGTCAAGCCGTGTTCGAAGCGCTGTAGATCGATGCGGTGGCCGCCGCTGGCCATGGTCTGCACGCTGACGCGATAGCGGCGCGACACGTCGTCGAGACCGTTCAGGCGCTGCTCCAGGGCACGGCACCAATCCCGCAGCCGGTCGATCCGGTCGAACGCGTCGGTGGTCAGGGTGGGGACGTACAACAGCTGTTCCAGGAACCGCTCATCGTAGCGGCGCGCCCAGCGGTGCACGATGGCCTGAACCTCGACATATTTCCGCGCCAGCGACTCGAGGCCGAGACCCGACAGCGGCGGTGCATCGGCACTGACGTGCAACGCGGCACCGTCGATGGCGGTGCTGAGCAGCAGCGCGTTCAGCTCCAGATCGTCCTTGACGTAGGTTTCCTGCTTGCCCTTCTTGACTTTGTACAACGGCGGCTGCGCGATGTAGATGTGGCCGCGTTCGATCAGGATGGGCATTTGCCGATAGAAGAACGTGAGCAGCAACGTGCGTATGTGAGACCCGTCGACGTCTGCGTCCGTGTTGTGGACGCAGATGCCGCCCATGCCGGCAACGAAATTCTCATCGCCTTCGACAGAAAAGTCGTAGACGTAGCCGCTGCTCGAGGGCACCTCTTCGATTGCCACGATGGGAAGAGCCATGAGATCGCCGTCGATCATTTCGAAATCGCGATTAACCGAGGGTCGTGTCGACTCCAGGAGTTTTTCTAGTTGCGCAGCTCCCGAGTGATCCTGCCATACCGTTCGGAGCTTTCGCAGATCCTCTCTCGCCGTGATACTGATTATCCAGTGCCGGTTTTTGGTTTCACATGGCGCCCCATTGACCTCGCGAATCACGCCATCCGGTTGACGCTCCGAGGTCGATGCAACCACGCCCAGCGAGCTGAGGCAGTAGATGATGCCGCTGGCAATATCATAGGAAGAGGTCGCAAAGGCGATACGATTCTTGGAAACCGTGCCGTCGCCCAGCAAATAGCCGCGCAGGAAAGTCTGCCGCATGGGCTCCGAAACATTGAATACGATATCGGGAATTCGCTTGGTCAGAGAATCGACGTCCGCGAAGCCGAACACATGCTGCCAAACGAGTGCGGCCACCCGATTCACCAGCTTGAGCTCTCCGCAGCGATCCGGCGATGAATAGCCAATCGCCGGCAGCCCAAAGAGCCGAGAGAACTTCTCCGTCATTTCACCTACGAACCGCTGGTTGCTTTGCCCAATGGAAAGTCGGATGCCGCCACGGTCCGAGCACGACCCTTCCGCCAGATAGAAGCCGAGCAACCCCATGAGGTCCTCGTTCACGGGAATGAATCGGGGAATGCCGTTTCGGGCGTAATGCTCCGGCGTCAGTTGCAGGTCTTCCCGGCCCTCGAACCACTCTAGATCCTTTGCCTCTAGCGCGGATAGCCGGACGTAATCCCGCACGATATTGTTTCCTGAGCCGGTGTATTGCTCTTCCCAAGTCCGCTCCAGGCGACTTGGGCCTACGTTCGCTCGCTTCAATGTCTCCTGGGCGTCCGCACCGATCGCACTGACATACGCGTGAAAATGATCCAATGTCGGTCGAGACCGGCCTTTTTCCCACGCATAAAACGTAACGGGCTGGCGGATGCCCACGGACTCGCAGACGGCGCGATTGCTGATGCCGCTCATTCGGCGCTTCTGTGCAAGCTCCGCACGGACTTCGGCGGGTATATCGACTCGAGGGGCGGTTAATTGATCCTGGCCGGCGCGTCGCTCAAGCACGCCCGCTTTGAACCAGGTCTCGACGGCGGGTCCCCGCAGCCAAATCTGCTTCGCGGCATCGGGAACCGCATGAAGCGCTCGGAGTAAATCGATTCTCGACGGTGCATCGGCGGGAAACCGGATCCGCGCCGGCGCCACCATCCGATCGTCGAGGTTGAGGTCTGCGCCACGCTTCAGCTTGATACCACCCTTCTCATGAACGAATACGCTGTGACTCGAGGTGACTCGCACTTCGCGGCCATAGGCCGTGCGCACCTTGAACAGCTTTTCCTCGAGAGGATGGCGAATCACGCTCTTGATCGGCCGGAAGCGAACCGCATGGCTGTCCAATCCGAAGCAAAGGACCTCGCCGAGAGGTGCACCGGTCAGCTTGTCGACACCACCGCTCGGGGCATTGGTCGCCAAGGCGTTGTCGATAAACGCACCGATCCGCACCATGCGCACGCCGGTCCGATCGTCCTTCACGAACACGTGATCGTCGCCATCGACGCTCATGATAATGATGCGGTGATAGCGCAGCTTATCGACATTGAAATCGTCGCGCCCGATGCCGCAACCCAACGCGGTGATGAGCGTGCCCACCTCGGCGGACGCCAGCATCTTGTCGAAGCGTGCTTTCTCGACGTTGAGGATCTTGCCCTTGAGCGGCAGGATCGCTTGGGTGCGGCGATCGCGCCCCTGCTTGGCGGAGCCGCCGGCGGAGTCGCCTTCGACCAAGAACATTTCGGACAGGGCGGGATCTTTCTCCTGGCAGTCCGCGAGCTTGCCGGGGAGGCCGGCGATATCGAGCGCACCTTTGCGGCGGGTCATTTCGCGCGCCTTGCGAGCCGCCTCGCGGGCATAGGCCGCCTCCAGGATTTTGTTGACGATCGCACGTGCTTCCTGCGGATGCTCCATCAGAAATTCTTCCAGTCGCGCCGCGACCGCCGATTCGACCACGCCTTTCACTTCGGAGGAAACCAGTTTGTCCTTGGTCTGCGAAGAGAATTTCGGATCGGGCAGCTTGACCGACAGGATTGCGGTCAACCCTTCTCGCGAATCGTCGCCGGTGGTCGCGATCTTTTCCTTCTTGGCCGCGAGCTCCTTCTCGATGTAGTTATTGAGCGTGCGCGTGAGCGCCGCGCGGTATCCCGCGAGATGAGTGCCGCCGTCTTTTTGCGGAATGTTGTTGGTGTAGCAATACATGCTCTCGGTGTACGAGTCGTTCCACTGCATCGCCACTTCGACCTGGGTGTTGCCGTCCCGGGTCTGGAACCACAACACCGTCGGGTGCACCGCCGTCTTGCTGCGATTCAGATGGGTGACGAAGGCCTTCAGGCCGCCTTCGTGCTGAAACACTTCGGACTTCTCGTCGCGCTCGTCGATCAGCTGAATGCACACGCCGGAGTTCAGGAACGACAATTCTCGCAGGCGCTTGGCGAGCGTCTCGTAGACGAATGAAATATTCGTGAATATTTGCGCGCTGGGTTTGAAGCGCAGCGTCGTGCCGCGCTCGGTGGTATCGCCGATCGCGGCGAGCGGCGCCTGGGGCACGCCGAGGCGGTACTCCTGACGATGCAATTTTCCATCGCGGCGAATATTCAGCTCGAGGAAATCGGATAGGGCATTGACCACCGACACGCCGACGCCATGCAAGCCGCCGGAGACCTTGTAGGACGTGTCATCGAACTTGCCGCCCGAATGCAGCACGGTCATGATGACCTCAGCTGCAGAGACGCCTTCTTCGCTATGGATGTCGACCGGGATGCCGCGGCCATTGTCCGAGACGGTGACGGATTCGTCCGCATGAATGGTCACGACCACGCGGTCGCAATAGCCGGCGAGGGCTTCGTCGATCGCGTTATCCACCACCTCGAACACCATGTGGTGCAGGCCGCTACCATCGTCCGTATCGCCGATGTACATTCCCGGACGCTTACGAACGGCGTCGAGTCCTCTTAAGACTTTGATTTTACTGGAATCGTAGACATCGTTCTGGGCCATAGCGGATCCTATTTAGCGACCGTTGATGGTAGCATTTTTCGCCCCAGAAATCGAATAAAGGGTGCCGAATAAATTTAATTAAAACAATAAGTTAGCGCTTCCAAATAACTCATAGCCATGGCCGCACGGTGAAGGCTCGGAAAGCGCATCGATTACCGTAGCGAATTCTGTAGGTCACGGTCTCCGGCACTGCCGTATGCCCTCTGAGCGGACGACATGCCATTCTGGCGGGCGGCTGCCAGCCCAACGCCAGATTGCCGTCATAGCGAGCACGGGGACCGCTACGTTATCCGGATCTCTCAGAGGGTGGGTTGCATGGCAGACCGTACTTGCCCTGATCATTGAGTGTGCGGTGCCGAATGCGAGCGATGTTCCACGTGGAACATAGGCGTAGGGGTAGGGGTAGGGTAGCTCGATGAATAACAGCGCCGATCGTAGTCCCCTTCGTTGTTTTAGGTCTATCGTGATGTTGCCAGATTCGAAGACGGGCGAGGAGGATCAGGGTACCTCATCCCAGTTGCGCTCGGCCGTTGCCGTGAAGTGTCTTGACCGTGTTAATCGACGCGACAGCTCACAACCGGTCAAACTCGCCGCGCCACGAATCTAGAACGCCCGAACGACGCCCCCTAAAATCCCGTACTGCCGCCCCGGCGCCCCAAAAGCCTCAAACTCTGCGCTAAGGCTTGTCACAATGAGCTGAACCGACTGCCCCGAGACCTCGCGAATCAGTCCGAGCAGCCTCTCGCTGTCGAGCTCAGCTGCCGGGTCATCCAATAGCAGGCTCGGCCGCACCTCGGCGTCCCCCGGAAACAGTCTCACCTGAGCCATCAGGAGCGCAGCAGCCAAGAGTTTCTGCTGACCCCGGGAGATCCGGTCCTTGACCGGGGCGCCATCGAGGCGGATAGCCAGCTCAGCGCGCTGCGGCCCAACCGAGGTCATACCAGCCTCCTCATCACGAACCCAGCTGGCACGCAGTGCCGACTCTAGAGTTGTATCGCGCGCCCAGCCGGAACGATAGCTCAAGCCGAGCTCCATCCCCAGAAGACTCATGCCTAGCTGCTGCGCGACTGGAACGAGATCTCGTACATAAGCGTCCCGCGCCTGATCGATGAGGTCCCCCAGGCGCACGAGCTCCCCATCCCATGCCGTCACGGCAAGCCGGGATTGCCTCGATCTCAATGCCGCATTTCGTTGCCTCAGTGCCTGCTGATACTTCTGCCAGTTCCCGACAAACCGGTGTTCCACGTGGAACACCCCCCAATCCAAAAAGCGCCGGCGACGCGCAGGACCCTCTTCGATGAGCCGATGAACTTCGGGGTCTATGATCTGAACCGGTAGAACGCCCGCCAGCTCCGCGAGCGACGACACCCGCTCGCCGGCCATCCGGGCGCGCATCCCATCAGCGGATCCCTCAACCCCCAGTCCCACCGACCGCTCAGTCAAATCCGCCTCGCCAAACACGACAAAGCGCTCCGACCCCGAGCGGATCAGATTCTCAATATGTCGGGTACGAAATGACCGGCCACGGCCGAGTACATAGATGGCTTCGAGCAGTGAGGTCTTGCCCGACGCATTCGGCCCGCTGATCAGGGTGAAGCGAGGATCGAACTCGAGTTCGGCGGACTGCAAGCATCGGAAATCCGATACCTGCAATCGCCGCAGGGTCATGGCGCTAAAGCCTCATGGGCATGACGACATACCGGGCGGACGCATTGCCCGGGGAGCGAATCAGGCAACTGCTATTGCTATCCGTCAGCCCTAACTCGACTTCTTGACCGTCGATCGCCGCCAAGGCGTCCAACAGGTAATTCACGTTGAAACCCACCTCGAGATCCTTACCGCCGTAACTGACCTCAATCTCTTCCTCTGCCTCCTCCTGCTCAGGATTGTGCGCCTGCACCGTCAGGGCATTGTCTTTTACCGTAATGCGGATGCCGCGATATTTTTCGTTCGACAAAATCGCGGTTCGCTGCAATGCCTGCCGCAAAACGTCCCGATCCGCACGGATCGCATTCGTCGCCGCGGCCGGAATAACACGAGAATATTCCGGGAACCGGCCATCAATTAGCTTCGATGTGAAGCGAACATCGCCGATTTGTGCGCGAACGTGATTCGTACCGATCGCCACGTCCGCGGTTCCCTCCTCGGTCAATACGCGCTGCAGCTCGAGTACGCCCTTGCGAGGTACGATCACCTGCTGCGAGGTCTTCGCCTTCGTTTCCAGAGAGGTCTCGCACAGTGCCAGCCGATGCCCGTCGGTCGCCACCGCGCGCAGCGACTGCCCATCGATCTCGAGCAGCATGCCGTTCAGGTAATAGCGCACGTCCTGCTGCGCCATGGAGAAGTGGGTTTTCTCGAGCAGCCGCAATAACTCCTTGCGCGGAATCTGCACCGTCTGCTGCGCATGGATGTCGTCGATGACGGGAAAGTCGCTCGCCGGGAGCGTTCCCAAACTGAACCGGCTACGGCCCGCCTTGATCACGACTTTCTCGCCTTCCACGGTGAGCGCGACGGACACTTTCTCGGGCAATGCCCGCAAAATATCCAGGAACTTGCGCCCCGGCACCGTGATGTCTCCCGCTTCCTGGACGGCGACTTCGGTCCCTGAGACCAATTCCACTTCGAGATCCGTGGCGGTGATCGACAATCGCCCCTCACGCACCCCCAGTAAGACATTCGCCAGTACCGGCATGGTTTGGCGGCGTTCGACCACTCCGATCACCGCTTGCAAAGGCGCCAATAATTTCTCTCGTTCGGCCGTCAATTTCATGGACTTACCCGCCTGACATTCTTAGATCTTAATTCTTGAGTAAAGATTATTACTATGATTATGAGGACGCCCACGAAACTGTATAACGCCAAAATCATCATAATAATCAAACTATTCCACGTATCAAAAACCTATCTGACTCCTGTCGGCGGCAGGTTCAGAACCTGCCGCAGACCTGTGCATAACCTTATCCACAGTTACATCCACAGGTTTTACCGCCTATCCCGCCAGGGTTCTCAACAGGTTCAAATAATCCTCGCCAATGCGCCGTTCCGACTCGCGCAACTCCTTGACCCGCCTGCATGCATGCAACACCGTCGTATGATCGCGACCGCCAAAAGCATCGCCGATCTCCGGCAGGCTGTGATTCGTCAATTCCTTGGCCAACGCCATGGCCACCTGCCGCGGTCGGGCGATCGACCGGCTGCGCCGCTTCGACAACAGATCCGCAATACGGATCTTGTAGTATTCGGCGACGGTCTTCTGGATATTTTCAACGGTAACCAATCTTTCTTGAAGGGCAAGCAGATCGCGTAGCGCCTCCTTGGCAAAATCCAGCGTGATCGGCCGCCCGGTGAAGTGAGAGGTGGCAACCACTCGCCGCAATGCGCCCTCCAATTCGCGCACGTTCGAACGAATGCGCTTGGCGACGAAAAACGCCACTTCCTCCGGCAGATCCACATGCGACATCGCCGCTTTGCTCATGAGAATGGCGACGCACGTCTCGAGCTCCGGCGGCTCGATGGCTACGGTCAGTCCCCAGCCAAAGCGCGATTTCAATCGCTCCTCCAGACCGTCGACTTCCTTCGGATAGCGGTCGCACGTCAAGATGACCTGCTGCTGAGTCTCCAGCAACGCATTGAACGTGTGGAAGAATTCCTCTTGCGAGCGGTCTTTGCGCGCAAAGAACTGGATATCGTCGATCATCAGCGCATCCAGCGAGCGATACGCCGTTTTGAAATCGTTGATGGTGTTGTGCTGCAGCGCCTTGACCATATCGCCGACGAAACGCTCGCTGTGAACATACGCGATCCGCGCATCGCCGTTGTTCTCCTTGATCTGGTTCGCCACGGCGTGCATCAGATGCGTTTTGCCAAGACCGACGCCGCCGTAGATGAACAACGGGTTATAAGCCTTGCCTGGATTTCCCGCGACCTGAATCGCCGCCGCCTTGGCAAGCTGATTGCTCTTACCCTCGACGAAGCTGTTGAACGTAAAATCCGCATTGATCCGCCCGCCCAGCACGATGGGAGCCAGACGCCGCGCGCGCGCCGCGGCCTGGCTGGCCGCGTTTGCCGCGCCGTTCACGCTCGAGACGGCGGTCGCCACCCCCGCCCGGGTACCGACATCGAGCACCAGCTCCGGTGTCGCACCTTCGGCGAACTCGCAAATCAGTTCGCGGATGCGCGGCAGTGCGTTGTCACCCAGCCATTCGATCACATACCGGTTCGGGGCCAGAAGCCGCAATTCGCCGTCACGCTCGATCGCTTGCAGGGGCCTCACCCAGGTATTGAACTGCTGCATCGGGAGTTCGCTCTCGAGCACGCGCAGACAGCGGTTCCATAGCGACTCCGACAAGAGCGCTCTCCTAGAGTGGTAGCAGTGGGGCAGAATTGACGAAAGGGCAGGGAGTCTAGCTCCAAGTTAGGGGGGCGTCTATTGACACGTCCGTGCTTGCTAAGTACCCTTGCCGCCTTTCGCAAATCATGCAGTTCTTTGATTTGCCCCTTTAGTTTCCTGAAGTTGCGCTATGAAACGTACTTTTAATCCCAGTAACTTACATCGTGCCCGCACCCATGGCTTTCGTGCGCGTATGGCCACCAAGAGCGGCCGCCGATTGCTGGCTCGCCGGCGCGCGAAGGGCCGCAAGCGCCTCTGTCCCTGACGCATTGCGCAGGACCTGCTAACGATCCCCAAGTGACACCCGGGCTGACGTTCGAGCCGCGCAAGCGCTTGCATCAGCCGGCCGAGTTTCGCGCCGTACGGCAGCGTGGCAAGAGGATAGCCGACGCCTACTTCAGTTTGTCCGTTGTCGCCAATCAAGCCGGTTGCCCGCGGTTGGGATTGGCCATCGCAACGCGCACCTTCGGCACCGCCGTGGCACGCAATCGCATCAAGCGGCTCGCACGTGAGTGCTTTCGGTTGAATCAGCACGGCTTGCCGGCGGTGGATATCATGGTGTCGGCCCGGGATGCCGCCAAGGGCGCACAACCCAAAGAGCTGCGCTCGAGCCTCGAGAAGCATTGGAAGAACATCACGCAGCGATGGTAGAGCTATGCGCCAACTCTTGATGTGGACCATTCGCGCCTACCAATTGGTCGTGAGCCCCATGCTGGGTCCGCGTTGCCGTTTCTATCCCAGCTGTTCCTGCTATACCCATACGGCCATCGAACGACACGGTGTGTTACGCGGCACCTGGCTTGGGTTTCGCCGTATCCTGCGCTGCCACCCTTTCGCAGAGGGCGGCTATGACCCTGTGCCGGACAAGAGACTGATCAATGCCTAACATACGAGTCATGCTGTGGGTCGCGCTCGCCGCGGTCCTATTCCTCAACTACGAAGCATGGATGCGCGACTACCCCGCGTCCTTCTCCGGGACGTCGCAATCCACGAGCAGCGGCTCCGCGAGTTCCAGCAAATTGGGCGACTCCGTACCGCAAGCCAACACGGCCGCGCCAAGCACGGTCGCCACGGCGCCGGGGGCATCAGGCACGGCTACGGCCCCGCTGGGCTCTGCGGCCCCCGCGCCGGCCGCTGCACCGGGCGCGCCCACCACGGTCGCCGCGGCGGATGCGGGCGCGACGGCCGACACCGAACCGCTCCACATCGTCACCGACGTGCTCGACGTGGCGATCAATCCGAAGGGCGGCGAACTCGATCGTGCGGATATCGTCCAGTACCCCTTGCACAAGGACACGCCGAACATCCCGGTGCGCCTGCTGAACCACGATGGCGAAGACTCGCTGTATCTGCTGCAGACCGGCCTCACGGGCGCCGCCGGCGAAGCGGCTCCCACCCATTTGGCGATGTGGACGGCCGCAGAGAAATCGTATGTCCTCACTACCGGCGCCGAGGAGCTGCGTGTCCCGCTGACGTGGACGGACGGTCGCGGACTCACCGTGACCAAAACGTTCATCTTCAAGCGCGGCGCTTACGCCATCGATCTCACCTACGACGTGCGGAACGACGGAACCGAAGCGCGCAGCCTCGCCTCGTATTCACAGTTTCTGCGTCACTGGGTGCATGCGTCGCGCTCGTACTTCGACGTCGAGACCTATTCGTTCAAGGGCCCCGCCGTATTCGACGGCACCAAATCGCGCGATCTGAAAGTCGAGAACGAAGCGGACAGCAAATTTTCCGAGACCGCCGCGAATGGCTGGATCGCGTCGCTGCAGCACCACTTCGTATCGGCCATCGTTCCCGAGGCCGGTCAGCCGACCAAGTTCCAGCTGCAGGTCCAAGGGCAGCAGTACTTGCTGAGCGCAACCGGTCCGATGACGCAAATCGCGCCGGGCGCCACGGCGCAGTTCCACGAGAAATTATTCGTGGGACCGAAGCTGCAGGCGCAGTTGGCGATCACCGGTCCGCGGCTCGATCTGACGGCCGATTACGGCCTGCTCACGGTCATCGCGCATCCCTTGTTCGTGTCGCTGAAATGGATCCACGGTCTGATCGGCAACTGGGGTTGGGCCATCATCATCGTGACGGCGCTCATCAAGCTGCTGTTCTATCCCCTGAGCCAGGCCAGCGGCCGGTCGATGGCGAAGATGCGGGCGGTCGCGCCGCGCATGAAGCAGATCCAGGAATCCTTCAAGGACGATCGCGAAAAGCTCGGCCGCGCCATGATGGAGCTCTACAAGAAGGAGAAGATCAATCCCCTGGCGGGCTGCTTGCCGATGGTGGTACAGATCCCGTTCTTCATCTCGTTCTACTGGGTGCTGCTGGAAAGCGTGGAAATGCGCCAGGCGCCCTTCATGCTGTGGATCAACGATCTGTCCTCGCGCGACCCGTTTTTCGTGCTGCCGCTGTTGATGGGCGGCGCCATGTTCGCGCAGTTCAAATTGAATCCTGCGCCGCCGGATCCGATGCAGGCCAAGATCATGCAGTTCATGCCGCTGGTCATGACCGGCATGATGGCGTGGTTCCCGTCGGGCCTGGTGCTCTACTGGCTGACCAACACGGTGCTGTCCATCGTCCAGCAATGGCGCGTCAACAAGGTGGTCGGCGCGGAGGCGAGCAAGCAGCGATCGTAAGATCGCTCGAGCGGCACGCACAAGCTTCGTGACGCCCTCGAACGGGATGCCCGATACCATCGTCGCCATCGCCAGCCCCGCCGGCCGGGGCGCGGTGGGTGTGATCCGGGTGTCGGGGCCCGAGGTTCCGCGCATCGCAGCCGCCGTTCTCGGCGCGCTGCCCCCGCCCCGGCTCGCGCGACTGACGCGGTTTGTCGACGCGCACGGCGCCACGTTGGATCACGGCCTGGCGTTGTACTTTCCCGCGCCTGCCTCGTTCACCGGCGAACACGTCCTGGAGATGCAGGGCCATGGCGGCGCCGTCGTCATGGATTCGTTGCTGCAGCGCGTTCTGGCACTCGGCTGCCGCCTGGCGCGGCCGGGCGAGTTCAGCGAACGCGCCTTCTTGAATGGCAAATTGGATGTGGCGCAGGCCGAGGCCATTGCGGACTTGATCGACGCCGGAACCGCCGCCGCCGCACGCGCCGCGGTGCGCTCCATGCAGGGTGAATTCTCCGCACGAATTCAGGCTCTGCAAGCCCAGCTGACCGAGCTGCGCGTTTACGTCGAGGCGGCCATCGACTTTCCCGATGAAGAAATCGACTTTCTGTCGGGCAGCGCCTTGAGCGGCCGCCTAGCCCGCGTGTTCGCGGCGTTCGATGCCATCCGCGAGGCCGCCCGGCAGGGCGCCTTACTGCGCGAGGGGTTGACCGTGGTGATCGCAGGCTTTCCCAATGCCGGCAAATCGAGCCTGCTCAATCGACTGGTGGGCGACGATGTCGCCATCGTCACCGATGTACCGGGGACCACGCGCGACCTGCTCCGGCACCAGGTGCACTTGGACGGGATGCCGTTGAACATCGTCGATACCGCCGGTTTGCGCACCGCCGGTGACGTGGTCGAGGAAGAGGGCATCCGGCGCGCCAAGGCGGAGATGCAACGGGCCGACCGCGTACTCTATGTGGTGGACGCGAGCCGGCCCGATCACGGCGCCACGCTGACGAGCGAACTCGCGGCGCTGCCGCCCGGCGTGCCGGTCACCGTGGTGCTCAACAAGATCGATCTGGCCGGAGCCGACGCAAGCTTGGATGACAGCGACGCGATCCCCCGGGTCGCGGTGAGTGCGCGGACCGGCAACGGCATCGATCTGCTGCGCACCCATCTGAAATCCAGCGTCGGCTACCGCGACATCGAATCGGGCGCCCTGTCGGCGCGGCGACGGCATCTCGACGCCCTGAGCCGCGCCGCCGATCTGGTCCGCAGCGCCGCGGACATCCTGGCAACCACCCACGCGTTCGAACTGTTCGCCGAGGACTTACGCCTCGCACAGCGGGCACTCGGCGAGATCACCGGCGAGTTCACCAGCGAGGATTTACTCGGCGAGATCTTCGGCAGCTTTTGCATCGGGAAGTAAGGTCGGTTCCAGGATGGTCCATCTAATTCCACGGAAGGCTATATAAACACTTGAAATACAGCATAATTCCGAAATAATTATTCTGCAAAGAAAACGATAGTCTGCTGAGGTGAGGCGGCCCCCCTCACGGCGAGTGACTGGCAAGACATCTCGCTGCGCAGGCCGCTGGCGACGCATTTCCTGTAGACCAGAATCTGTCGCAGAAGTGCCGAAACTGCGACATATCCTTTGACGTGTCGCTGGCAACGACATAAGCTTCAAACATGGCGCAAAAATCGACTTTTGGCGACATGTTGCAATCCATCAGTTGGCGGCCGGACCGCGCCTATAATGACCTGCCCCGCCTGCCGCCCGTTGTGGAGCTTGAGACCAAGCCCGTTCTGAAGCAATGCATCGCGGCGCGAGCGGCGCTTGCCGAGCTAAAGCAGGCGGCCGAGCTGCTGCCGAATCCCGCGATGCTCATCAACACCCTGCCGCTTCTGGAGGCACAGGCGAGTTCCGAGATCGAGAATATTGTCACTACGGCTGACAAGCTGTTCCAGCATCTGCAGGCGGATGCCGGCGCCGACCCCGCCACCCGGGAGGCGTTGCGGTATCGGCACGCCCTGCTCGAAGGCGTCAAGGCGCTGAAGACCCGGCCGCTCGCGACGCGTACCGCAGAGTCGATTTGCACCCAGATCAAGGGCGTGGAGATGAACGTGCGCAGAGTGCCGGGCACCGCGCTCGCGAACCATGCCACCGGAGAGGTGATCTACACACCGCCCGAAGGCGAAGCGCACATCCGCGACCTGCTGGCCAACTGGGAGCGCTTCCTGCACGAGGAAGAAGCGATAGACCCGCTCGTGCGGATGGCGGCGGCGCACTATCAGTTCGAGGCGATCCACCCGTTCACTGACGGCAACGGGCGCACCGGGCGTGTGTTGAATAGCCTGTTCCTCGTTGAGCAGGGCCTGTTGCCGCTGCCGATTCTCTACCTCAGTCGCTTCATCATCGCGAACAAGGCGGACTACTATCGCCTGCTGCTCGCAGTGACGCGCGAAGGTGCCTGGGAGTCGTGGCTGCTTTACATGCTGCGCGCCGTCGAGGACACGGCGGTCTGGACGGTGGCAAAGATTGGTGCAATCCGCGCGCTCGCCGCTCACACGGCCGACCATGTCCGGCGCCTGCTCCCCAAGATCTACAGTCGTGAGTTGGTGGATATCGTCTTCGAGCAGCCTTACTGCCGCATCGCCAACCTCGTCGAGGCCGGCGTCGCGGAGCGCCAGGCCGCGTCCCGCTACCTCAAGGCGCTCGCATCGATCGGTGTGCTACGCGAACAGACGTTTGGCAGGGAGAGGCTCTTCGTGCATCCGAAGCTGATGACCTTGCTCACACACGACGTCAATGGATTCGAGCCGTACTCCTGAATACACGTCTCGTTGAAAACTTCAAAACGTCAGCCATTGGACGATGCTTCCACCCAGTGAGGTCACTCGCGGACCGGACATGGGGCGAAGTTCGTGTTCAAGTAATACCGGGACAGATCGAACACCCATTTCAGATCAACGCATTGCGCGTCGAGCCGCCGTTCTGTATCGGGCAGTAAGGGCTGCCGCTGGCGGACGGGCTCATCGCCGCCATCGCGACTGCGCGGGGCTTTGCGGTGGCGACGCGGGATGTCGAGCCCTTCCGGGCCGCGGGGGTCGAGGTGATAAATCCCTGGGAATTCGAAGGCTGACCCCGCTGGTGCGATGCCGCCAAACTCGCCGGTCAGTCGGCGATCGCGCCCTGCTTGCTGCGCTCCGCCCGGCTCTCATTCTCCGTCAGCCGAGCCAGCCGTGCGGAAATTCCGAAGGCGACGAGCACCGCGACGGTCGCTATGCAGGTGATGATGGGGAAGCGCCAAAACAGCCATAGCATGAGGAGCGCGGAGACGACTCCGATCGCCATGAGACCAATGATATTGGTGCGCTCCTGCGCGGTCTTAGTCATGCCAGCCAGCCCCCCGACCTAAAGCAATCCCCTCGATCGCCCTTTATACCTGTTAAATATGTAAAGCGCCATATGGGTAACCCCCGTAAATCGTAGTCGTTTTCTCCGACGACGCCTCCGTCAGCCCAGCATCGTTTCCCTGCGCCAGTGTCTTGCGGTCAGGGCGATCAGCACGAGTGCGATCGCCAATGACGATCCGGCGGACGCCAAAACGTCCACTACCTCGACCGGCTCGTCCTTGAGAACGCTGGTCATGAGCAAGTGCTGGCTCAAGGACGGAATGAACATCAACGAGGCCTTCGTCTTCAACGAATAGATGCTGGCGAACGCAATGGGCAGGGTTGGGACCAGCAGCACGGTGGTCAGGTAGGTTTGCGCCTCGCGGTAGCTGCGGGTGAACGACGCCACGAAGGTCATCAACGCCGCGCCCAGCGGGATGAACGGCAGGCAGATGGCAAAGAAGGCGAGCGCCGTGCGTACGCCCAAATTGGCGCTCATGCCCAGCCGTTCGAGCGGCACGAAGCGAAATACGAACACGAACGCCGTGAGACTGATGGCGAGGGACAGGCACATATAGGCACAGGTGGCCAATAGCTTGCCCCCCACCAGGCTGCCGCGCGCCACGGGCAGGCTGAGCAGCGCTTCCAAGGAGCCGCGCTCGCGCTCGCCCGCTGTCGAATCGATGGCGACGTACAGCCCGCCCATGAGCACGGCGAACAGCACGAAGTAGGTCATGAAACCCAGCACCACCACCGCGCGCCCGGTGGGCGTGGCGATATCGATCTCGTTGACCGCCACCGGTACGGCAAGCAGCGGACTGACCCCGCGGACCTGCAGACGCAGTTGGGCGATACCGCTGCCGTAGGCCGATAACAGCAGCCGCGCGCGGTCCGCGCTCTTGCGGGTCGTCGAGTCCGCACTGTCGGCGACCAGCAGCACCGGTGCGGGAACGGCCGCCGTGAAACGGGCGCCGTACTCATCGGGAATGATGAGCACCACGGGCGCCGCGCCGCTGCGTACCACGGTGCGCGCGCCGCTTTCCGACAGGGGTGCAAAGACCAGCGTGACGCCTTGCGATTCCAGATAGCGCACCAGGCCGGGCGCGTGCTCCTTGCCGGAGACGGTGAGGCGCAGCGGCTCGTCGGACTCGACCACACCCTGATTCAGCATCCTGGATACCATCGCGCCGAACAGCATCGGACCGAACAACGGACCGAGCAGCAGCGCCGATATCAGCGTGCGCCGGTCGCGCAGATTCTCCAAGAACTCCTTCAGGAACACGATCAGCAACGCGCGCATCAGCTGACCCCCTCGGCATCGCCGAGCACCTGCAAAAACGCCTCTTCCAGTGTCTGCGTGCCGCTGCGCTCGCGGATGGCTTGCGGGGTGCCGTCCGCCAGCACCCGGCCGCGACCGATGATGACCACCCGATCGCACAGTGCGGCGACCTCCTGCATGACGTGCGAGGAGAACAGGATGCAGCGCCCCTGGTCTTTGAGTGCGCGCAGCATGTCGCGCAAACCACGAACGGCCATCACGTCGAGCCCGTTGGTCGGCTCATCGAGAATGAGGTTTCCCGGGTCGTGCACCAGCGCCCGAGCCAGCGCGACCTTGATGCGCTGTCCCTGCGAGAATCCCTTGACGCGGCGTTCGATGAAGCTCTCCATGCCGAGCGAGCGGGCGAGCTGCGCAGTGCGCCCCCGCAACGCCTCGCGGCCGAGGCCCTGCAGAGCGCCGAAATAAGCGATGTTCTCGCGGGCGGTGAGATTGTTGTACAGCCCGGCGGCATGCGGCAGCACACCCAGATGCGCGCGCGCGGCCGACGTCTCGCCGCGAATGTCGATGCCGTCGATGCACGCGCTGCCGCTGTCCGGGGTCAACACGCCGTACATCATGCGCAGGCAGGTGGACTTGCCGGCGCCGTTGGGCCCCAACAAGCCGGTGATCTCGCCGTCCCGCGCGCTGAACGAGACTTGCGTGACGGCGTCGACGGTGCCGAACCGCTTACTCAGCGCGGCGGCCTCGATCATGGAGCGGGGCCGGTCAAGCCGACGAAGAACGGCGCGGGTCGATGCCGCTCCAAGCAGCTGGCATCGAGTATTTCCGGCCGCAGGTCATCCAGAAATTGGGCCATCAATGTCGGTATGCACCCCGTCGCCAGCTGACCATGTCCCTCGCCGCGCAGCACCAGGTGGCGGTGATGAGAGAGGCCCGCTGCGGCCCGCTCGGCATCGGCCGGCGGCGTCACGGGGTCGGCTTCCCCCGATAGGAGCAGCACCGGGATGTCGCTGTGCAACGCGCTGTGCAGGTCGGCGTCCACCGGACCTCTCGGCCATGTCTTGCATATCTCGGCCAGCGCGTCCAACTGGTCGGAACCTTGGTAGGTCGCCGCGATGCGCTGCCGGTCGATGGTGGCGCCTGCGAACCGCGGCTCGTCCTCGCTGCAGATCACGCTGTTCTGCATGCCGCTCGCGAGCTGATCGCCGATCTGCCGCGCCATCATGACCGTCTGCGACGCCAGCGGCGCGAGATTGCCGATGGCACCCTGGTGCAGCAGCGTCGGCAGCAGCGATGCCTCGACGGCGTTGTACGACAGGAAGCGCAAGGCCGCATTCAGTATCGCGCGATTGAATTCGATCGGCAGCGGCACAGCGCTGCTGGGATCGCTGAGCGTGAGGGGCTGCGTCTCGGGTCCGAAGCGGCGGCGCAAGCCCTCGAGATCCCGGCGCAATTGCGGATAGGCTGCGGCGCACTCGGGCGCGTTCGCGCAGCGCTCGACGATGAGGTTCAGGGCGCGTTCGCCGTCCGCGGGCGTATCCGGGCCGATCGCCTGTTCGGGATAGGTCACGCCATCCAAGATGACGGCGTGCGTCGCGTGGGGGTAGCGGCGCATGTAGAGTTCGGCCACCCGTGTCCCATAGGAGGATCCGTAGAGATCGATCGCGTCGTAACCGAGCGCTCGACGGATTTTCTCGAGATCGGTCACTGCCACGCTGGTGGTGTAGAAGCGCACGCGCTCGCCGAACTTCGCCAGGCACGCAAGGGTGGCCTCGCGCAGGGCCGGCATCTCGTCGGCGGTTTGGCGCCAATCGTCCGGGTAGGTGCAGGTCAACGGCGCGGAGCGCCCCGTGCCGCGCTGGTCCAGCAGCACGATATCGTGATTGCGATTGGTGCGCGCGAAGGCGCCGGCGTAGCTCGCGTACAGATCCGTGGCCGCCTGGCCCGGGCCGCCGGCGAGCAGGAACAGCGGCGCGGCAGTGGCGCGCCGGTTGAGGGCCGGTACCACGGCCACCTGCAGCGCGATGGACGCGCCGGCGGGCTCGGCCGGGTTCTCCGCCACCCTGAACGTGCCGCAGCGCGCCGCGATCGAACTCAGGCGCAGGGGATGCTCGAGCCGGCACTCGTGCAGCGGCAGCGTGGCGGCGGCCGATCCCACGGCCGGCGGCCTCGCATCTAAGGTGCTCGTGGTCCCAGGTGCCGATACCATCGGTGCAGCGGCCATTCCGGCAGCCCCCGTCTCCCCGGCAGTCGCCCCCGCCTCGACCGCGCGGCCGCACCAGCTCAAGGCGCCGCACAGCAGAGCCGTCCACACAAAGCGCATGCCATTCTCCGATTTCTCACCGGCTAGTCTATGGGATTCGCTATCCATACGAGCCTGCGATTGGTAGATTTGCGGCCCCGTCCAAGCCAGCCGAGAAAGACCATGACCGTGATCCGCGAAGATGATGTCATTGCGAGCGTGGCGGACGCCCTGCAGTACATTTCCTACTATCACACGCCGGATTTCATCCAGGCCATGGGCCGTGCGTACGAGATCGAGAAAAGCCCCGCGGCGCGCGATGCCATCGCACAGATTCTCACCAATTCGCGCATGTGCGCCGAAGGCCACCGGCCGATCTGCCAGGACACCGGCATCGTGGTGGTGTTCGTCAAAGTGGGCATGGGGGTGACCTGGGACGCCCAGCGCGATCTCGAGGCGATGATCAATGAAGGCGTGCGCCGCGCCTATTTGAACGGCGACAACAAGCTGCGCGCCTCCATCGTGTCCGATCCCGCCTTCAAGCGCACCAACACGCGCGACAACACCCCCGCGGTGATTCATACCGAGTTCGCGCCCGGCGATACGCTGGAAATCACGGTGGCCGCCAAGGGCGGCGGATCCGAGAACAAATCGATGTTCGCCATGCTGAACCCCGCGGATTCCGTGGCCGACTGGGTGCTCGAGATGGTGCCCGAGATGGGTGCCGGCTGGTGTCCGCCGGGCATGCTGGGTGTGGGCATCGGCGGCAGCGCGGAGAAGGCGATGCTGCTGGCCAAGAAGTCGTTGATGGACCCCATCGACATCGGCGAACTGCTCGCGCGCGGCCCGTCATCCAAGCTCGAGGAGCTGCGCCTGGAGATCTACCAGCGCGTGAACGCGCTCGGCATCGGCGCCCAAGGCCTCGGCGGCCTGACGACGGTGCTGGACGTGAAGGTATTGGACTACCCTACCCATGCCGCCTCGCTACCGGTGGCCGTGATCCCGAACTGCGCGGCGACCCGTCACGTTCATTTCACGCTGGATGGCTCGGGGCCGGCCCTGCTCGAACCGCCCAATCTCGAGCTATGGCCGAAGGTGCAATGGGTGGCGGATACCGCTTCGCGGCGAGTGTCCCTGGATGGTTTGACCCGCGCCGATATCGAAAGCTGGCAGCCGGGCGAACGCCTGCTGTTGTCGGGAAAGCTGTTGACCGGCCGCGATGCCGCGCACAAGCGGATCTGTGCCTTGCTGGACGCCGGCGAACCGCTGCCCGACGGCCTGGATTTCACCGGACGGGTGATCTACTACGTGGGCCCGGTCGATCCGGTGGGCACGGAAATCGTGGGGCCGGCGGGCCCCACCACCGCCAACCGCATGGATCGCTTCACCGAAACCATGCTCGGCAAGTCCGGGCTGCTCGCCATGGTGGGCAAAGCCGAGCGCGGACCGGAGACCGTCGCCTCCATCGCCAAGTATCGCTCCGCCTATCTGATCGCCGTCGGCGGCGCGGCCTTTCTGGTGTCGAACGCCATCCGCGCCAGCCGAGTCGTGGCTTTTCCCGAACTCGGCATGGAAGCCGTGTACGAGTTCGAGGTGCGTGACATGCCCGTGACCGTGGCGGTAACCTCGGATGGCGAATCCGTCCACGAAACCGGTCCCAAGGCCTGGCGCGGCAAATTTGCCGGGATTCCGGTGGCGGTGGAATAGGTTTAGAGTACCGGCCTTCCGTAAAAAAGCGTGTGGATTCAGCGCGATGCGTTTCAGCGAGAGATTCGAGGTAATCGTGATCGGCGGTGGCCATGCGGGCACCGAGGCCGCGCTCGCGGCCGCGCGCATGGGTCGCAGGACCCTGCTGCTCACTCACAACATCGAGACCCTGGGGCAGATGAGCTGCAACCCGGCCATCGGCGGCATCGGCAAGGGCCACCTCGTGAAGGAGATCGACGCGCTCGGCGGCGCCATGGCGCTTGCGGCCGACCTCGCCGGCATTCAATTCCGTACGCTGAACGCGAGCAAGGGTCCGGCGGTGCGCGCCACCCGCACCCAAGCCGATCGTCAGCTGTACAAGCGCGCCGTTCGCCGCTTGCTCGAGACGCAGGTCAACCTGCATATCTTCCAGCAGGAAGCGGCCGATCTTCTGATCGAGGGCGACCGCGTCGCCGGTGTACTGACTCAGAGCGGCATCGAGTTTCGCGCGCGCGCCGTGGTACTGACGGTGGGCACTTTCCTGGGCGGCAAAATCCATGTGGGCTTGGAGAGCCATCCCGGTGGACGGGCCGGCGATCCGCCGTCGACCAGTCTGGCGGCGCGGTTGCGCGAGCTCGATCTGCGGGTGGGCCGATTGAAGACCGGCACACCGCCGCGCATCGACGGGCGCAGCATCGATTATTCCGGCCTCCTGGAACAGCACAGCGACGATCCGCGGCCGGTGTTCTCCTATCTGGGGAGCCGGGCGACGCATCCTCGGCAATTGCCCTGCCACATCACGGCGACGAACGAGCGCACGCACGACATCATCCGCGCCGGCAGCGAGCGCTCGCCGATGTTCACGGGACTGATCGAGGGGGTGGGACCCCGCTACTGCCCCTCGGTCGAGGATAAGGTGGTGCGCTTCGCCGACCGGCTGTCCCACCAGATATTCATCGAGCCCGAGGGACTCGATACCCACGAGATCTATCCGAACGGAATTTCCACCAGCCTGCCGTTCGATGTGCAATACGAATTCGTCCGGTCGATCAAGGGCTTCGAGCGCGCCCACATCACGCGGCCGGGCTACGCCATCGAGTATGATTTCTTCGATCCCCGCGATCTCAAGTACAGCTTGGAAACCAAGGCGATCGGCGGGCTGTTCTTTGCGGGCCAGATCAACGGCACCACCGGCTACGAAGAGGCCGCTGCGCAGGGCCTGCTCGCGGGCGCCAACGCCGCGCTGCTCGTCCAGGAACGCGAGCCGTGGTGTCCAAAGCGCAGCGAGGCCTATCTCGGCGTGCTGGTCGACGACCTGGTCACGCGCGGTGCGCCCGAACCCTACCGCATGTTCACCAGCCGCGCGGAGTATCGGCTGTCCCTGCGGGAGGACAACGCCGACCTGCGCTTGACGCCGCGCGGCCGCGAACTGGGTCTCATCGACGACTCGCGCTGGGACTTCTTCGAGCGCAAGCGCGACGCGGTCGCCGCCGAGGTGGCGCGCCTGTCCGCCGCACTGGTGCACCCGCATCAAGTGGATGCCGCCCTGCTGTCCAAACTCGGCCAGCCCCTGCTGCGCGAAGCCCATGCCATCGAACTGCTGCGCCGGCCGGAGCTCACCTACCACGACCTCGAGAGCGTGGTCCCGGACCTCGCGGGCGGTGCACCCCACACCGCGCACGTGGAAGCTCACGGCAACGCGGATCACGACGCGCAACGCCCTGCCTGGCGCAGCGACGAGCGCCTGTTCGAACAGGTGGCGCTGCAAGTGGAGGTGCAGGCGAAGTATTCCGGCTATCTGAAGCGCCAGGCCCTGGAAATCGATCGGCAGCTGCGCCACGAGGAATTACGCCTGCCGCCCGACATCGATTACGCGGATGTGGGTGGGCTGTCGAACGAGGCGCGGCAGCGGCTCAAGGATGTGCGGCCGGCGACGCTCGGACAGGCCGCCCGGATTCCGGGGCTCACGCCGGCCGCCGTCTCGTTGTTGTTGGTGCACCTCAAGAAGCGCGACCACGCCGCGTGACCGCCATCGCTCGAGGTGGCGGCCGATAGCCCTCATCGCCGCGGCATTGGTCGCGGCGGCGGCATTCACGGGCGAGCGGCTGTGGCATGGACGGCCATCGCCCGATAAAGCGCGACTCGTCATCCTGCGGCGGGGCAACGGTCCCGAACCGGAAAGTCTGGACCCGCACGCCGCGCGCTCGGAGTCGGCGCTGACCATCCTGCGCGATCTCTACGAGGGGTTGACGGCGGTCGGGCCCGACGGCGCACCGGTGCTGGCCGCCGCGGATCGCGTCGACGTGTCCGCCGACGGCATCACGTACCGATTTCACCTGCGGACGGGCGCGATGTGGTCGAACGGCGAGGCGGTGGTGGCCGAGGATTTCGCCGCTGCCTGGCGCCGTCTCGTGGACCCTCGGACAGGTGCGCAATACGCGGACATCTTGAGCCCGGTGCGCGGCGCCGCCGCCATCACGAAAGGCCGCGCCGAGCCTTCAAGCTTAGGTGTTTACGCAGAGAGCTCCGACACGCTGCGGGTCGACCTCATGCGCCCGACACCGTATTTCCTGGGCGTGCTCGCGCATCCGGCGACATTTCCGATCAACCGCACATCGCTGGCGGCGCATGGCCGCGGCTTCGCCAAACCCGGTGTGCTGGTATCGAACGGCGCCTTCGTGTTGACGCGCTGGGACTTCGGCTCGCATCTCGTGGCCGCGCGCAATCCGCGGTATTGGAACCGCGACGCAACCCGGCTCGACGGCGTCGAATACTACTCGTTTGCCGACAGCGCCTCCGAGCTGCGCGCCTTTCGCACCGGCCAGATCGACATGACGGTCACCGTGCCCGCCGCCCAGATGGGATGGATCGAGCAGCACCTGGGTCCGGCGCTGCACGTCGCGCCGCAGCTCGCCGTGTACTACCTGGGTCTGAATCTGAGAAAACCGCCGTTCGCCGGTTCCCCTGAACTGCGTCGCGCGCTTTCCCTGGTGATCGACCGCGAACGCTTGGTGCGCTCCGTCACCGCCGGCGGCGAGGCGCCGGCCTATACCTTCGTGCCGCCGGCGACCGCGAATTACACGCCGCCGGTCCCCGACTATGCGGCGTGGCCGATGTCGGAGCGCATCGCACGCGCGCAGCAGCTGCTGCGGCAGGCCGGCATGGAACGCAATCCGCCGGCGATCGAGTTGCGCTACAACAGCGACGAACTGCACAACCGTATCGCCATCGCGGTTGCCGAGATGTGGCATGACGCGCTCCACATCGACACCACGCTGCGCGCGGAAGAGTTCAAGGTGCTGCTGCAAGACATAGACCGGGGCGACGCCACCGTGTTCCGCGCGAGCTGGATCGGCGACTACGACGATGCGTACAGTTTTCTGCAAGTGCTGCGCGGCGGGTTCGGCATCAACATGGCGCGGTATTCCAGCCCCGCCTATGACGATCTCCTGGAGCGGGCGTCGAACGACGGCAACGTCGAGCGTCGCCGCAGCCTGCTGCAGAGTGCCGAGGCGTTGATGCTCGCCGATCAACCCGTGATACCGCTCTATTTCTACGTGTCCAAGCACCTCGTGAATGCGCACATCGGCGGCTGGCAGGACAATGCGATGAACATCGTCTACAGCAAGAATCTCTCAAAAACCGACGCCGTCGGCCGGTGACGAATTCCCGTGAATTCGTTCCAGGGCGCGCCGCCCGGCCGGCCGGCCGGTGAGGCCTGGAAACGGGCTTACCTCGAGGTTTCGTACATGTCAGTGGCAATTTGGTCTGCCACTCTTTAACATCAGTGGCCCTATTTGACCCCCGCGGCTCGGAGAAGTAGATGCTTTCTCGATTGAATGGCCTGGCACTGCTTGCAGGCATGACGGCGTTGAGTTCGATTTGTTCCCCCGCGGCGCATGCCGCCGGCGACCCCGTCATCGGCGAGAAAAAGTTCTACACCTGCGTCGGTTGCCACGGGATCGAGAATTACAAGAACGCGTATCCGGATTATGACGTGCCGCGACTGCGCCACCAGAATGCCGCGTACATCATCTCCGCGCTGCAGGAATACAAGTCGGGCGAGCGTCCGCACCCCACCATGCATGCGCAGGCCTCATCGTTGTCCGACCAGGATATGGAAGACATCGCAGCCTATCTGCAGGGCGGCGACCCGGTGAAACCGAGCGCCAAGGTCGTCGGCACGGTTCCGGCTCAAGTGGCGCCTTGCGCGGCCTGCCATGGCGAAAACGGCCTGGGCGTGGATGCGCCCATGAATCCGAAACCGCCGGTGCTCGCGGGCCAACACGTGGATTACCTCGAACAGGCGCTCACCACGTACAAGAACGGCCGCCGCAAGAACGTGGTGATGGACGGCATGGCCCAGCTGCTCAAGTCGGATGAGGACGTGAAAATCGTCGCCGCCTACTTCGCAAGCCAACCGTCGCCGCTGCTGACCGCGAAAATCGGCAGCAAATAACCGGGCGTATCTCCTCCTCGCCGCGCGGCGAGCATCGGTAGGCGGAGGCTAAGCGCCTGGACATCTCGGCACCGTGATGTCCATCGGTCAAACTCATTTTGCCAAGGTACCGGCAAGAAACACGGCAATCGTCCTGTAGTAAGCGTCGCGGTTCGATTTCCTGCCCGCGATTTGCCCCTCGTCCTTGGCCTGCAGATACCAAACCTGGCCGCCGCGGCTGCGCAGCCGATTGACGATCTGATCGGCCTGAGCCAGCGGCACTATCCGATCGTTTCTGCCGTGCACCACCAGCAGCGGTTTCGTCATGCGATCGGCGTTGGTCAGCGGTGAGATCCGGCGCAGATACGCGCGCATGTCGGGATCGCGCTCGTCGCCGTATTCAGCGCGCAGCGGCCCTTGGGCGTAGGGCGCGGTGCCCGACAGGAAACTGATGAAGTCCGAGATACCGTCGAGGTCGACGCCGCCGACCAGGCGGTCGTTGTAGTTCACCAGCGCCGCGAGCGCCAGATATCCGCCATAGCCGCTGCCGGCAATGCTCACGTGCTTCGCGTCGAAGCTGCTCTGCGATCCCAGCCACACGATCAGGGCGCCTACGTCTTTGACCACGTCGTCGCGCTGCGTGCCGTTGTCGAGCGCGAGATAGGCTTTGCCGTATCCCGAGGAGCCGCGCAGGTTTGGCGCGGCCACCGCGAACCCCAGTTCGCCGACCAGGTATTGGATAAAGGGATCGAAACCCGGCCGGAACTGTCCCCCGGGGCCGCCGTGCAACAGGACGAGAACGGGATGCGGGCCCGGCGCGGCCGGTTCGTAGAGATAGACCGGCTCCTGGCGGACATGGCCTTCCGATCGATCGAACGTCGGAAACTGGGCGAGATGGGGCACGACGAACTTGACCGTATCCACCGGCCCCACTTCGCTGCGGGTCCACGCGTCTACGCGATTGCTCGCGACGTCGAGCACGTAAGCATCGCGCGGTTGAATGACCGTCGCGTAGCCGAACGCGAGCCGCTTGCCCTCGGCATCGAAACTCAGATGATCGATGATGCCCGGCGCCGGCAGCTTCGGCGGCGTGAGATCCTGATGCGTCTTCAGATCCAGCAGATTCAGTTTGCCGAGGCCGCCTTCGTTGGTGACAAAGCCGAGGTAGTGGCCGTCACGCGAGAGGGCCAGCTCCTCGACATCCGCGGCGATGGACGCGGAAAGCACCGTCCTTTCGTTCGTGAACAGATTGACGTAGCGCAGCCTGGCGTAGTCGCCGTCGCGATCCGATATCAGGTAGACGCCCTGTCCGTCGCGCGAGAACTTCGCCCCCGCAATACCGATCTTGCCCGGCGCGGCATCCACCTCGCGCTTTTGGCCCGAGCCCAAGTCCACCACGTACAAGTAGCCCTCGCCCTTCGCTACGGACTTCAACACCAGCAATTTTCGGTCGTCCGGCGACCAATCGAGCGGAACCCAGGCGGCGTTGTCGCCGGTCAGCGCCAGGTGCGGCAGGCTTCCCGCCGCGGGCTCGACGATGTCGATATCGGTCGCGTTGCCGTCGCGGGCCGTCGTAAAAAACGCGAGTTCGCGCCCGCTGTTCGACCACACGGCGGCGCCGTTGACCGACTTGCCGTCCGTCAGAAGTTTGATGCGGGGAACTCCCGCGCCGGGGACCGCCGGGTCGCCGATCTGCTGGTAGTAGAGCTGCGCCGCGTCGCTGCCGCCCGTCTCCTCGAGGAACGCCACGGCATTGCGCGCGGGGTCGGGTGAAAAGGCGCCGGCGGCGATCGGCTCGCGCCGGAATGTGATTTGGCGGCGATCGCCTGCCGGTTTTTCCACCACATGCAGCTCATCGACATCGCCGAAGCGTGTCGCGATCAACAGCTGGCCTTTCGGCGACCAACCCAACGGCGTGGCCTGGCGCGCGCTCAAATACCCGTCCAGCGCGTCCGCCAGCGCCGCCGAGGCTTCGGGGATGTTGTCGTAAACCAGGCTGCCAACGTCGCGCGTCGCCGCGAACGCGGCCGACGCAGGCAGCAGGAATGCCGAAACGGCCAAACACAAATAATTACGGGTCATTATTCCTATGTTCTCATACGACGAGGATAATGGGATCCATGCCGGCCTTCGACCATCTTCTCAAATCCTACGACGTGGGCGATCTGTTGGACGAGATTGCCAGCGCCGATCCGCCGGCGTATCTGCGCCGATGCTTCGCCGAAGGCATTTCGACCCCGGCGCTGTCTTTTCCCAGAGTACAGCAGCTGGCGGTGTGTGCCATGGTTCTCGATTCGATTTTGAATGGGCGGGATTACGAGACGTTGGAACCCGAGCTGATCGCGGATTGGCGCGCGCACTATCTGCAGAACTGCACCCATCTGAGGGACTCCGCGGTGGCGGCACTGCGCCGCGCGCGCGAGACCTTGCAGCCTGCCGATGCGCAAGCGTCGGAAGAACTCGCGGAACTCGAGCATAGACTGGCGCCCGCCTGAATGAGGGATGTATATCAGCATGTCGGCGAGGGCGTGATCGCCATCGATACCGAATATGTCCGCCCGCGCATGGATGCGAGCTACCTTCTCATCGATGAGGGCCGGGCGGCGTTCGTGGACGTTGGTACCTATTTTTCCGTGCCGAATCTGCTGGCCACTCTCGCCGACCAGAACCTCGATGTCGACGCCGTCGACTTCATCCTCCTGACGCACATCCATCTCGATCATGCCGGCGGCGCCGGGCGGCTGGCCCAGGCGCTGCCGCGCGCCAAAGTCCTGGTGCATCCGCGCGGCGCGGCGCACATCGTCGATCCCACCCTGCTGGTGGCCGCCACCAAAGCGGTGTACGGCGAGACGAGGTTCATCGAGGAGTATGGCGAGATCGTGGCCATCCCCGCCGAACGGGTCGAGACGGTGGAGGATGGACGGCACATCGAGCTGGGGCATCGCCGGTTGGAATTCATGCATACGCCGGGACACGCATTGCATCACGTGTGCATCGTCGATCGCGACGCCCGCGTGGTGTTCACCGGCGACACGTTCGGCGTGAGCTACCGCGAACTCGACACCGCCGCCGGCGAATTCATTTTTCCGACGACCACGCCGAGTCAGTTCGATCCCGCGCAATTGCACGCCTCGATCGATCGCATTCTCGAAACCAAGCTGCGACACGCGTACTTGACGCATTACAGCCGCGTCGGCCACGTGGAAAAGTTGGGCCGCGACCTGCATTCGGACATCGACGCGTGCGTGGCCATCGCACGCAGCGCCGCCGGTGAAGCGGATCCGGTCGAGCGCATGAAACCCCTGCTGTTCGAACATCTGTCGGCGCGCCTGGACCGGCATGGGTTCCGCGGCGGCGACTCCGAGCGGCACGCCGTCCTCGACGGCGATATCGCATTGAATGCGGCAGGACTTCATTCCTGGCTGTCGCGGCGGCGCGCTTGAGCGGGACGCGCCACCTTCGCACGCAGGTGCGGACCGCGTGGGCGGTGGGCGTGCTGGCGATGTCGGCGGCTTGCGTCTCGAGCACGTCGCGCAGGCCGGCCGAGCGTGCCGTGCCCACGCCGCCCATCGCCGCCGCGACCGACCCCTCGTACGATTGGCATGGGCTGGTGCTGACGCCTTTCGGCACTCTGTTCAAGGAGAGCCCTGTGCCCTTGCATGAGGTGCTGCAGTTCCGCGATGAGGCGCATCCCGCGAGCGAGGCGGAGAACCGGGATTGCTATGCCATCGACGGCGCGCCGCCGCGCTTCGTTGGCCGGCAACCCGACCAGCTGCTGCTGTGCTTCGATCATGATCGTCTGAACCGCATCGAAGCCTCGGTGCGGCTGGGCGCGGACGAGGCGGCGCAGGTGTTCGCGCAGGCGTGCGCCGTGTGGCTGAAAAGCGGCGCCGCACCCGTGCCGGCCGGCACGACGTGTGAAGGCCGCGACGGTGGCATCGCCTTCAGTGGCCGGCTCGCCGCCGTGCCCGGCCAAGCGGCCGTACCTCTGTCGATGACGCTGATCGATGTCGCGATGCGCGACGCTGCGCATGCGCCATGATTCGCGACGAGGAACGGCAATTGCTGGTCGCCGGCGCGGCCGACCTGGGGCTCGTGCTCGAGGCCGAGCGCGCCGACGCCTTGTTGCGGCTGGTCGATGAACTGGAAGCGGGCAATGCGCAATTCAATTTGACGGCGATCCGCGATCGGCCGGGCATGCTGCGCAAGCATGTACTCGACAGCCTGAGTCTGCAGCCGTACCTGCGCGGCACGAGACTCGCCGACGTGGGCACGGGCGCGGGCTTTCCCGGGCTGCCTCTCGCGATCGTCAATCCGGAACGGCGCTTCTCGCTGATCGAAGCCACCGGCAAAAAAGCGCGGTTCGTCACGCAGACCGCCGAGCGCATCGGCTGCGCCAACGTGGACGTGATTCACTCCCGCGCGGAAACCTATCGGCCTTTCGAGCTGTTCGATACGGTCATGGCGCGGGCGCTGTCTTCGCTGGCCGATTTCGTGGCCTACGCCGGCCATCTCTGCGCCCCCGACGGAAGATTGCTGGCGATGAAGGGCAAGCGCCCGGATGAGGAGATGTCGGCGCTGCCCAAATCGTTCCGCGTGCTCGCCGTGCATCGGCTGAAGCTGCCGGGACTGGACGACGAACGGCATCTTGTGGAACTCTCACCGACTCGACCATGGCCGGGCGCAGCCACGCGGCCCGTACACCATCGAGATAAATTATGAACCGGGTCATCGCTGTAGCAAATCAGAAGGGCGGAGTCGGTAAAACGACGACGGCCGTGAATCTCGCGGCGTCCCTGACGGCCACCAAGCGGCGCATCCTGTTGATCGATCTGGATCCGCAGGGCAATGCCACCATGGGCTGCGGGATCGACAAGAACTCGTCGTCGCGCACCAGCTGCGACGTGCTGCTCGGCGATTGTTCGGCGATGGAAGCGCTGCTACCCGTGGAATACGGCGGATTCATGCTGATGCCCGCCAATCAGGATCTCACTGCGGCGGAGATCCGCCTGCTGACCATGAACGTCGGGCGGGAATTCAAGCTGCGCAGCGCGCTCAAGCCGATTCGGGACAATTTCGACGTGATCCTGATCGACTGCCCGCCCTCGTTGAACATGCTGACGCTGAACGCGCTGGTGGCGGCCAACTCGGTGATGGTGCCCATGCAATGCGAGTATTACGCGCTCGAGGGCCTGAGCTCGTTGGTTCAGACCATCGAGCAGATTCGCGGCTCGCTCAATCCCGACCTCGAGATCGAAGGCTTGTTGCGCACCATGTTCGATCCCCGTAATAACTTGTCGAACGAAGTGTCGGCGCAGCTCATCGAACATTTCGGCGACAAGGTGTTCCGCACCATGATTCCGCGCAACGTGCGGCTCGCCGAGGCGCCGAGTTTCGGCAAGCCGGCGTTGTTTCACGACAAGGAATCGCGCGGCGCCTTAGCCTACCTCGCGCTCGCCGGCGAAATGATTCGCCGCGACGAGCTGCCGGTCGCGCCCGTATAATCCCGCCTTAAGTTTTCGGGAAGCAACATCATGTCGTCCGGCAAAAAGCCGTCCCTGGGTCGAGGCCTCGCGGCGTTGAGTCCCTTGCTCGCGGAGCGTGCCCGCGCGCCTGCGCCGGCCGCCGCCACGCCGCCGCCCCTCGCGGGGGATCGCCTGGCCAGCCTGCCGCTCGACTTGCTTCAACGCGGCAAATATCAGCCGCGGGTCGACATGCGCGCCGAATCCTTGAGCGAACTGGCGGATTCGATCAAGGCGCAAGGTTTGGTGCAGCCCATCTTGGTGCGGCCCTTGGCCGAGGCGAACCCGGGCGAATCTCAGCGCTACGAGATCATTGCCGGCGAACGCCGCTGGCGTGCGGCGCAAATGGCCGGCATGGCCGAGATTCCGGCGATCATTCGCGACGTACCCGATGAGGCAGCGGTCGCCATGGCCCTCATCGAGAATATCCAGCGCGAAAACCTCAACCCCTTGGAGGAAGCGCGAGCGTTGTCCCGGCTGATCGAGGAGTTCGGACTGACGCACCAGGCGGCGGCGGAAGCGGTCGGCCGTTCCCGGGCGGCGGTCAGCAATCTGCTGCGTCTGACGGAACTCGCGGAGGAGGTGAAACAACTCCTGGAGCAGCGAAGCATCGAAATGGGCCATGCGCGGGCGCTGCTTGGTCTGACCACTCGCCGGCAACAGATCGAGGTGGCGAACCTGGTCGCCAAGAAGGGTCTATCGGTGCGCGACACCGAGGCGTTGGTGCGCCGTCTGCTCGCGCCGGCGCCGCCCGGCGCCGCCGCACCCCCCGCGGTCGATCCGGACATCCATCGGCTGGAGCTGGAATTGGCGGACAAGCTCGGCGCCAAAGTACTGTTTCAACACGCATCCTCCGGCAAGGGGAAGCTGGTCGTGACGTACAACAGCTTGGACGAACTCGAAGGAATTCTCGCCCACATCCATTAGGCAGACGCCGGCGACTGCGCTGCCCCTGTGTCAAAAGTGACCTATGTCGCGCGTCCTGCCAGCATTTGTCAAAAAGGGTTCTGTAAAAAAAACCCAAGCTCGATCATGGGCTTGTGACTCTGAGAAAGCCTCACTATAATGCGCCGGCTTTTACGCAGCGGCAAACAAGCCAATGAATATGTGGACTAACGCCACGTCAGACAGGGGTTGCCGTAAGCCGGTTACGCGCCGGCACCCTTTGCGATGAACGATACGTCCAGCGTGGGAAAGCGGCTCGTGATGCGGGTCGTGCTCCTGCAGACAGGTTGCGCCGCATTAGGTGGGATGTTTTTCTGGATCTTTGCCGGTGCGGCGGCCAGCGGGTCGGCGTTGGCCGGCGGCCTCATCGTCGCGGTCGGCAGTGCGGTGTTCGGCTGGCGCCTGTTTGCGCCGGGAATCGCGCCCGCCTCGGTACTGAGACGCGCTTTGTATGCGGCTGAGTCTTTGAAGTGGTTTTGGTATGTGCTCAGCGTCTGGGCAGCGCTTGCGCGCTTGAAGTTGTTGCCCCTGCCTTTGCTGTCGGGGCTGGTATTCGCGCAATTCGGCTACTGGTTCGGTCTGATGGGTCAAGGTAAACGAGGATAAGTGAATGGCAGCGTCCGAGGGCGGCACCGGCGGATTGACGGAATACATCGGGCACCACTTGACCCACCTCACGGTGAATCAGGGGCACGGTAGCTTTTGGGCTTTCCATCTCGACAGCGTCGCCTTCACCGTGGGCCTCGCCCTCGTTTTCGTGGCGCTGTTCGCCGCGGCCGCGCGCCGCGCCACCAGCGGCGTGCCGGGCAAGCTGCAGGCGGCCGTGGAAATTCTGGTGGAAATGGTCGACGGCACCGTCAAAGAGACCTTTCACGGCACGAGCAAACTCATCGCGCCGCTCGCGATCACGATTTTCGTGCTGGTTTTTCTCATGAACTTGATGGATCTGCTGCCGGTCGATCTGCTGCCGTGGGCGGGGCAGAAGTTCGGCATCGAGCACCTGCGCGTGGTCGCGACGGCCGACATCAACACCACCCTCGGCATGTCGATCACCGTGTTTCTGTTGATCTGGTACATCGGCCTGAAGGAAAAAGGTCCGGTGCTGTATTTCTCCGAATTCGTCTCCGCGCCGTTCCACGCCCACGGCATCGTGCCGCGAATCCTCCTGGCCTTCCCCAATCTGCTGCTGCGGGTCATCGAAGAGCTGGTGCGTCCGCTGTCGCTCAGCCTGCGATTGTTCGGCAACATGTATGCAGGCGAACTGATTTTCGTGCTGATCGCAGGTCTCACGCTCGAGGCGTCGGCGGCGCATTTCTCGACCTACGCGTGGGGCATCGTCCAGCTCATCGCCGACGTGGTCTGGACGCTGTTCCACATCCTGATCATCACGCTTCAAGCCTTCATTTTCGGCATGTTGACGATCGTCTATCTCAGCATGGCCGCCGAAAAGCACTAGATTACCCACACTGACCTTAAGACCCTGGAGATATAGATGGAGAACGCACCCCTAGTCGCTCAAGTGATGAGCTTCACACTGATCGCCGTCGGCCTGTTGATCGGCCTTGGCGCACTTGGCACGGCCATCGGCTTCGCGCTGTTGGGCGGCAAGTTCCTGGAAGGCTCGGCGCGCCAGCCCGAACTGACCCCGATGCTGCAGACCAAGATGTTCATCGTCGCCGGCTTGCTCGACGCGGTGCCCATCATCGGCGTCGCGATCGCCCTGTTGTTGATTTTCTCCAATCCGTTCACGGCTGCGCTGCTCGCGAAGTAACGACAAGAATTGGCGTAGGAGCTTTACGGCATGGACATAGCAGTCACGCTAATCATCCAAGGCGTCGCGTTCTTCGCGGTGGTCTTGGTCGTCATGCGTTATTTGTGGCCGCCTCTCATGGCAGCCATCGAGGAGCGGCGCAAGAAGATCGCCGAAGGCTTGGCCGCGGGCAGCCGCGCGCAGAAGGATCTCGATGAAGCCAAAGTGAAGGCGCAGGAGATCATCCGCGAAGCCCGCGACAAGGCCGTGCAGATCGTCGATCAGGCGAGCAAGCGCTCGGCCGAAATCATCGAGGAGGCCAAGGCGACGGCCACCGCCGAGGGTCAGCGCATCGTGATCCAGGCGCACGAAGAGATCGCGCTCGATACCACCCGCGCGCGCGAGGGCCTGCGCAAGCAGGTCGCGAACCTCGCGGTGCAGGGCGCTTCGCACCTGCTGGAGCGCGAAATCGACCCGAAGACGCACGCCGCCCTCCTCGACAAGTTGGAACTGGAGATCGCGAATGGCTGAGGCGGCCACCATCGCCCGGCCCTATGCGAAAGCGGCCTTCCTGTCGGCGCGCGACGCGAAGGCGCTGCCGGCCTGGTCCCAGGCGCTGCACTTCGGCTCAGCCATGGTTGCCGATGCGCGCGTCGCGGATCTCATCGGCAATCCGAAGCTGAGCACCGACCAGGTGGCGTCGATGTTCGCCGGCTTGAGCGGGGGCGGCGACATCGACGCGCATTGGCAGAATTTCGTGCGGCTGCTGGCGCAGAACAAGCGGCTCGACGTGTTGCCGGAGATCGCGGCGCAGTTCGAGATGCTGCGGGCACAGTACGAGAACGAGCTCGACGTGCAGGTGACCTCGGCCGTCGCGATGAACGACTCGCAGAAAGCCAAGCTGACCGCGGCGCTGAAGACCCGCTTCAAGCGCGATGTGCGCATGACCGCCGCGGTCGACGCCTCGCTGTTGGGCGGCGCCGTCATTCGCGCCGGCGACCTGGTGATCGACGGNNATGTCCATCAAGGCATCTGAAATCAGCGACCTCATCAAGGCGCGAATCGATAAGTTCCAGTCGGAGACCGAGGATCGCAATGTCGGCACGGTGGTCAGCGTCGCCGACGGCATCGTCCGCGTCCACGGCCTGGGCGACGCGCGCTACGGTGAAATGCTGCAGTTCTCCGCCGATACGTTCGGTCTGGCGCTCAACCTCGAGCAGGACTCGGTCGGCGCGGTGGTGCTGGGCGACTACAAGAACATCGTCGAAGGCGACACCGTCAAGACCACGGGCCGCATCCTCGAAGTGCCGGTGGGTCCCGAACTGCTCGGCCGCGTGGTCGATGCCTTGGGCAACCCCATCGACGGCAAGGGTGCGATCGCCGCGACCGCGAAAGCGCCGCTGGAGCGCGTAGCGCCCGGCGTGATTTTCCGCAAGAGCGTGTCGCAGCCGGTACAGACCGGCCTCAAGGCGATCGACGCCATGGTGCCGGTGGGCCGCGGTCAGCGCGAACTCATCATCGGCGACCGTCAGACCGGCAAGACCGCGGTGGCCATCGACACCATCATCAACCAGAAGACCACCGGCGTGAAGTGCATCTACGTCGCCATCGGTCAGAAGCAGAGCTCCATTGCCAGCGTGGTGCGCAAGCTGGAAGAGCACGGCGCACTGGCCCATACCATCATCGTCGCCGCCTCGGCCTCGCAGCCGGCCGCGATGCAGTACCTGGCTCCCTACGCCGGTTGCGCCATGGGCGAATACTTCATGGACAACGGCGAGGATGCTCTGATCGTCTATGACGACTTGTCGAAGCAGGCCGTCGCTTATCGCCAGATCTCGCTGCTGCTGCGCCGCCCGCCGGGCCGCGAAGCGTATCCCGGCGACGTGTTCTATCTGCACTCGCGATTGCTCGAGCGTTCGGCGCGCGTCAACGAAGAGTACGTCGAGAAGGCCACCAACGGCCGCGTCAAGGGCAAGACGGGATCCTTGACGGGATTGCCCATCATCGAGACCCAGGCGGGCGACGTCACGGCCTTCGTGCCCACCAACGTCATCTCCATCACCGACGGTCAGATTTTTCTCGAATCCGACTTGTTCAACGCCGGCATTCGGCCTGCGATCAACGCCGGCATCTCGGTGTCGCGCGTCGGCGGCGCCGCGCAGACCAACATCATCAAGAAGCTGGGCGGCAACATCCGCCTGTCCCTGGCGCAGTACCGCGAGTTGGCGGCGTTCTCGCAGTTCGCGTCGGATCTGGACGAAGCCACGCGCCGCCAGCTCGAGCGCGGCATTCGCGTCACCGAACTCATGAAGCAGAAGCAGTACGCGCCCATGTCGGTATCGGAGATGGCGCTGTCGCTGTATGCGGCGAACGGCGGTTTCTTCGACAAAGTCGACCGCACCAAGGTGATCGATACGGAAGCGGCGCTGCAATCGTTCGCGCGCACCAACTATGGTCCGCTGATGAAGAGCATCATCGACAAGCCGGATTTGTCGAAGGACGTCGATGCGTCATTGAAGAAGCTCTGCGAAGAATTCTTCGCGACGGTCTGATCCATGGCAGGCGCTAAGGAAATCCGCACCAAGATCTCGAGTATCAAGAATACTCAGAAGATCACGAAAGCCATGCAGATGGTTGCCGCCAGTAAAATGCGCAAGGCGCAGGAACGCATGCGCCTCGCCAGGCCGTACGCCGAGAAGCTGCGCAATGTCATCGGGCACCTGCGTCTGGCGAACCCGGACTTCAAGCACCCGTTCCTCATCGATCGGCCCATCAAGGCCTTGGGGCTCATCGTGATCGCCACCGATCGCGGCTTGGCGGGCGGCCTGAACATCAACTTGTTCAAGGCGGCGCTGAACACCATCAAGGACGCGCAGAGCAAAGGCCAGAAGATCCAGCTGTGCTTGATCGGCACCAAAGCCGTGCAATTCTTTCGCCGGCTCTCGCTGCCCATCGCGGCCTCGGCCATACACTTGGGCGACCGGCCGGAAATCGCGCAATTGATCGGCAGCGTGAAGGTGATGTTGGATCAATACCGCGCCGGCGAGATCGATCGACTGGTCCTCGTGCACAACGTATTCGTCAACACCATGACGCAGAAGGGCCGAGTCTTGCAGCTCTTGCCGGTGGAAGCCACCGACAAGAGCGACCTGCAGGAGCGCTGGGATTACATCTACGAGCCGAGTCCCGCGGAATTGCTCGACGGGATTCTGATGCGCTACGTCGAGTCGCAGGTGTACCAAGGCGCCGTCGAGAACGTGGCCAGCGAAATGGCCGCCCGCATGGTCGCCATGAAGAGTGCCACGGACAACGCCGGCGATCTCATCGCCGAACTCCAATTGATCTACAACAAGGCCCGCCAGTCCGCGATCACCACCGAGCTGTCGGAAATCGTCGGCGGCGCAGCAGCGGTATAGACGAGGTACGGGTTAAGTCTCAACGGCGCGCAGCGCCGCTAATTGTCGGGGTCGCGCAGCGACCCCGTTGAAAGTTGGCCGAAGGCCATGATTAGTTGGCCGAAGGCCATGAAGAGGGTTTGGTTTTCACGGCGCGCAGCGCCGCTAATTGTCGGGGTTGCAGCAACCCCGTTGAAAGTTGGCCGAAGGCCATGAAGAGGGTATGTATGTCCAGCGGAAAAATCGTGCAAATCATCGGAGCGGTCATCGACGTGGAGTTTCCGCGTGACCAGATTCCGAGAATCTATGACGCACTCAAACTCGATGACGTGAAACTCACGCTGGAAGTGCAGCAGCAGCTGGGCGACGGCGTGGTACGTACCATCGCCATGGGCCCCTCCGAAGGCCTGCGCCGCGGTTTGACCGTGTCGAATACCGGCAAACCGATTTCCGTCCCGGTGGGCGCCGGCGTTCTCGGCCGCATCATGGACGTGCTCGGCGAACCGCAGGATGAAGCAGGTCCCGTCGAAGCGACGCAGTACATGCCCATTCATCGCCCGTCGCCGGCGTACGACGAACAGATGGGCGGCCAGGAATTGCTGGTCACCGGCATCAAGGTCATCGACTTGTTGATCCCGTTCGCCAAGGGCGGCAAGGTGGGCCTGTTCGGCGGCGCCGGCGTCGGCAAGACCGTGAACATGCTCGAGCTCATCAACAACATCGCGAAGACGCACTCGGGGTTGTCGGTGTTCGCGGGCGTCGGCGAGCGTACCCGCGAGGGCAACGATTTCTACCACGAGATGAAAGATTCTGGCGTGCTCGACAAGGTGGCCATGGTGTACGGCCAGATGAACGAGCCGCCGGGCAACCGTTTGCGGGTCGCGTTGACCGGTCTCACCATGGCGGAATACTTCCGCGACGAGAAACAGGCCAACGGCAAGGGCCGCGACGTGCTGATGTTCATCGACAACATTTATCGCTACACCCTGGCCGGCACCGAAGTGTCGGCGCTGCTCGGCCGCATGCCGTCGGCCGTGGGCTACCAGCCGACGTTGGCGGAAGAAATGGGCGTGCTGCAGGAGCGCATCACCTCCACCAAAACCGGTTCCATCACGTCCGTGCAGGCCGTATACGTCCCCGCCGACGATTTGACCGATCCGTCGCCGGCAACCACATTTGCCCACTTGGATGCCACCGTCGTGCTGTCGCGCGTCATCGCCGCCCAGGGCATTTATCCGGCCGTCGATCCGCTCGACTCCACCAGCCGCCAGCTCGATCCTCTGGTGGTGGGCGAGGATCACTACAACACCGCGCGCGCCGTGCAGGCCATTCTGCAGCGCTACAAGGAATTGCAGGACATCATCGCCATCCTTGGCATGGACGAATTGTCCGAAGAGGATAAGCTGTCGGTGTTTCGCGCGCGCAAGATCCAGCGCTTCCTGTCGCAGCCGTTCAACGTGGCGAAGGTATTCACGGGTCAGGACGGCAAGATCGTTCCGCTCGCGGATACGATTCGCGGCTTCAAGGCCATCATCGCGGGCGAGTACGACCATCTGCCCGAGCAGGCGTTCTACATGGTGGGCGGCATCGAAGAAGCGGTCGAAAAAGCCAAGACGCTGCAGTAGCGGATAGGGGGAGAAGTCATGGCCGGTACGATTCATGTCGACATAGTCAGTCCCGAAGGCCAGATGTTCGCGGGCGAGGCGACCATGGTGTTCGCGCCCGGCGTCGAGGGCGAACTCGGCATAGCGCCGCGGCACGCTCCCCTGCTCACCACGCTCACCGCGGGCGTGGTCAGAGTGCAGACCGAGGGCCAAGACGAGCAGAGCTTCTACGTCGGCGGCGGCGCGCTCGAGATTCAGCCGCACAAGGTATCGGTGTTGGCCGATACGGCCGCGCGCGCCCGCGATCTCGATGAGGCGGCGGCCCAGGCGGCGAAGGCGCGCGCCGAGGAGGCCCTGCGCGACCGCACCGACAAGATAGACATTGCCGAAGCGCAAGCGGAACTCGCGCGTGCCATGGCACAATTGAGAGCAATCGGACACTTGCGCAAGAAGCGCTAACCCTCGCGCCAACCGGGACTGTCATGCAGCTCTCCGTCGTCATACTCGCAGCAGGTCAGGGAAAGCGGATGAACTCCGACTTGCCCAAGGTGCTGCAGCCGTTGGCGGGAAAACCGCTGCTGCAGCACGTGGTAGGCACGGCGCGCGAGCTCGCGCCCTCCAATATCTACGTGGTCTACGGGCATGGCGGCGCCCAAGTGCAGGCCGCGCTCGGCGATGAGCCCGTCGAGTGGATTCTGCAGGCCGATCAGTTGGGCACCGGGCACGCCGTGATGCAGGCCATGCGGGTCATCCCCGACGACCACACGGTTCTCGTTCTCTACGGCGACGTGCCGTTGATTCGCGCGGCCTGCCTCACCAAGCTGGTGGCGGCCGCGGCCGGCGGCACGCTGGCGCTGCTCACCGTGAACCTCGACGAAGCGGCGGGCTACGGCCGCATCGCGCGCGGCGCCGACGGCCATGTGACCGGCATCGTCGAGCACAAGGACGCCACTCCCGAACAACTGCGGATTCGCGAAGCCAATTCGGGCCTCATGGCGGCGCCCGCGGGACGGCTGCGGGAATGGCTGCTGGGTCTCGGCCGGGATAACGCACAGCGCGAATACTATTTGACCGACGTGGTGGCGGGCGCGGTGGCCGCCGGCGATCCCGTGGCCGCCATTCCGGTGGCGCACGCCGTCGAAGTCCTGGGCGTCAACGACAAGGTGCAGCTGGCGCAGGTGGAAGCGGGCTACCGCCGGGAACGCGCGGAGGAATTGATGCTGGCGGGTGCGACTTTGGCGGACCCGTCGCGAATCGACGTGCGCGGCGAGGTTACCGTGGAGCGCGATGTGTTCATCGACGTGAACGCGGTGCTGATCGGCAGGGTGCACCTGGGCGCGCGGGTCAGGGTGGGGCCCAACTGCCTGATCCGCGATTCGAGCGTGGGTGCCGATACCGAGATCAATGCCAACTGCGTCATCGAGGACGCCGTGGTCGCAGAGAAGTGCCGCGTCGGTCCCTTCGCTCGCTTGCGGCCCGGAACCGAACTCGCACGCGATGCCCACATCGGGAACTTTGTCGAGGTCAAGAACAGCCAGATCGGCGCCCATTCCAAGGTGAATCACTTAAGCTACGTCGGCGATGCCACCGTGGGCAGCCATGTGAACGTGGGCGCCGGCACCATCACCTGCAACTACGACGGCGCGAACAAGTGGCCGACCGTCATCGAGGACGGTGCCTTCGTCGGATCGGGCAGCATGCTGGTCGCGCCGGTGCGCATCGGCGCGAACGCCACGATCGGCGCGGGATCGACCATCAGCGAGAGCACGCCCGACGGCAAGCTCACCCTGACGCGGGCGCGGCAGACCACCATCGATGGATGGCGCCGGCCGCTCAAACTCGATCCGCTGCAAAAAGCCGCGGCCATCGACGAGGCGCTCGCGAGCGGAGCGCCGCCGCCCAAAAAGCCCTGATCCGACGCGGCCGGCACGCGGGCCCGTGACCCTCTACGTGCAGGCGTAACGCGCAGGCGCATGGGCGTGCGGGCCGATCCAGCCGCGACTTCATTCGAATCGCAGCGTCTGGCCGATCGACAGTTCCCCGGCCTTGTCGAGGATCGCGCTGCCGAGTGCGATGTCGCTCAAACTCAAGCCCCGATGCCAGAACAGAATGGTCTCCTCGTCGCTCTCGCGGCCCGGCCGCAGCTTCGCCACGATCTGTCCCAGTTCGGCGTGCAGGTTCCGTTCGGTGATTTTCTCGAGGTCGACGTGTTGGCGCAGCGCGCCGTACGGCAATCCCTTGCGGCACTGCCCCCAATCGTCGACCACGACCTTGTCCATGATGTCGGTCAGGGACAATTCCACGGCGCTCATCGTGCCGTAGGGGATGACCAGCGCGCCGCGCTTGATCCATTCCGTTTTGAGCAGCGGCTGCGGCTCAGGCAGGCGCGTGGCCTCCACCACGATGTCGGCATCGCGAACGCATTCTTCCCAGCCTGCGACGGCGACGACCGGCAGTCCCAGATCCCGCGAGAGCTTCGCGGCCAGGGCCTCGCGGCTCTCGCGCCGCTTCGAGTGCACACGGATTTCATCGAAATCGAAGAAATGGCTCAGCAGCCGGATGTTCCAGTACGACGTGCCGCGGGCGCCGACGTGGCCGAGAATCTTGCTGTCCTTGCGTGCCAGGTACCTGGCGCCGAGCGCCGTGGTGGCGCCGGTGCGCATGTCGGTGAGCGACGTCGCATTCAGAATGGCCAACGGCACGCCGGTCGCCGGATCGAACAGCGTCAGTATGGCGATCTCGGACGGCAAGCCGATCTGGTAGTTGTCGACGAAATCGCCGACCACCTTGACGCCCGCGAGCCCCAGCGGATGGATGACACCGCGCAGCACGTTGAAGTGTCCGATGGCCGAATTCTCGGGGACCAGGTGCACGCGTGGTTCGATGACCACTTGCTTGCGTCCCTGTGCTTCCAAGCCGCCTTCCACGGCCGCCAGGATTTCCTCGTCGCGCAGCGACAGACGTTCGATGTCGGGGCCATTCAAGTAAACGATATGTAGCGGATGCATGCGGTCATTGTCTCGCGTTGTCACGTTCGAGTTGGGCGAACTTGCAGAGGTCCGCCCGCGGCTCGATCAAGATCGCGGCTGCTAGCCCCAAGGCCGCGACCAGCGCACCCGCGTAAAGATACCCGGTGCGAAAACCCGCCTCCGGATTCGCGCCCACATCCACGATGAGCCCCATCACGAAGGGAGCGCACAGGCCCGCCAGCGTGTGAATGGAATTCGTCACCCCCAGCATCGCGCCGCGTTGCGAGGCGGGCGAAATCTCGCCGATCAGCGTCGACCCCAACGTGAATATGACACTGCCGACGGAGAAGCCGAGTCCGATCAACGCCACCTTCAGGGGTCCCACCGGCAAGAACGCCATGGCCATCATCGATGCACCGGCCGTCACCACGCAGAGCGCACCCAGGATACCGCGCGATACGCGGCTCGATACGCCGCGGCGGATCAGCACCTGCGACAGGAGCGCGAGGCTCGGCGCGAGTATCATCTGCAGCACCGAGGGGAGGCCCACGATCCACGCTGCCTGGGCTGGTGCGAAGTGCAGAGCCTTCATCAGGTAATTGGCGAGCCAGGTAATGTTGAGCGCAATCACCCAGTAGGCCCCGAACCCAGCCAGAAAGACGCCGATGGCGGTTCGGCTCGACATCAGCCGGCGGTAGGGAACGCGCCGTTCGGCGCCGCTGCGGGCCGTGTCGTCGTCGATGGGCCCATCCTCGGCCACGATGAACCACAGGCAGGCCCACAGCAGGCCTGCCGCACCCAGTGCACCGAAGGCTCGATGCCAGCCATGGTGAACGATGATCCAGGTGATCAAGGGCGCGATCACCCCGGTGCCGAAGGCCGCGCCGCAGGCGACCACGCTGGTGGGCAGCGCGCGCAGCCGGTCCGGGAACCATTTGTACACGGCGTGCAGCGCGACCGGGAAGGCCGGGCCCTCGGCAGCACCCAACACGATGCGGCTCAGGAGCAGCAGGCCGAAACTGGACGCCAGGCTCACCGGCAACAGCGCGACACCCCACACCACCGCCATCGCGAACATCAGGATCTTGGTCCGGACGCGGTTGGCCAGAAAGCCGCCGGCGACCCCGGAGATCGAAAACAACAGGAAGAACGCGCTGCCCAATTCGCCGAACTGCGTATTGGACAACCCGAGCTCGCGCATGATGGGAACGCTCGACAAACCGACGACCGCCTTGTCGGCGAAGTTCACCAGCATGAACAGGAACACCAGGGCGACATGGATCCAGGCGCGGGTGCGGTAGGCGGCATTTTCCGGGAGGTTTGACAAGATATCTGTAGGGACGGACAAGTTACGCCATCTTTTTAACACAGCCGCACCGGCAGATCGGCAAGCATGTACGCTCGCGTGAAATCACGGCGGTGGGCGCCGCAATTGTTTCACTTGTAACCCCCGAACCGGCCGCCGCAATGGCTACTCTCCGGTCTCGGTGGCAAACTGCGGACCTATCACTTGGGCGCCGCGCGTGCCGGTAACGATGGGTTAATGCATGAGCGAAGCGCCGAACGATCCCGGACGACCTCCGAAGGGTCAGGAGTCGATTGACCGACGTGCATGGTCGCGGGCGCGGCAAGTGCGCTTTGCGGCCTTGGGCGCCGCCGGGGTGGGCGTGGTCATCGCGGCCGTGTGGCTGGGCGGCCGAATGTTCGGCGACCACGAAGCACCCGCCGCTGCGGCGCCATCTCCGCCGGGCACGTTCCGGGCTACGCCGCAGCAATTGAAGTCACTGACGATCGAGTCCGTCGCCCTGCATGGTTTCGTCAGCGAGGAATTGACGGAAGGCAAGATCGCCGTCAATGGCGACCGTGCGACGCCGGTCTTCTCGCCCTACTCGGGCCGCGTCACCCGGGTGGTCGCGGGGCTTGGCGATGCGGTGAAAGCCGGGGCGCCGCTGGCAACGGTGGAGGCGTCCGAATTCGTACAGGCGCAGAATGACCTCGCCACCGCGGCGACCCAGGTCAAGCTCGCGCGCATCAACGAGACCCGCAAACACGCGCTGTACGACGCCAAGGGCGGCAGTCTGCAAGACTGGCAGCAAGCGCAGGCCGATCTCGCCGCCGCCGAGACCGCGCGCGACTCGGTGCGCAATCGCTTGAGGATTTTCGGCCAATCCGCTGCAGCCATCGACGCGCTCGAAGCGTCCCGTTCCATGCAGCCCTCCGCCACCATCGCGGCGCCGATCAATGGTGTGGTGGTGGACCGCCAGCTCGGGCCGGGTCAGTACCTGCAGGCCGGCAGCGGCACGCCGCTGTTCACCATCGCCGACCCGTCGAACGTGTGGCTGCTGGCGAACGTCCGCGAGGCCGACGCTGGCCAGGTGCATTTGGGGCAGGCGGTGGAGGTGCACGTGCTCGCCTATCCCAAACGCACCTTTCGCGCGCGCATCACCTATGTCGCCGCCCTGGTCGATGCGGCGACGCACCGCTTGCCGGTGCGCGCGGAGATCGACAATCGCGACGCCGCGCTCAAGCCCGAGATGTTCGCGAACTTTCGCATCCTGACGAGCGATGCGTCCGATTCTCCCGCAGTTCCCGCATCCGCGGTGGTCTATGAAGGCGACGCCGCGCACGTATGGGTGCTCGCCGAGGACGGCTTGCTCGCTTACCGCGCCATTCGGGTGGGCCGCAACAACGACGGACTCGTCGAAGTGCTCGATGGGATCAAGGCGGGCGAACGCATCGTCACCAAGGGCGCCCTGTTCATCGATCAGGCGGCCGGCGCGGTGGCAGTTCCCGCCTCGTCATGAACGCGGTCGTGACTTTCGCGCTCCGTCAGCGCGTGCTGATGGTCGTCATGCTGGTGATGATGCTCGGTGCGGGAGTCGCGAGCTTCCTCGTGCTCAACATCGAGGCGTATCCGGACCCGGTACCGCCGCTGGTCGACATCGTCACCCAGAATACCGGCCAATCCGCCGAGGAGATCGAGCGCTACATCACCATCCCCCTCGAAATTCAGATGGCCGGCATACCGAACGTTCAGGCCATCCGCACGATTTCCTTGTTCGGATTGTCCGACGTGAAAGTTCAATTCACGTACGACTTCACTTACCAACAGGCGGAACAATGGGTCACCAATCGACTGTCGCAGCTCGCTGCCTTGCCGAACGGCGCGCAGCCGCAGATCTCGCCCACCAGTCCGATCGGTGAAATCTATCGCTACCGGGTGGTGGGGCCTTCCAACTATTCCGCGACCGACCTCAAGACCCTCGAGGACTGGGTGCTGGAGCGGCGCTTCAAAGCCGTGCCCGGCGTCATCGATGTCACCGGCTGGGGCGGCAAGACCAAGACGTACGACATCGCCATCGATCAGCGCAAATTGATGGGCTACGGCCTGTCGCTGCCGCAGGTGCTGACCGCGCTCGGCAACGCCAATATCAACGTCGGCGGCCAGACCGTGAATTTCGGCGCCCAGTCGGCCGTGGTGCGCGGCGTGGGCTTGATTCACTCGGCCGACGAGATCCGGCACACGCTCATCAGCGCCAATCAAGGTGCACCCATCGTCATCGGCGACGTGGCCGAGGTCAGCATCGGCAATCTGCCGCGGCTCGGTATCGCCGGCTACAACGACGCCGACGACATCGTGCAGGGCATCGTGCTGATGCGGCGCGGTGCCGAAAGCGTTCCCACCATCCGGCGCGTCGAAGCCGAAGTGGACAAGGTGAACAAGAGCGGCATCCTGCCCCCCGGCGTCAGCATCGAGCGCATCTACGACCGCAGCGATCTGATCCGCGTCACCACCCACACCGTCCTGCACAACATGATCGCGGGCATCGTGCTTATTTTCGTTCTGCAATGGGCGTTTCTCGGCAACGTGCGCAGCGCCGTGATCGTGGCCATGACCATTCCGTTCGCGCTGTCGTTCGCGATCGGCCTCATGGTACTGCGCGGCGAGTCCGCGAATCTATTGTCGGTGGGCGCGATCGATTTCGGACTGGTGGTCGATGCCACGGTCATCATGGTCGAGAACATCTTCAGGCATCTGGCCGAGGCCACTCACCGCGGTGCCGCCGCCGGACTCGGCGCGCGCCTGCGGTCGGCCAGCGGCTTTCACGCGAAGATGAATACGGTGTCGGTCGCCGCCGCCGAAGTCAGCCAGTCGATATTCTTCGCCGCCGCCATCATCATCGCCGGCTTCGTGCCGCTGTTCACGTTGTCCGGCATCGAAGGCCATATCTTCGGTCCGATGGCGAAGACCTATGCGTATGCGATCGCCGGCGGTCTGCTCGCGACCTTCACCATCGCGCCGGCGTTGAGCTTGCTGATGTTTCCGCAGGACGTCGAGGAACGGGAGACGCCCGTGGTGCGGGGACTGCGCCGCATCTACGAGCCCGCGCTGGAATTCGTGCTGGCCAACCGCATCGTGACCTTCACGGGCGTGGCGCTGCTCGCGCTGGTGGCCATCGTCGCCGTGCGTTCCCTGGGGCTGGAGTTCCTGCCGAAACTCGAGGAAGGGAATCTGTGGATCCGCGCCACGTTCCCGCAATCGGTGTCGCTCGAGGATAGCGACACGTACGTGAGCCGCATGCGCACGCTGATGACCCGCTATCCCGAGGTGCAGACCGTGGTGTCGCAGCACGGCCGGCCCGATGACGGCACCGACGCCACGGGTTTCTTCAATGCCGAGTTCTTCGTGCCGCTCAAGCCTTTCGATACGTGGCCGCACGGCGTGACCAAGGAGAAGCTCACGCAAGACATGACCCGCGCGCTGGCGGAGCAATTTCCCGGCGTCGATTTCAATTTTTCGCAGTACATCCAGGACAACGTCGAAGAAGCGGCATCGGGCGTCAAGGGCGAGAACTCCGTCAAGATCTACGGCAACGATTTGGAAACCCTGGAGAAGAGCGCCGACCGCATCGCCGCGGTACTCTCCAAAGTGCAGGGCATCACGGATCTCGCCGTGCTGCGCTCGCTCGGACAACCCACGATTCGCATCGATGTCGACCGAGTGCGCGCGGCGCGCTATGGCCTGGCCACCGGCGACGTGAACGCCGTCGTGCAGGCGGCGATCGGCGGCCAGAGCGCCGGCGATCTCTATGAGAGCGGGAGCGACCGGCACTTTCCGATGATGGTGCGCCTGAGTCTTCCCTACCGTCAGAACCTCGACGCGATCCGGAGGATTCCGGTCACGGCTGCCGCAGTCTCGGGTAGCGGCGTCATTCAAGTGCCGCTCGAGGACGTGGCCGACGTGCGCCTGGTGTCGGGCGCGGCCTTCATTTACCGCGAGCAGCAGCAGCGTTACGTGCCCATCAAATTCAGCGTGCGCGGCCGCGATCTCGGCAGCGCCGTGCTCGAGGCGCAGCACGCCGTGGACTCGCAGGTGATACTGCCGGGCGGCTATCGTCTCGAGTGGGTGGGCGAATTCGGCAACCTGCAGGACGCGATCGCGCGCCTGAGCGTCGCGGTCCCCCTGTCGATCGCGTTGATCGTGCTGCTGCTGTATTTGAACTTCGGCAGCTTGCGCGATGCGTTGTTGGCGGCGAGCGTGATTCCGATGGCCCTGGTGGGCGGCATCTTCGCCCTCTGGGTGACCGGTACCGCGTTCAGCGTGTCCTCCGCCATCGGCTTCGTCGCGCTGTTCGGCATTGCGGCGATGGACGGCATTCTGGTGCTGTCCTACTACCATCTCAGCCTGGACCTGGGCCACGACCGTGCGACGGCGATGCTGCAGACCTGCAAGACGCAGCTGCGCCCCGTCATCATGACGTGTACCGTCGCGTGCGTGGGCTTGATACCGGCAGCGTTTTCCACGGGCATCGGCTCCCAGGTGCAGCGGCCGCTCGCCTTGGTGGTGGTGGGCGGCATGTTGCTGGCGCCGGTGTTGATCCTCCTGGTGCTGCCCGTGCTCATCCTGAAATTCTCGGCCGAGCGGGATCTGCCGGCGGAGCCCGCCCTGGACACGAACGAATGAAGCGGCTGGCCGCATCGCTCGCCGCCCTCGCCGTCGGCGCGTGCGTGGGACCCAATTTTCACCGGCCGGCGGAACCGTCGGTCGAACGCTATACCGCCGAGCCATTGGCCGCCGCCACCGCCTCGGCGCCCGGCGCCGGCGGCGCCGTACAGCGATTTCTGGTCGGCCAGGATGTACCGCGCAACTGGTGGACTCTGTTCGGTTCGGATGAGCTCGATGCGCTGGTCGAGGAGGCGCTGCGGGCAAATCCCGACGTGGCCTCGGCGCAAGCCGCGCTGCGTCAGGCCCTGGAGAACACGGCTGCCCAGAAAGGATCGTACTTTCCGGCGGTGCAGGGCAGCTTCGATGCGACTCGCAATCGCGACGCGGTCGGCGTGCTGCAGCCCACGCTGAATTCCGGGACGCCGCTCTACAACTTGTTCACCCCTCAGGTGACGGTGTCCTATGTTCCCGACGTGTTCGGCGCGAATCGCCGCGCGGTGGAATCGCTGTCGGCGCAGGCCGAGGCCAGCCGCTACCAGCTCGATGCCACGTATCTCACCCTGACCGCCAACGTGGTGACCACGGCCATCCAGGAAGCCGGTTTGCGGGCGCAGATCGCGGGCACCGAGCATGTGATCGCGCTCGAGCGCGAGTCGCTCGAGGTGCTGCGCCGCGAACTCGAACTGGGCGCGGTGCCGGAAGCCGACGTCTACGCCCAGGATGCGGCGCTCGCGCAGTTGGAAGGCACGCTGCCGCCGCTCAACAAGCAGCTGTACCAGACCCGCGATCAGTTGGCCGCTCTCACCGGGCATCTGCCGGCGGACACCAAGCCGATTCGCTTCGAGCTGGATCAATTGGTGCTGCCCACCGACTTGCCGCTCGGCGTCCCTTCACAGCTGGTGGAACGCCGGCCGGACGTGCGTGCGGCCGAGGCGCAGCTGCACGCCGCCACCGCACAGGTGGGTGTTGCCATCGCGAATCTGCTGCCGCAGCTGACCATCACCGGCAACATCGGCAGTACGGCGACGCTGCTCAGCGACCTGTTCAAGCCCGGTACGGGCTTCTGGAGCATCGGCGCCAACGCGACCCAGACGTTGTTTCAGGGCGGAACGCTCATTCACCGCAAGCGCGCCGCCGACGCCGCGCTCGATCAAGCCGGCGCCGCCTACAAGTCGGCGGTGCTGACGGCGTTCCAAAACGTCGCCGATGCCTTGCACGCGCTCGATGCCGACGCCGATGCACTGGCGGCCACGAGCCGCGCCGAGGACGCCGCACAGAAAAGCCTGGGCGTCGCCCACCACCAGCTGGAATTGGGATCGGTCAGCTACCTGGCGCTGGTCAACTCGGAGCAGACCTACCAGCAGGCCGTGGTCGCGCTCGCCCAGGCGCGAGCCAATCGCTACTCGGATACGGCCGCCTTGTTTCAGGCGCTGGGCGGGTCGATCGCGCCCATGGCCACGCGATAGCCTGTTTTTGGAATGGCACTTATACGTCAGGGGCTAGTACACCCAGCCCGCGCGCGCCGCTAAATCTCGGCAGCCGCTCGGTGGGCAATTTAACCGCCGCTGGGGTCTATCATCATCAGCAACTGCGCAACACTTCGCTGGATTCGTCATCCCGCTGAGGCACACTAGGCGCTCCCTTTAATCTTCTCGGCCAGGAGTCGTTCGAAATGTGCGGAATCGTCGGTGTCGTCGCGGAACGCAATGCGGTTCCCATCCTCATGCAGGGCCTGCGGCGTCTCGAGTATCGCGGCTACGACTCGGCCGGCATCGCGGTGATGACGGCCGGCCACCGGCTGGCTCGCCTGCGGGCGGTGGGCAAGGTCAAGGCCCTGCAGGACGCACTCGACGCGGACCCCATCGACGGCCACGTCGGCATCGCGCACACGCGCTGGGCCACCCATGGCGTCCCCACCCAGCGCAACGCGCACCCCCACATCTCGCGCGACGGCATTGCCATCGTGCATAACGGCATCATCGAGAATCATGAGGCGCTGCGCGCCGGCCTGATCGAGCTGGGCTACAGCTTCGATTCCGAAACCGATACCGAAGTGATCGCGCATCGCATCCATCACCATCTCGCCGATTCGGCGGATCTGTATGAGGCCGTGCGCAAGACGGTGGCCGAACTGGAGGGCGCGTATGCGCTTGCCGTGATCGCGCAGAGCGATCCGGAATGCGTGGTGCTTGCCCGTCAGGGCTGCCCGGTGGTCATCGGCCTCGGCATCGAAGAGAACTTCGTCGCCTCCGACGTGGCGGCGCTGCTGCCGGTAACCCGGCGCTTCATGTTCCTGGAGGAAGGCGACGTCGCCGAAGTACGCCGCTTGTCCATCAAGGTCGAGGACGTCACCGGCACGCTCGTCACCCGCGAGATTCGCGAAAGCGAGCTGCCGGCGGACGCGGTGGAGCGCGGGCAGTATCGCCACTTCATGCTCAAGGAGATCCACGAGCAGCCTCGCGCCATCGCGCAGACGCTGGAGGAGCGGGTGGCCGGCGCGAAACTCCTGGATGCCGCCTTCGGTCCGGCCGCCCAACAGGTGTTCAAACGTGTCAAGGCGGTGCACATCGCGGCCTGCGGCACCAGTTTTCATGCGGGTCTGGTCGCCAGCTTTTTCATCGAACAGGTGTGCCGGATCCCGGCGCGCGTGGAGATCGCGAGCGAATACCGCTACCGCAATCCCGTGGTGACGCCGCACACCCTGTTCGTCACCCTGTCCCAGTCCGGCGAGACGGCGGACACCCTCGCCGCGCTGCGCAACGCCAAGCAAGCCGGATACCTGTCGACGCTCACCATTTGCAACGTCGCCGAAAGCTCCATGGTGCGGGAGTCCGAGCTGGTGCTGTTGACGCGCGCCGGCCCGGAGATCGGCGTCGCCTCCACCAAGGCCTTCACCACGCAGCTCACGGCACTGGGAATGCTGGTCGTGGCGCTCGCTAAGCATCGGGCTCTCGACACCGCTCACGAACGCGAACTGGTGCTGCAGCTGCTGCAGCTGCCCGGCCTGGTCGAGAAGACGCTGCAGCTCGACGACGCCATTCGAGCCCTGGCCGAAGCATTCGCGGACAAGCGCCACGCGCTGTTCCTGGGGCGGGGGCCCTTGCATGCCATCGCCATGGAAGGAGCCCTGAAGCTCAAGGAAATCTCCTACATCCACGCGGAAGCCTATGCCGCCGCGGAACTCAAGCATGGTCCTCTGGCGTTGGTCGATGAGGACATGCCGGTGGTGGCGGTCGCGCCCAACAATGAACTCCTGGAGAAGCTCAAGTCGAATTTGCAGGAAGTGCGCGCGCGCGGCGGCAAGCTGTTCGTCTTTGCCGATCCGGAAACCGGCCTCGAGAGCAGCGAGGGCGTGACGGTCATCCACATGCCGGTCGCGGTCACCGCTCTGCAAGCCCCCGTCATCTTCGCGGTGCCGATGCAACTGCTCGCCTATCACGTCGCAGTGCTCAAAGGCACCGACGTCGATCAGCCGCGCAACCTAGCCAAGAGCTTGACGGTCGAGTGAATCGGTTCGCACATGGATATGCCCATATGCGTCGGAAATAAAGTCGTTTCCCGCGCAATAATGTCGTTTCGCGGGGAATAATGTCTTTACTCAACAAAATACGCAATCGAGCCTCCGGAATGCCCGACAAAGCAGACCTTAAGTAGGGGCTCATGATCCGAAGGTCGAAGGTTCAAAACCGGGCCCTACCAATCAAATCAAGACTTGAAAAAGCGAGTCCGCCCGGAGAAAACCAGCGTGTACGGGCTGTGTAGGTCCGTGGCGCCAACCATCGCTTCCATTGGCCCGTACGCCAAAAGTATTCGATGTTTGAAACGTCTTTGGTTTCCTTCGGCGTCGCGGTAAGACCGATTTGGGTGGCGCCATTGAAGTATTCCAATATCTGCCGCCAGTTGGCATCCTCCGCCGCGCTCCCTCGATGGCACTCGTCGATCACGATCAGGTCGAAGAAATCTGGCGAGAATTATTTATAGACGTTCCGATCCTCTTCGGCTCCTGTGACTGCCTGGTAAAGGCAGAGGTATATCTCGAAAGATTTATCGACGGTGCGGTTAGTGATCTTCGTCATTGCCGCGCCGAAGGGCTTGAAATCGTTCGTTTTGGTCTGGTCAGCGAGGATATTGCGATCAACCAGAAACAAAATACGTTTCTTAGCGCCCGACTTCCACAATCGCCAGATGATCTGGAATGCGGTGTAAGTTTTACCGGTGCCGGTAGCCATCACAAGCAGGATGCGATCCACACCTCGCGCGATGGCCTCTACCGTACGATTGATAGCTATAAGCTGGTAGTAGCGGGGAGATCTCCGCAATCCGTCGTCGTAGTAGTCCTGCGTTGTGACCTGTTGCTGGCTAGGGGTCCACCCTTTTGCTACGCAATAACGTGCCCAGAGTGCCTCCGGAGTGGGAAACTGGTTTAGCGGGATCTCTCGCGTCACTGTGCCATTCGTTACCGTGCGGTCGTGCTCGAGAAAGGCATCACCATTTGAACTGTATGCGAAGGGAACATCGAGGATCTCGGCATACTCCAATGCTTGTTGCATGCCTGCCCCAACCGAGAAGTTGTTGTCCTTTGCCTCGATCACCGCGAGGGGAAGGTTCGGTTTGAAGGAGAGGAGATAATCCGCTTTCTTGGCTTCGCCCCGCTTCACGGTTTTGCCGCGAACAATGACACGCCCCTTCGTAAAATAGACTTCCTCGCGGATTTGGGTCATCACGTCCCACTTATCGCCATCCGCACCGACGAGCGCCGGCGTGATGAACTTGGTGCGGATGTCCGCCTCGGTGAGGGATTTTTTGTTCATTGGATGAGGCTGTGTTCGGAGGCGCCACGGCCTTTCCCAGGCAACTCATTTTTCCCGCGTGAGCCGAAGCGGACCGGAAACTGCTTGCGGTGAACGAACTGGCCAGTAAGCGCGACCGGGCAGTCTACGACGCCTTCCTTGATGATGCGCATGGGCGAGCTCACCACTGGTAGGAGGCAGCGTTCCTGAAAGGAGTCGAAACTGTACTCGAGCTTGAGAAAGATAAGGCCGAGTGGGCTGTGGTTACATTTTCCCAAATCCATTTTCCCGCGCAGATCCTTGCCCGCTGACCACGGCTCAGGTTCGACTCCAATATGGGCTGTGGGTTGCGCCTTGATGGCATTCGATTGTGTGCGAGGCATGAACATCCCTTTAATCTACATCATCGAAAAATGATAACTTTCCCCTGACATCGTCTTCCTTATCGAACCCATCTTAAAGCAGACAAGTGCCGGATTGTTATCAGATTTGTAGAGGCCGTTTGATGCCGCCGCTTTGGCAGATGCCGCTACTCTACGATTGTGTCGAGCGCAGGGCATCAAAACCCGTCGTTCAAGTCAAGTGTGAGTTGCCGGATCCGGAAAATACATCGTCGCCGTCGCCAACGCGAGTTGCTCGGCCGAGCTGGCATAAGCGTCAATCTTAAACTCCGCCTTAGTTCGCTCGTAGATGTGCCACGGCTCAAGTTCCCGTGCTGTCAGAAGGATGGCGCGCCGATGGAAGCGCTCGTTAAGGTTCTTGGCCGAATGGATCTCCTCAGGTGTAAAAGGACATAACTTCGCCAGGAGTACGAAGGATTGAAAGCGCTTGGATGGAAGCGCGTCGGCCACGGCCTTGAGGTTGCCAATATCGGTAGGACTGATCGTACCGCCACCCCCGACGCCGCGATTTCGACCGCGATCCTTGCACTCACCGAGAATGATCGTCGTCGGCTCTGGATACCGCCCCGTCACCAGCCAGACAAAATCCACTTCACATGTCGGCAAGCCGCTGCCGTCATTGGGGACGAGATCGAGCGATGTCGTGTACAAGAATCCACTGTGCAACGAATGCCCCGCGTATTGACTCGCAAGGCATCCGGCACGGCCCGCATGGAGCGAAGCGATTTTGGTTCTTACGCACTTCGTGTGACGATCGGGCTGCTTAGGGAGGAGTATGGGCACCGATTTGTTGCATTTAGAGTTTCCATGGTCGTCATTCCCGGGCTGTCCAAATCACTGGTCGCCGACCGCCGCTGATGTATTCACGTAGGCGACACCGGTAATTCCGGAGCGCGAACGTCACCCTAAAGTCCCGGCACCAAGCCATTACTGTGGCGACGGCCTGAAGTCCTGATCGGGGAACATTGCCGCATCGGGTGCTTTTATTACGACGGCGGCGTGTTTCAGGCTCTGATGGCATGCATTGCAGGCCTGCGTCAGCCGTGCGTAAGCAGCGGCGAATTGTGCGGTGTTTTGATTCGTGATCGCGTCTTCCAGTGCAACGAGCGGAACCTTCGTCAGCGCGATCATCATTTCTGCGGTGTCCACGGTCTGATACGTGGGAATGGTGCGTGCAATGCGGGCGAAGGCATTGCGCAGCTCGCTGAGTTCGTAGCTGGCATATGGCCAATTTTTGTACTTGCCGGCCAACCCGAGTTTGATGTGACGGGGTTGCACGGCCATCGTCATCAGGTCACCCAGACTGGGATGATAATCAGGCTGGGCGCTCGCTGCGGTCGTGGCTGCCGGGGTGGTAGTTGCCGCAGTCTGGCCGACCGCCATTGGGGCGCCCGCGACCGCCATGGCGGTCAGTATCAAAATCTTGATCATGGGTATTCCTGAGTGAATCGGTGCTTCCGGAAAATCCAGTTCCCCCGATGGCGACGGTACATTATGGTGCAAAAGTGACTCCGAGATGGTGGCGATGTCAATAGACATGGCTAGGAATATGGCGGTCGTACCATGGTCGGCCTCGGCATCCTCGATCATTGGTATTCTTAACTTGCAACCAAGTCGCCCAATACTGCCGCGTTCCGTGCCCGCGGCGCTACCGGCCCTCGGGACTGTTAAAAACCGTGGGGTACTCTCGCCGCCTGCTTCAAAAGACCCAGGAATTGTTCGACGTCGGGATCCATCCGGTAGATGTGCGCAGCTTCGTACGCCTTCAGCCTCTCGGGGGGCGTAAACATACCCCGGCGGAAGCGCCTTTATTAACACAGTAGAATTAGGTAAAGACTTTGTTTCGAGAAATGTCGATTTTAAAATGCCCTGCGCTTGGCTAATGTTTAAACAGGTAACAACTTTGAATTCAGCTGATGAACAAAAGGGTCAAATTCAGTGGGAAAAGCACGCCGCCAGGGAAGGACTTTAATTCATGCGCACAGCCCAGGAAATAGAGTTGTCTCCCGCGAAATATAGTCATCTCGAGGGGAATAACCGCTTTCCTGAAGATTGCCGCGTAGAGGGTCCTTGGAACACTGCAGTACCTTAATCGACCGCGCGTCGACCTTGGTTACCCTGGCGGCCTTGCGAGCGCCAGCAATGATCTCATTGTGCTGTTGCATGCTTTCTACCAAATCGGCAAACAATTTCTTGTCCATCGTGCTTCCTACCAATTTTCGTTGAGTTTCTTCAGAGTCGGGCGTGAAGTACGACAATCGGTTTTGCTCGATCATCGAGATTGAGAACCGGAAAATCGTGCACTGGAGAGACTACATGGACTCTCTCGCGGCCTGGAACGCATTCACGGCGCACACTCGCTGAAAGAAAGATGTGCTCGAGCGGCTCCTTGCCGACGATCCCATCGGGCGTATCGTCGCCGTCGAAGTGCACTTCACCTGCCTGAATTCGAGCCGTTGCTCGCCGGTCGCGCGGGTTGCCAGCCCCACCCCGGGATCGTCAAGTTGTAGTAGGTAGAGCGGCCGCGGCCGTCGCGCACCAGGAGACGCTTTGCGACGAGATCCACCAGGTCGCGGTTCGACGTGATGTGCGTGCTCTTATTGAGCGCGGCGTACTTGCGGGTCGTCATGCCGCCTTCGAATCTCTTCGGCCCCGCGACGAGCATGCGGTTCAAGGCCTTTCTCTGCCGCGCATTCAAGTCCACCTGGCTGTGTTCGCTCCAGAACCGGGCGCGCTCGAGCGCCTCATCGATGAGTACGATGCTCGCGCGACAGGCGTTGCAAAAGGCGTTGCTGAACCAGGTGAGCCAGCCGGTGATCTCGCCCGTACCGCGCTGCGCGGTGTTCAGCGCCTCGTAGTACGCCCGCTGTTCGCGATGCAATCCCATCGAGGTGCCCTGAAGCCGGCTCACGGCGCGCATTTCCTGCGAAATGGCCCGGTCGATGATCGCGCGACCGAGACGACCGTTACCGTCGGAGAAGGGGTGGATGGATTCGAACCATAGGTGGGCAATGCCGGCGCGCAAAATGCCATCGAGCTCGCGCGTCTCCTGGGTGCGATTGAACCAGTCGAGGAAGGAGCGCATTTCCGCGCGGACGGCGGCCGCCGGCGGCGCCGAATAATGGACTACCTCCCGTCCCGCCGGTCCGCTCACCACTTGCATGGGATCGCCCTGGGTTCGATACGTTCCCGTTTCAACGGTGTGCCATCCGGACCGGCCATCGGGAAAGAGGAGCGCCTGCCACTCGATGAGTCGCGCTTCGGTGAGCTCTTGCTGCCAGTGGGTCGCCGCGTCATTCATCACCTCGAGGAGCCCATCGATGTGCCGCGGCACCGGCACTTCAGGAGTTCCGAGAATCCCCAGGCGGCCGGCGACCGAGGAGCGCACCGCCGCCATATCGAGCGTTTCGCCCTCGATGGCAGCCGTCGCCACAGCGCTTTGGGACCACACATCCGCTTGCAAGAGCTTCAGATCCTCCGCACCAATTGCCTCCGCCTTGCCACGCAGCTGTCCCGCGGCGTCGCGAGCCCGGTTGGAAGGCTCGATCAGGCGGGCGGTATCGAACGTAAAGTGCGGCCAGCGGGCGGTCTGCCACACCCAGGTAGGAGTGGGCATAATTCTCTCGATAATTGATAGGATTAAGAATTATAATCCTATCATTGTCGTTTTCAATCAATAATCCATCTAAAAAATGATACGTTTATGGGACGTAAATCTATCATTTGACTGGCCAAACTATCTGCTGAGGTCAATCCTCACCGACAGGCCCACCGCTGCCGATCGAGTGGGACGTCGGGGAATCGCCCCTCTCGGTAACGACAACCAGCAATACGGCAATGCAACAATCGCCACAGACGCCGGGCTCAACAGACGCCGGGATTCTTATAGGATGGGAAATGACTCTAATTCGAGCGAACACCGTCTTCGGTTCCGCCTACTTTCGCAAGTTCTATTTGAACGCGGCGACGCGCGTGGTGACGCCCGCCGAGATGCGCACGCGGGCCCGTCTGATCGCGGCGATTCTGGCGCAGGCCAGCATTCCGGTGCGCAGCATTCTGGACGCCGGCTGCGGCATCGGATTGCTGCGCAAGCCTTTCGCGGAAGTACTGCCGAAAGCGCGTTACGCAGGCCTCGAGGCGAGCGAGTATCTGTGCCGCCGCTATGGCTGGACCCAAGGGTCGGTGACCGACTACGTGCCGCCGCGTCCGAGCGACCTCGTGGTGTGCTACGACGTGCTGCAATATCTCGATGACCGCGCGGCCGCGCGCGCCTTGTCGAACTTGAGCCGGCTGACGCGCGCGGCCGTGTACGTCTCGGCCTTGACGCGCGAGGACTGGCGCGACAACTGCGATCGCTCGCGCACCGACCGCTCCGTGCATCTGCGCCCGGGCGACTGGTACCGGCGCCGGCTGAAGCGGCATTTCAATTATCTGGGCTACGGGGTCTGGCTGCGCAAGGATGTCACCGCCATCCTATGGGACATGGAACGCAGCAAGGCTTGAACACCGCCGCGCCGGCGCTCAGAGATTACCCTGCATCCAGCTCACCAGCGCTGCGTGAATGGGTTCGCCGGCGCCGTAATCCGCACGCGAATCGTTGACCAGGGACACCAGCACGAAGGTCTTGCCGGAGGTCGTGGTCACGTAGCCTGCCACACCGGTGACGCCGTCGAGGTGCCCGGTCTTCAGGCGCACGGAACCCGCGGGCGAAGTCTTCATCCGCGACCGCAGGGTCCCATCGACGCCCGCGAGCGGCAGCGATGCGAGGAACTCGGGCGCGTAGCGGCTGTGATACGCGGCACTCAGCACTTTTGCCATCTGCAGTACCGAGATATGCGTGGTGCGTGACAGGCCGGAACCGTTGTCGATGTTGATGTCCTGCAGCGCGAGACCGCGGTCTTGGCTCCACTGCGCAATGGCGGCGGCGCCCTTGTCGAGCGTCGCGGGAACGCCGAAGCGATCTTCGCCCATGGTGAGCAGCAGATGGCGCGCCATCAGGTTGCTGCTGAATTTGTTCGTGAGCCGTACGATTTCGCCCAAGGTGAGGGAGTCGAAGGTCAGCAACGGCTGCGCATCCGTGGGCGTGGGCGCGACGCGCAGTTTGCCGTCGAACTCGCCGCCCAATCCACGCCACAGGCCGACGAAGGTGCCGAATGCATAATCGGTCGGCCGCAGCAGCACGCGCGCGAAACTGCGTTCCGCGCAGCTCGGACTGAGAGCGCCGGAGAACACGATGCGATCCCAGCGCTCCGAGGCGACTTCGAAATCCACCCGGCTCGCGGCGGCGGTGCAACGGCCGGCCGCGAGCGCGATGTGATTCTCGACCACCAGATTGACCGGCGCAGGGGAGGCGATGATATCGACGCGGTGCGTGCTCGTGTTCGGCACCACGCGGAACTCGATGGATTGAAAATTGACCATCAACGCGTCGGGCAGCACGTTGTACGAACGGTTCGGCCGGCCGTCGAATGCAGCGGGATCTTCCGCGGGCAGGGAGAACGCCGTGTTGTCGATGACGATGTCGCCGTGGATGCTGCGCAAGCCCTTGTCGCGCAAACTGCGGGCGAAGCTCCACCAGCGTTCGATGGTCATGTACGGATCGCCGCCGCCCTGCAGAATGAGGTCGCCGTCGAGCACCCCATTGTCCAGCTTGCCGCGAAACGCCGCCCGGGTGTGCCACACGTACGTGGGTCCGAGCAGATCCAGGCTTGCGAACGTGGTCACCACCTTGATGGTCGATGCGGGACTGCGCGGCGTGTCGATGTTCTGGCCAAGGACCGGCCGGCCGGTATCGGGGTCCACGATGACGAAACTTAACGAGTTGGGCGGCAGGTGCTGGGCGGCGATGGTCTGCGCCACCGGCGCGGGCGCGCCGGACAGGCCGAATGCGCGGGATGCACCTATCGCAAACGACAAGACGACATATGCCCACCTCACGCTGCGTTTCGACATGGTTCTAAAGTAGCACAGCAGGGTTCAGTTGAGCGGCAGCGCCATGCGCCGCCATGCGCCGGACCACCATCGCAGGTACAGCATCGTCCCCAGGCAGCAAATGTACGCGAGCGCCGCGAACCAGCCGCCCACGGCGCCCCACCCCAGCTGAGGCAACCAGTCGACCCAGCCGGCGCCCGGTGTGAACGACAGAATGTGCGCCAACGGCACGAAGAAGCCCCACGAGAGCGCGAGCACCATGATGGATGGCAGGCGCACGTCGCCGGCACCGCGCAGACACGCGCCGCCGCTCAAATTGAGGCCGTCGAATAGCTGATATCCCGCGGCGATCCACAGCAAGACGCAGCCGCGCGCCGCCACGGCCGCGGCCTGCGGATCGGCTCGATTGGTAAACAATGGCATGATCCACGGCCCGGCGGCGGCGATGGCCACTCCGCTCAGCCCCATGTAGGCGACCGTGATCACGATGATGGCATTGCCCACCTTGCCGGCCCAGTCGAAGTGCTTGGCACCGATGGCCTGCCCGACCAAGGTGGTGCCCGCCATGGCGATGCCGATGGCAGGCATATAGCAAAACGACGTCAGCATCATGACGATCTGCGACGATGCACCGTCGACGGTTCCCAGGCGCACCTGCATCAGTTGAAAAAAAGCGAAGCCGGTGATGTCTGCCGCATAGAGCACGCCCATGGGCAACCCCAATTTGATCTGGCCCAGGAGCGGCCGCAATTCCAGGCGGGTGGTGAGGTGCGAGCGGTAGCAAGCGCGAGTGCTCGGGCCTAAGAATGCGGCGAGCGCCGCCCCGACGCCGATGAGCTGGGCGGCGTCCGTGGCCCAGGCGGAGCCGGCGACGCCCAAACGCAGATCGAACACGAACAATTGATTCAAGATCGCGTTGGCCAGCGCCACGAGCAGCGTCACGCGCAGGGTGACGAGCGGCCGGCCCACGCCGTTGAAGAATCCGAGAAGCGACCACAATGCGATGCCGAGCGGCGCGCCGAGCATTCGCGGAAACCAATACTGCAGCGCCAACTGCTGAATGACGTCCGGGATTCCGAAGGGAGCGAAGATCCAGCGGCCGGCCACGGCCAGTGCGACGAACAACGGCAGTGTCATGACGGACGCCCAAAGAGCCGTCCAGGTGGCCTGCGACGCGCGCGCGTAGCGTCGCCCGCCGAAGGCCTGCGCGACGACGGTTTGCACGGACAGCCCCACACCGCCAAATAGCAGCACGAATACCAGCACCGGCCAGTAAACTGCGCCGATTGCGGCAGTCGAGGCGGGAGACAAGCGTCCGATGAACCAGGTGTCGGTGGCATTGAGCACCGCCTGCACGGCGCTGGTCAGCATGAACGGCAGCGCCAGCGACGCAACCGCGGCATAGTCGAGCCGCGGACGGCCGCTGGAACTCAGCGCTTGTCCGGGGAGCAGTTTGATGGGTGTGTTCACGTGAGGGGTTTCGTCGATCCAGCCGGCGAGGGTAACTGACTCGGATGAAGGAATGAAATCCATGAGGCGATGCTCGCTGGCCGGCCCATTCCGGGCGCAGCTCCTGGGGAGCGGTTTGTGGCACCTGACGGCGGCGCAACCCCACCCCGTGCAGATCTATTTGCGTACGGCAGAGCCAGGCGCGTCCGAGGTACTGAAGGACACGAGCCTGGAGCAGGTCGATCTCGAATGGCAGGACGATGGCGTGGCGGTGACGACGACCCGGGCGAAGCGCATCGCGACGCTGCATGCCAGCTCCGCCATCGTTCATGAATTCAGAGACGGGCTTTACGACAGCCTGCCCTTGGCCGGCTTCGATTCCGACGCCCAGCGATTCTGGAAGCGTGTCTTTCGCTTGATGCGAGTCCCCGGCGGCCGGCTGCTGTTGGGCCTTGTCGCGCGGCGCAACCGCTAGTCCGAACCTGCGCCACAGAGCGCGCCACCGCTCCGCGAATTGCGACGTTGGTCAACGTCGCGAGGCAGGGTTTCCCCACCATCGATCGCTGTGTCGTGCGCCGCGCGTGCCAGCTGATGGGTGCGCACAGTCAATCCGTGGGAGAGGAACTCGCGCGCTTTCGCGATCATTTGTCGGGTCAATCACCGCAGGCTGAGTCCAACAATTCATGCGGACTCTGCAGGAGCTGGGATGCCAGTTCGCGCTGGACGACTTCCGCACCGGCGCGAGTTCACTTGCCTATCTGAAAGACTTGTCGGTGGACTGGTGCTGGTGACATTCACCGTGCCGAGTTGCTAAGGGTGCGGCGGGGTTCCCGCCTCGTCGGCCGTCTCTTTCTCGGCCTTCGCGTTCTCGCTTTCGGTTTTGGTGACATCCTTGCAATTCTTCTTCATGTCTTGCTTCGGCATGCCACCGTCGCTGGCTTTCTGCTTGGCCATGCAGTCCTTCATCATTTGATGCTTCGTCGGGGCGGGCTGCGCCGCGGGCTCATCGGCCCGCGCCTGCGCCGAAGCACAGGCGAGCGCGGCGGCCAACATCAAGGAAACGATCGAGCGATTCATGGCGATCTCCTCAAGACAGGTCGCAATCATATCGGCTATGCGTTCCGGGTTATGTCGGCGCACGTCCTACATCGGATCGTACTGATTGCTCACATCGAGGGCGGGGGATCGACGCTAGAGTTGGGCACATGCTCATACTCACGAGACGGGCCGGCGAGACGCTACGCATCGGCGACGATATCGAGGTCACCGTCATGGCGGTGAACGGCACCCAGGTTCGCATCGGGATCAAGGCCCCGCGCGACGTGGCCGTCGATCGCGAAGAGATCGCCGAACGCAAGCGGCGCGATCGAGAGGGCGAAGCCAAATAGGCGCCGAGACGGGGGTTGATCGCGCTCATCTTTTGAGCACACAATGAGGCACTAGCAGAGTCTCCCGATCAACGCCAATAAAGGACCAGGGCTTGCCGCGGTTTACCACCGGAGAGCCGGCCGGCAATCATGACAGCGTCGCTCTCCTTGGCACCCGAATTGCTGGTGCACACGTGGTTCAATACGGAACGTCCGTTGCCCTTGTCCGCTATGCGAGACCGGGTCGTGGTGCTCGTGGCATTCCAGGTGCTGTGCCCCAAATCGATCGCCGTCGGCATTCCGCAGGCCCAGCGCATATTTGACACTTTCGAACCCAGCGATGTCGCGGTCATCGGCTTGCATGCGACATTCGAGCATCACGAAGCGTACAACGCGTCGACGCTCAAATCATTCATCCAGGAATATCGCTTGAAGTTTCCGATCGCGCTCGACCAGCCGAACCCGGCCGGGCCGATTCCGCTCACGATGGAACATTACAAAATGCGCGGTACGCCCAGTCTGATATTGATCGACCGGCAGGGTCTGATACGCAAACACGCCTTCGGCCCCGTGGACGATCTACGCATCGGAGCGGAAATCGGAGCGCTCACTCAGGAGTCGCGGGCGCTCGCGCGCAGCTCCGCCGCTTGAGGACGCCATGGCCGCCGCGCGCTGCGGCGTCGCTCGAATGGCGTCCTATCCCCGGAGCGCCCAGGCATCGCCGCGTTCTTCGGACGGTAGCACCCGTTGTTATCCTCGTGGGAGCCGCAGCATCGGCGGTTTGTCATATTCTGCGCCGCATTGCAGCAGGATTGCCTGATTTTGTCCGGCTAGTGTCATTCGCCCGGCGACGCTATACGATACGGGGTCTCTTCGGCGGGACAAGTTTGTTGCATTGCGTTATCTCGGTTCTGTGACCGGATACTCATTCACGGGCGGCTGCGCTCATCGCGGGGAAGGCATTTGGGCGACTCAATCGGGATTTCGTGCAAATTGGCTTTGGAACAACGTGCCGCACTGGAACACCTGCTGTTTTTCAACGTCAATCAGCACCGCGTTCGGCTGGGGATCCAGCAATCCATCGAAATGTATGGTGTTCCAGAGATCTACGAGCATGAGGGCGGCCTGCGCATCCGCGTAGGCGACATCGAGGGCGTGCAGACTCTGTTCGCCGTTTCCGACACGGGCCGACCGCTCGGCGTAGCGGTTTTCGTAAGATTGGTGCACGAGCGATTCGTCGTGCTGCATCTCGGGGTGGAACCTCGCCTGCGATCCTCGCTCGACGTGAACACACCCGTCCTGCTCAAGCTCATGCACGCCATTCGCAGCACCGCGCGGCGCACCCGCGGCGTGGACCGTATCGAATTGGTCTACAAAGAGCGCCATGCCGTGCGCTTGAACGTCTGAACGGCGGCGCGACGCATCCCGCCTGATGGCGACCTATGCGCGGGTGCTCGGAGCCGAGCGTCATCTGTTCGAGGATCTGCGATCCGTCCTGGCCTGCGCCTCGGCGCGGCGGTCAGGCGATGAGCTGGCGGGTCTTGCGGCATCGAGCGACGCACGGCGGGTCGCCGCGCGCTACGTGCTGGCGGACATTCCGCTCAAACGCTTTCTGAACGAAACGGTGGTCCCCTATGAAAGCGACGAGGTAACCCGGCTCATCCTCGATACGCACGACCCGCCGGCGTTTGCGGCGGTGAGCCATATGACGGTCGGCGACTTCAGGGACTGGCTGTTGTCCTATGAGGCGGACACCGTTGCCCTGGGGGCGCTCGCACCGGGGATCACGCCGGAGATGGCGGCGGCGGTCTGCAAGTTGATGCGCAATCAGGATCTGATCGCCGTTGCCGCCAAATGCCGCGTGGTGTCGAGTTTTCGCAGCACGCTCGGGCTTGCCGGCCATCTGGGGAGCCGACTGCAGCCCAATCATCCCACGGACCATCCGGATGGCGTTGCGGGTTCGGTCCTGGACGGACTGCTGTTCGGCATGGGCGACGCGGTCATCGGCATCAATCCAGCCACCGACAACTTGAGCAACACCATCGTGCTCTTGGAACTCCTGGATGCGGTGCGCTCGCGGTACGATATCCCGACTCAGTCGTGCGTCCTTGCACATTTGACCACCACCTTACGCGCCATCGAGCTGGGTGCACCGGTGGACCTGGTATTCCAATCCGTCGCCGGCACCGAGCGGGCGAACTCGGGGTTCGGCGTCACTCTCGCCCTGCTCGCGGAAGGCAAAGCGGCCGCCGAATCTTTGCGCCGCGGTACCGTCGGCAACAACGTGATGTATTTCGAAACGGGTCAGGGCAGCGCCCTATCCGCGGGCGCGCATCACGGGGTGGATCAGCAGACATTGGAAGCCAGAGCCTATGGCGTGGCCCGCGCCTATGCGCCGCTGCTCGTCAATAGCGTGGTCGGATTCATCGGCCCCGAATATCTCTACGACTCGAAGCAGATCATCCGCGCAGGGCTCGAGGACCATTTCTGCGGCAAGCTGCTCGGCCTGCCCATGGGATGCGACGTGTGCTATACCAACCATGCCGAAGCGGATCAGGATGACATGGACTCGCTGATGACCTTGCTCGCCGTGGCGGGAGTCAATTTCCTGATTGCCGTCCCGGGCGCAGACGACGTCATGCTCAACTATCAAAGTCTTTCGTTCCACGACGTGCTGGGACTGCGGCACTTGTTGAATCTGCAGCCGGCGCCGGAGTTTGCGGCTTGGCTGTCGCGCATGGCGCTGCTCGATGACCGTGGGCGTCTCGCACCGCCGCCGATCTCGAATGCTTTGGTGCTGCAGGAGGCGAATGTCGCGTCAAGACGTCGATAGGCTCTGGCAGCGATTTACCAGCGTCACCCGCGCGCGCATCGCCTTGGGACGGGCGGGCGACGCCCTGCCGACCCAGCGGCTGCTCGAATTCGCATATGCCCACGCCAGCGCGCGCGATGCCGTGATGGCCCGGGTGGACTTCGGAGCACTGGCGGGTGAGCTCAAGCCCACGGCGACTCTGCAAGTGCGGTCGGCCGTGCACGATCGGTCCGGCTACCTGCGGCGTCCCGACCTCGGCCGCGTGCTGGCCCAGGACTGCGTGGAACGGTTGCCCGCCGGACCTTTCGATGCCGTGTTCGTCATCGCGGATGGCTTGTCGGCGAGCGCGGTGCAGACGCACGCGGTGCTCACGTATCAGGCAATCGCCGCGCTGCTGCCCGGTTGGCGCTTAGGTCCCGTGGTGCTGGCGGAACAGGCGCGGGTCGCGCTGGGCGATGACATCGGCGGCCGGATGCGTGCTGCGATGGTGGTCATGCTGATCGGCGAGCGTCCCGGCTTGAGCGTCCCCAACAGTTTGGGGATCTACCTCACGTACGGGCCCCATGTCGGCCGCTCCGATGCGGAGCGCAATTGCATCTCGAACATTCATGCCGACGGTTTGTCGTACGCCGCGGCGGCGGGAAAACTCGAATGGCTGATGACGCGCGCGCGAGCGCTGCAGCTGACCGGCGTCGGGCTCAAAGAAGACGCACCCGGCGCCGCGCAGAAACCACTGGACAGTGACCGGCGCTAATTGCGATGCTCGGACCATCACAACTGACGACCATAACTTGAGGGATACTCGATGCCTAAACTGACCCTTCGCCGCGTCGCGGTGCTCGCCTCGACGCTCGTGATGAATGCGGCTGTATTGAACCTCGCCCACGCGGCCGACGTCGTACGGACGCCGTTGCCGAACGGCAGTGACTTTCCGATTTCGCTCGCGGTCACCGTACCGGCGGGATTCGACACGGTCTATGTCAGCGGTGCGCTGCCGCAGATGGTCGACAAAGAGGCGCCGAAGGGCAGCATCGAGGCTTATGGAGATATGGAGACGCAGACTACGAGCGTCCTGACGCAAATCAAGGCCACCCTGGCGCAGCTGGGTTTGGGCATGGGCGATATCGTGAAAATGACCGTGTTCATGGCGGCCGACCCGACCAAGGACAACAAGCTCAACTTTCCCGGATTGATGGCGGGCTACACGAAGTTCTTCGGTACGGCGGACCAACCGAATAAACCGGCCCGCAGCGCCGTGCAGGTGGCCGCCCTCGTGGCCCCCGGCGCACTGTTGGAAATCGAGGTCATCGCGGTCAAGCCGCATGAGGCGCCGAAGAAAGGCAAGCACTAGCCTGGAAGGACAGGCTGCGTGGCAAACGATGCCGACCGGCGGACCCTGGGCGCGCAGCGTCACGCCGACGGCAAGCGCCGGTGCGCGTGGTGCCCGGCGGACCCATTGTACGTCGCCTATCACGATGACGAATGGGGAATCGCCGTGCACTCGGATCGGCATCTGTTCGAAATGTTGTGCCTGGAGGGCGCTCAGGCGGGTTTGAGCTGGCTGACCATTCTGCGCAAGCGGGAAGGCTATCGCGCGGCATTCGATCGATTCGACGCCGAGAAGATGGCCCGTTACGGTGACGCGAAGCGCAAGCGTCTGTTGCTGGATCCGGGCATCGTTCGGAATCGGCTCAAAGTCGACGCGTTCATCGGCAACGCCCGTGCGTATTTGAAGATTCGCGAACGCCCCGGCGGCTTCGACCAATACATTTGGCAGTTCACCGACGGCAAGGTCGTCCGCCGGCGACCGCTCCATCTCGGCAACATCGCCCCCTCCACCGCACAGAGCGACGCCATGAGCAAAGATCTCAAACAACAGGGCTTCCGATTCGTGGGTACGACGATTTGCTACGCCTTCATGCAGGCGGTGGGAATCGTCGACGAGCACCAGCGCTACTGCTGGGTGGCGAACCGGGCTCGCGCGTGAGCGCCGCGATGCGGGGTGGGGGGTGGCGCCGTGATCGTCACGGCTTGCCGATCGACTGCGCCGTCTGCCCAAAGAGTATTTTCTTTGCTTCCTCGCTCATGAGCGCCCCGCCGTTGTTGAAAATCGGCGCCAGTTCGTAGGCGCGGACCGTGGCGGGGCGCGCCTTGATGGTCTCGAACCATCGCTTGACGTGCGGGAAGTCGCAGAGGCTCTGGCCTTGCGCTTCGTGCGGCACCACCCACGGATACGCCGCCATGTCGGCGATGGAATAGGCGCCGGCAATGAACGGGCGCGCCGCGAGCCGCTTGTTCAGCACCCCGTAGAGCCGATTCGTCTCCTTGACGTAGCGTTCGATGGCATAGGGCATCTTCTCTGGTGCGTAACGCGCGAAATGGTGGTTCTGACCCGCCATTGGACCCAAGCCTGCCACCTGCCAGAAGAGCCACTCTATCGTCTCGGTTCGACCGCGAATTTCCATGGGCAGGAATTGTTCGCTCTTCTCGGCAAGGTAGAGCAGGATCGCGCCGGACTCGAACACCGAAATGGGCGGCCCGCCGTCCAGCGGAGTGTGATCGACGATGGCGGGCATTCGGTTGTTCGGCGAGATCGCAAGGAACTCGGGTTTGAATTGTTCACCCTTGCCGATGTTCACCGGCACCACGCGATAGGGCATGGCTGTTTCCTCGAGAAACAGGGCGACCTTGTGGCCGTTGGGCGTCGGCCAGTAATACAAATCGATCATCGTTGATCCTCCGGAGGGTCGAGCGGCATGTCGAATTCGCGCAAGATGGCGATGTACACATCCTCTTCACGTGGCATTGCGCGCATTTTCCTCACTTGCGAGCGGGCGCGGAGATTCCTCAGCCGCGGCGACGCAGGCTCGTCGGATTGATTGGCCGCCGCCGCGCGCCATTCGAGCAATCGTCGCCGTTCCGCGATCATACGCGACTCTTTGGCATCCGACGGCGTCAGCCGTTTCTGGATCGCGAACCCCACCAGTTGCGCCATGATGGTATCGGCCCGCTGCATGGTCTTCGACAACGTGAGGCAGTCCTCGCGGCGCTCCGGCGTGGCCGTGCTATCGCGGCAGGCGTTGATGAGCGGTGAGAACGACGGCAAGAGCACCGCGTCGGCGATCCCTTTCGCCTCGGCCAGACGCGCCAGATCCGAAGTCAGATAGTGCGCCGGTAGATGCGCGCGCGCGCGTTTCAACGCATCGAACATCATGACGGCGGTTCGATTGGCATAGAGATCGAAATGTGCGCCTTCGGCCATCGACGCCAGTACCCGATCCACTTCGGTGGTATCCCGGTCCTTCTGCGCCACGGCCAGTGTGGGCAGCCACGCCGCACTGTTGTCCGCGGCGACCCAGCGCATGGTGGTCGCCGCATCGCGCACGTCGCAGCCGGGCGCGTAGGTGCAGAGTTGCAGGCGCAGCCAGCTGATTGCGGGATCGTTCGGAGCGCGCTCGCTCGCTTTCACCGCCAGATCGAGCGCGGCGGCGGCTTTGGCGGATTCCACCTTTGGACGCGGCGATCCTAAGAACGTGAGAGCCGCCGCAGTGGTGAGCGATCCGGCATCGCCGCGCGCGGCCAGCGTTCGCGTCGCCGCGGCTCGCCACGCCGGGTACGCGTCGGTGCCGCCGGCCAGTGCAGAAGCGGCATGCAGCAACGTGAGCGCAAGCACTATGACGCACTGCTTGACCATGCAGCTCAAGGGGTCTTGGTTCGACTGCCGGCGGTCAGGCCCGCCGTGATCGCCAGCCTCATGGCGTCCTCGACCGAGATGTCGAGCGGCTGTATGCGGTCGCGAGGCAGGTACAGGGTATAGCCGCCGAGGGCGTAGCTCAGGGGAAAGTAGACCGTCACCCAGTCTTGGCCGCCGTGGGCTTCGAGCGCCGCGGGCACGTCCTCGCGGGTGACGAAACCGATGGCGCGAACGTCGGCAAAGCGCGCCAGCACCACGCGCTGCAAATCGCGTTTGTCGCCGCTCGCGGACGGCAGCAGGCTGACCACGTCGCGAAATCCGCCGTACAGCGTTTTGACGACGGGGATCCGGCCCAGGAAATCGTCCCAGTACTTGAGGAATATCTTGCCGACATAGGCGTTGACCAGACTGCCCACGGCCAGCAGCAGAAAAAATCCCGTGATGAGCCCGAGCCCGGGCCAGTAATGTTCGGGGCTCACGATATTCAAGGCGATGAGGGCCCGGCGCAGCCAGCCCTCGACGGTGTTCACCAGCCACCAAATCACATAGACCGTCAGTGCCAGGGGCAGCACGGTTACCAGCCCGCTCATCGTCAGCGTAAAGATCTTGCGCATGCGCCAATCATCTCACACCGCAGGACCGAAGCGCCGCAACCCTGCCGCGTGTAAGCTTCGACGCTTTCGCAGCATGGTGCCACCGGTGACCCGAATCAACGATCTCAAGATAACTCCCGCGCGGGAGGCGGACATCCCTCTCATTCTGGCGCTAATCACCGAATTGGCCGATTTCGAGAAATTGCGCCACCAGGTCGTTGCGACCGAGGCCACGCTGCGGCAGGCTCTCTTTGGACCCCGCCCCGCCGCTGAAGCGGTGATCGCGTGGTTCGAGGGTGAGCCGGCCGGCTTTGCGCTGTTTTTCCATAATTTCTCGACTTTCATCGGCAGGCACGGGTTGTATTTGGAGGACCTGTTCGTGCGTCCCGCCTTTCGCGGCCGCGCCATCGGCAAGTCGTTGCTGGTGCATTTGGCGCGACTTGCCCTCGAGCGTGGCTGCGGGCGATTCGAATGGGCCGTTCTCGACTGGAACGAGCCGGCGCGCGACTTCTACGAATCGCTCGGCGCCGAGGCCAAGTCGGCCTGGGTGAATTACCAGGTCGCGGGGGATGCGCTCGAGCGGCTGGCCGGCAGGGTGTTCTAGCAGCGCCGCGCTCGAGGCTCGCGCAGCTATTGCCGCGGCAACAGAAATCGCAATCCGTTGTAGTTCAGGATCACGCCGTCGCGCCTGATGCGTTCGATGGTCGGCCCTTCCTGAAGGGTCGCGCCCTCATGGTATTTGCGCATGTTGATGAACACGAATCGCTCGGCCGCCTTGGTGGCAAACACATGCACGTCGAGATGCAGATCGGGCAGCGCCTGCGCACCCAGGCTGATTTCATTGATCGACGGCAGGACTTCATCGTCGCCGGCCTTGTAATCGCCCTCGTTGAGCACCGGTCCGCCGGCCGCCGGTGCGCCAGTCGCCTCCTCTCGGCGGCGGATGGCATGGGCGCCGGAGCTGCCCACCACCGCCGGCTGCCGGAACACGGGAGACTGCGGAGCCCTCTGGGCGTCATCGGCCGCGGGCACGGGGATCTCCGGTGCATACTCCGGGGCCGCGTCGAGAGGGCTGAAATGCTTCTCCGCTGCGGCGACGCTCGGCGTATCGACTGCCGGCGCAGCGACGCCCGGCACATCCGCCACGGTGTGCGCTTTGAGCGGGTGTCCTTGTGCGGCCTGCCCCTGCGGCGGCGCCAGCCAGCCACGGGTCAGCACGAACAGCAACACGATCAGATTGATCCCGAGCAGTGCGCACAGAACGATGGCCCATGTCGGCAGCCGAGCGCGCGGGCGGGCGATCCCGGACTCCACCAAGCCGGGCATGGCCTGGCGTTGGCGTTCGTGTTCGGACTTCTTGAGAGCATCGAGAATGAAGGACATACCGAATCCTAGCCGTGCGGCGCGGTCTGTTGTAGCAACGGTGAGCCAGGTTCGGCCAGGGCCGTATCGAGCATCACCTGGGTCTGCAGGCCCGCGATGCCGTCCACGTCCAGCCGATGTTCGCGCTGAAACTCCTGCACCGCGATGGCCAGCTCTTCATCGTAGACGTCGGCGCGCTCGGGATCCGGGGCGGCGCCTTGCAGCGCGTTCAGGCTGCGCCGCAGCCACCGGACTTCCTCACCGCGCATTCCCATCGAGAGCGCGCGCGCCCGCGACGTCTTGGGCTTCCATACCACCGTGAAGTCGCCGAACCAATCGCGCGACACTTCGTCGATGGCTATCCTCTGATTGTGTTCGCCCAAGTCCAGCGTGGCGAACCGGTCGTCCAGAGCGGACAGCACCACTCGATGCTTCTGTCCCTGATCGTCCGTGAGGGTCAGAATGGCGGGCCGGTTCAGCGCCCGCACCTGGGCCCAGGAGCCGCGCTGCTCGAGACAGGCGAGGCCGGCTTTTTGCGCCTGGCCGCAGGGATCGCGATCCTCGGTCATGGCCGTTCCCCACAGGGACAGAAGGCGTCGAAAGGCGGCGGCTTCGCCGGTCTTGCCGCTGTTAGCCGCCAATAGCGCGTTGATGGAAACCGGCGGCGGCGTGTCCGCCGCACGCGTGACCGGAACCGGATGAGCCGGCGGCGACGTGGCCGCGGCGCGCACGGTTGCCGTCCGCTGCTGGAACATGCGCCAGGCCACGGTCACAGAGGCGGCGAGTCCCACCGTGACCAGTCCGCCGATGATCCATCCCAGCCACAGCGGCGCAAAGCGCCGGCCGTACACCTCGCCGGCTGCGCGGCGCACCAAGGCGGCGGTGACCTTGCGGGTCTCCTGAGTGTAGGCGCCGAGCAATGCGCGATCGCAGCTGACGTTGATCACGCGCGGGATGCCGCCGGCCAGGCGGTGCACTTCGCGCAAGGCGCCGGTCGTGAAAATCTCGCCGACGGCACCCGCGACGCGCAGACGATGGCGGACGTACCCCTGCGTTTCCTCGCGCGACAGCGGTTTGAGATGGTAGCGGCCGGTGATGCGCTGGGCGAGCTGCCGCAGATCGTTGCGATCCAGCAGTTCACGCAGTTCGGGCTGGCCGATCAGGATGATCTGCAGAAGCTTTTGGGTCGGCGTCTCGAGATTGGTGAGCAGGCGGACCTGCTCGAGCACCTCGGCCGACAGATTCTGGGCCTCGTCCACGATGACGATGATGCGCCGGCCTTCGGCATGCGCGGACAAGAGGCGGTGGTTCAGCGCGTCCACCATCTGTTTCACGCTGTCGCGATCCGCCGCCTCGATGGGCAGTCCCAGCTCCTCGCAGATCGTCAGCAGGAATTCGACCGGTGTGACGCGCGGGTTCAGGATCACGGCGACGTCGGCATGCTGCGGCACACGCGACAGCAAGGTCCGTACCACCGTGGTCTTGCCGGTGCCCACCTCCCCCGTCAATTGGATGAAGCCGCCCGACTCGTTGATGCCGTACAGCAGATGGGCCAACGCCTCGGCATGGCGCTCGCTCAGATAGAGGTAGCGCGGGTCCGGCGTGATTGCGAAGGGTTTTTCGCTGAGACCGAAAAAACTCGTGTACATGGCCTAGGCTATCCAAAGCTCAGGGGTCGCGCGGATCGCTGCCGCCCGGCGCTCGCGGCAACAAACTGGCGCGGGTGAGCAGCCCGGATCCGAAGCGGCCGCGAATGCCGTCGACGGTCGCGTCGAGCACCGAATTCCTCTCGGGACCCTCGGCGAACAGGTCGGCTTGTTTCAGCATCTGCAAATCGCCGACCCCCACGCCGAGCAGCCGCACCGCCGCTTTGGGCTGGAACCGCGTCCATTCCTCGAACAGAATCTGCGCCATGCGCGATACCACGGCCGTGTCCTGGCTTGGCGGTTCCACCGCGCGTTGGCGCGTGTACGTGGTGAAATCGGCGCGCCGGATCTTGACGGTCACGAGGCCGGCCGCGAGCCGGTGGGCACGCAGCCGCGATGCCGTTCGGTCGGCGAGATGAACCAGCTGGCGCACGAGTTCCGCCCGGTCGCGCACGTCCACCGCGAACGTTTCCTCGGCGCTGATGGACTTCTCCTCGCGATCCGCCTCCACCGGCCGTTCGTCGATGCCCGACGCGCGATCGCGCATGGATTTGCCGTGCTTGCCGAACGCACGCCATAGAACGTCGTCGTTCGCACGCTGCAAGTCGCCGAACGTGTAGATGCCGGCCGCGTGCACCGCCGGCAGCGACTTGCGGCCCACGCCGAACAATTTTTGAACCGGCAAGTCGTCCAAGATGGCGTGGAGATTGTCGGGTCCGATGCGGCACAGGCCGTCCGGCTTGTTCAGATCCGAGGCGATTTTCGCGAGCAGCTTGTTGGGCGCGATGCCCACCGACGCCGTCAGCTGCGTGCGCTCGCGGATGCGGCGCCGGATCTCGGCGGCGATGGTCACGCCGTCGCCCAACAGCTGCAGGCTGGCGGTTACATCCAGGAACGCTTCGTCGAGCGACAGGCCTTCGACCAGGGGCGTGAACTGGTGGAAGATGGCGAAGACCTGCTCGGACGCTTCCTTGTAGCGCGCCATTCGTGGGTGCACGCAAATGGCTTGCGGACAAAGCCGCAGCGCCTCGGTCATGGGCATGGCGGAATGTACGCCGAAGCGGCGCACGGCGTAGCTCGCGGCGGCCACCACGCCGCGGCCGCCGGTACCGCCGACGATGAGCGGCTTGCCCTTCAGTTCGGGCCGATCCCGCTCCTCCACCGATGCGTAGAAGGCATCCATGTCGACATGCAGCACCGTTCGGGCATCGCCGCGCTGCGTATCGCTGCGCGCTGCGTCGCCGTGCGGGGCGTCGGCGTCACTGCGCACCGTCGCGTCAATCCACGGTAATGGTGAGTGCACGATTCATACGGATCTCCATGATTGCCAGCCGAGCGGTTCTATCTTACAGCGGCCATACCCAACTCGTGGGATGCGAAATCGTCGACTTGGACCAGGGCCAGCACCTTTGCATCGTAATCCCGCAGGTACGCGGCCTCCGTGGCGTCGATGATGCCGACTTGCAGGGCCTGCTCGATGCGTCCCGGCAGATCCAAGGCCGACACGCGGCCGGTTTTCACGCCCTCGACGCGAATCCGTTTGTCGAGCGCTTCGGCGCCTTCCGCCATGACGAGCGCCTGTTGCAGCAGGCCGAGCGCGTTGGAGGGCTCCAAGGTCTTGTATATGGCGCCGCTCAGCCGCTCGCGCGCCGCGGTGGGCTGGGTGATGAGTTCGGCGATTTCCCGGCCCAGCCGATCGCTGGGCGGAAAATACGTGAGCCCGCGCGGGAAAATGATCAGCCGCATGAAGGCCGCCAGGAACCGGTTGGGGAAGTTGCGCAGAAACAGATGCAGCTGTTCCTGCGCCTGGTACAGCAAACTGCGGCAGGCCCATTCGACCAGCGGCAGATCGGCTTCCTGCCGGCCTTGATTGTCGTGGTGCTTGAGCACCATGGACGCGAGATACATCGACGAGAGCACGTCCCCCAGCCGCGCCGACAGGTTCTCTTTCTTCTTCAGATACCCGCCGAGCGCCAGCATCGCGATGTCGGCGGCGAACGCGAACGAGGCGCTGTAGCGATTGATGTGCTGGAAATAGCGGGCTGTCGGGCCGCTCGGGACGCCGGTGAAGCGTGCCAGCGTGGCGCCCAGGATGAGCGAGCGCACCGCATTCGAGAGCGCGAAGCCAAAGTGGCCCATGAGCGCGCGGTCGAATTCGGCGACGCCCGCGTCGTGGTTTGGATTGCGCGCCGCATTCATTTCCTTCAGCACCCACGGATGGCAGCGCACCGCCCCCTGGCCGAAGATGATGAGGCTTCGAGTGAGAATGTTGGCCCCCTCGACGGTGATGGCCACGGGGACGATCTGGTAGTTGCGGCCCAGGTAATTCTTGGGCCCGAGGCAGATTCCCTTGCCGCCCTGCACGTCCATCGCGTCGTTGGCGATCATGCGGCCGAGTTCGGTGGCGTGGTACTTGAGCATGGCGGACGGCACCGACGGTTTCTCGCCGCCGTCGATGGCGCCGGCCGTCACGGAGCGCGCGGCGTCGATGATGTAGGTGCGCGCCGCCATGCGCGCCAACACCTGCTCGATTCCCTCGAAATGGCCGATGGGCTGGTTGAACTGGCGCCGGATGCGCGCGTACGCGCCGGAGGCGTACACCGCCGCCTTGGCGGCGCCCGCGGTGTTCGACGGCAGCGAGATGCAGCGGCCCACCGACAGTTGCTCGACCAGCATGCGCCATCCCTGCCCGGCCATGGCGAACCCGCCGATGAGGGCGTCCATGGGAACGAACACCTCGTGTCCTTGGATGGGACCGTTCTGAAAAGGGATGTTCAAGGGAAAGTGGCGGCGACCTATCGTCACCCCCGGAGTGTCCCGAGGTATGAGTGCACAAGTGATGCCTAAGTCGGTGCGCTCGCCCATGAGACGGTCGGGGTCGAACAGCCGGAACGCCAGGCCGATCACCGTGGCCACGGGAGCCAGCGTGATGTAACGCTTCGAGAAATTGAGCCTGATGCCGAGCACTTCCGCGCCCTGCCACGAACCCCGGCAGACCACGCCCGTGTCCGGAATGGACGCAGCATCGGATCCCGCGCGCGGCCCGGTCAGTGCAAAACACGGCACGTCCTCGCCGCGCGCCAGGCGCGGCAGATAGTGATCCTTTTGTGCCTCGGTGCCGTAGTGCAGCAGCAGCTCGGCGGGCCCCAAGGAATTCGGCACCGCGATGGTGGATGAGGCCGTCGCCGAGCGAGACGCGATCTTGATGAGTACGCAGGAGTGCGCGTAGGCGGAAAATTCCAGACCGCCGTAGCGTTTGGGAATGATCATGGCGAAGAAGCCGCGGGATTTGATGTAGTCCCAGACCGCCGGCGGCATGTCGCCCCGCACGTGGGTGATGTCCCAATCGTCGAGCATGGCACACAGGGTTTCGCACGGCCCGTCGAGGAAGGCCTGTTCTTCGGCGCTGAGTGTCGGCACCTTCGCCGACATCAGTTTTCGCCAATCGGGACCGCCGGTGAACAGTTCGCCGTCCCACCAGACCGTGCCGGCATCGAGGGCCTCGCGCTCGGTCGCCGACATCGCCGGCAGCAAGCGGCGGTACTTCTTGAGAAACGGCCTCGTGAGGAGGCCCACGCGCAGCGGCCGCAGGTTGAGCAGAACCAGCAGTGCGAAGGGTGCGCAAACGAGGCCTTTCCACCAGGGCGGCGCCGCACCGAAAAACCAGAACCCGAGCAGGGGCACGGCCAGCACCGCCGTTGCCGCCGCAAGGCTGGCGCGGCGGTAGGCCAGGATGAGAATCACCCCCAGGAACAACCCACTCCAAGCGATGGCCGCGGCAACGCTCGGCAGCAGGGTATTCATGGGGGGTTACGCATTCAGATCAGGTCTTTGACACCATCGCGTTCTTCCAGCAGCTCGCGGTGGGTCGCCGACATTTTTTCACGGCTGAATTCGTTGATGTCGAGTCCTTGCACGATGCTGTATTCGCCGGCTTTGCACGTCACCGGGTAGGAGTAGATCACGCCTTCGGGAATGCCGTAGCTGCCGTCGGACGCAATGCCCATGCTCACCCAATCGCCGGCGGGCGTGCCCAGCATCCAGTCGTGAATGTGATCCAACGCGGCCGACGCGGCCGACGCGGCCGATGAAGTGCCGCGCGCCTTGATGACGGCCGCGCCGCGCTGTTGCACGGTCGGGATGAAGCTCTCCTTGAACCAGCTTTCCTCGACCTGGGAAAGCGCCGGCTTGCCGCCCACCGTCGCGTGATGCAAGTCGGGGTATTGGGTGGCCGAGTGGTTGCCCCAGATGATGACTTTCTTGATGTCCGCCAGTCCCTTTCCGGTCTTCTCGGTCAACTGTGCCAGGCCGCGGTTGTGGTCGAGACGGGTCATCGCCGTGAAGCGCTTCGGCGAGAGCGACGGCGCATTGCGCTGAGCGATCAGTGAATTCGTATTGGCAGGATTGCCGACCACCAGTACGCGGACCTCGCGGCTCGCCACGGCGTCGAGCGCCTTGCCCTGAGCCGAGAAGATCTTGGCGTTCTCGAGCAGCAGGTCCTTGCGCTCCATGCCGGGACCGCGGGGTCTCGCGCCGACCAACATCGCGAATTCGCAGTCCTTGAACGCGATCGAGGCGTCGCTTCCGGCCGCGACCTTGTTGAGCGTCGGAAATGCGCAATCGTTCAACTCCATCACCACACCTTGCACGGCGGCGGCGGCGTTCTGAATCTCGAGCAAATTCAAGTTGACCGGCTGATCCGCGCCGAGCATCTGCCCGGAGGCGACGCGAAAGGCGAGCGCATAGCCGATATTTCCGGCGGCGCCCGTGATGGTGACAGTAACTGGCTTCTTCATATCGGCTCCCAGCGCAAAAGCGTGGAATGGTAGCCCAATCCCGGTCCTATTGCCGCACGGGCAGCGGCGCCGCAGGTGCGCTCGGCATGGCCACGCCAAGCCACCGGGCCACGGTGGGCGCAATGCGGCCCATGTCGACGACGCCCAGATCGCGATGGCGGGCGACGCCGGTGCCCGCCGCGAAGAAGGCGGCCCGCATCTCGGGCGTATCCGGAGCAAAGCCGTGGCCGCCGTGACCGCTCAGCGGAACGACCAGCTCGCCGCTCGTGGCCGCGCCGGTGTAGAAGCCCGGTTGCATGACGACCAGAAACGAGGCGCCGGGAAATGTGCCGCGGCGATCCATCGCTTCGCGCTCGAGCACGTCGGCAATCCCATTGTTCGGAGCGGCCGCCAGCCGGTGCAAGAGTTCTCGGACCCGCACGCGAGTGGGCTCGTCGCCGGGGTCGCGCAGCATGATGGCGGCCATGCCGCTCGCCAGCCACGGCGCGGCGGTCCAGGAGGTCACGACGCTTGCGTGGGTCTCCGGATCGACGCTCGACTCCATCAGCCCGGCCTGCAGGAAAGGTATGAAGAGATTGACCCGGTGGGTCAGGGCGATGAACCCGTGGTCCGAGACGATGACGGCGATCGCTGCGGGATCGTTCGCGCGCGCCGCGGCGGCCAGGCGCGCCAGCATGCCGTCGATGGCCTCGATATCCTGATTCGCCTCCGGACTGAAGGGGCCGTGCGAGTGCTCCTGATCGTCGAGCGAACTCAAATGAACCGTCATGAAGCGCGGCCGGTGCCGGGCGAGAATATCGATGGCGAAGCGGGTTTTCGTCTCGTCGGCCTCGCGGCTGGTATCGTTTCCCATGAGGTAGGGGCCCAGCGCTACCTGCATTCCCCGCAGCAGGCCCTCAGGCCGCGACAAGTCGGCGATGAGGTGGCGGTCCGACGGATTCAGGTCCGGCGTCGCGTGGAATATTCGCCAATATTCGGGAATCAGAAAATCGACATCGGTGGCGCCTACGCTCGCCGGCCAGCCGACACTGGCGGTGGTGAGGCCTGCGCGGTGCGCGATCTGCCACAGCGTCGGCACGCGGATCTGGTGGGCATACCAGAACCAGGCGTCCGCAAACTGATGCCGTGGATCGAACTCGAGGTTGTTGTAGATCCCATGCTCAGCCGGCGGCACGCCGGTCAGCAAGGTGGTGTGGCTGGGATAGGTATTCGTTGGCCACACCCCCTCGACGCCCTCGGCATAGCTGCCTTCGGCCATCAAGCTGCGCAGAAACGGCAGCTTCAGCCCATGGTCGTCGGCATGAGTGACGTACTCGGGCTTCATGCCATCGACCGAGATCATCAGCACCGACGCTGCGCCCGACAGGGTGGGCGCCACCGCCATGGCCAGCGTCACGGCGAACCCCAGAATTGTGGCGACCCTCGCAGCAAAGTGCTGCGCGCGACATATTAAGTCAAACAAAATGATTTTTGCCTCGTGCTTGATTGTATCAGTGTTGTATGTAACTATATCACTAGGCCACCGAAAGGTCGGGGCCGCACGATCAACCGAACTGATTGAGGAGAAATCAATGACTACCCAGCTTTCCACGAAACTCGCCGCCCTTGGAGTCGCCCTGATGGTGAATGGTCTCATGATCGGCGGCGTCGCCGTCTTGTTCAACGGCCACTTGCGTCAAACCCTGCCGGGGGCCTCGGTGGACGGCGCGGCACCGAGCGCCCCCGGCATTCCGGCGACCGTTGCACCGGCGACCATCTAACGCCGGACCGGCGGCCGATGGACGCGACGCGTTCTGCTAGATTAGCGTTCTATATGCCTCATACAGGGGCCGGCCGCGAGTCGAGAATGGACCCGAACTGGAACGACAACCAACCCATCTATCGCCAACTGCGCGATCGAATGGTCGCCCTGATACTCGAGGGCGCGCTGAAGGAGGGCGACCCGTTGCCCTCCGTTCGCGCAGTTGCGGCCGACTATCGGCTCAATCCGCTGACGGTTCTCAAAGGCTACCAGCAACTGGTCGATGAACGTCTGGTGGAAAAACGTCGCGGTCTCGGCATGTTCGTGAGCGAGGGCGCCCAGCGGCTGTTGTTGAGCGGTGAGCGCGAGCGCTTCCTCAACGAGGAGTGGCCGCACATCCTCGCGGTCATCAATCGGCTCGGATTTTCCGCGCAGGAGTTGTTTGCGCAGACGCCCGCGCTGACTCATCCCGCTCCGCCGCCCCGCGGCGGCGATACAAAAGAAAACTGAGCTCCACATGCCTGCACTCATCGAAGCCCGTGGTCTGACCAAGAAATACGGCAAGCACACCGCCCTCGATCGCGCGGATTTCACGGTCCAAAGCGGCCGCATCGTCGGTCTCATCGGTCCGAATGGCGCCGGCAAGACCAGCGCCCTGCGCGCCATCCTCGGCCTCACCTCCTACGAGGGGCATCTGCGGGTGCTGGACCGCGAGCCCTTCAGCGACCGCGCCGCCCTGATGAACGACGCGTGTTTCATCGCCGACGTAGCCGTGCTGCCCTCGTGGCTGCGCGTCGATCACGCGATCGACTTCGTCGCCGGCATTCATCCGCGGTTCCGCCGGGATCGCGCGCTCGCCCTGCTGGCGAAGACGCAGATCGCCGGCAAGCGCCGCCTGGGTGAACTGTCGAAAGGCATGAAGACCCAGGTACACCTCGCGTTGACCATGGCCATCGACGCGCGCCTGTTCGTACTCGACGAGCCCACGCTGGGGCTGGATATTCTCGCGCGGCGCGCCTTCTACGACGCGTTGGTGAACGACTATATGGATGACACCCGGACCATCCTCCTCACCACGCACCAGGTGGAGGAAGTGGAGAATCTGCTGACCGACGTGATTTTCATCAACCGCGGCCGCATCGTCCTCGACAGCTCCATCGACGACATCGCGGCGCACTACGCCGCGGTCGCGGTCGCGGAGGATCGACTCGCGGCAGCGCGGGCGGAGAAGCCTTTCTATGAACGTCGCACGCTCGGTAAAACCGTGTTGTATTTCGAGCGGCCGGAATTCGGCAAGCTGGCGCAGTTCGGCGAAGTGCTGACGCCCAGCGTCTCCGATCTGTTCGTGGCCAGACTTTCCTTAAGGTGCGCCGAATGAACACGTATTCATGGCTGATACGCCGCGAATTCTGGGAGAACCGCGCCATCTGGATGGTGCCCGCCATCATCGGCATCGCGCAGACCCTGGCGGCCTTGTTCGGACGGGTGGATATCGTCGCGCTGACCACGCCGGAACAGAGCCGTGCCGTGGGCGGCATGGTCTTGTTCGCGTTCGGCGTTACCTTCTTTGCCGTGATGAATCTGTATGCCACGTGGTACCTGCTCGATTGCCTGTATGCCGACCGCAAGGATCGCAGCATCCTGTTCTGGAAGTCTTTGCCGATCTCGGACACCGCGACGGTTCTCGCCAAGCTCGCCACCGGTCTGCTTGTCATTCCCCTGGTCTATTTCGTTGCCGCCGACATCTCGACCGTGGCTATGGCGTTCATCATTTCGGTGCGCGCCCGGTCGGCTTTCGGCAGCGTGCTATGGCAGCCGGATCTGTGGCTGCAGCTGCAGGCTCTATGGCTCTATTTGATCGTCACCACGGCGATCTGGTATCTGCCGTTCGCCGGCTGGCTGATCGCGGTCTCGGCCTGGGCCAAGCGCGCCGTGATGCTATGGTCCATTCTGCCGCCGTTGGCCTTGTTTCTGCTGGAGCGCTGGTTCCTCGGCACCCACGTGGTCGGTACGATGATCAGAGACCGCCTGCTGGGCTACATTCCCCGCGCCTTTCACGACCAGTCGGATCGTTCGGCGTGGGTATCCACGGTCGTCGACCACGATACGATCACGACCCCGGGCAGCGTCTGGCAATTGCTCAACCCCGTGGGCTTCCTGTCGAGTCCCGCCACCTGGATCGGTGTCGTGGTCGGCGTCGCGCTGGTCGTGGTTGCCATTCAGTTGCGGCTGCGCCGGACAGAGACGTAGGCCTGCAGCCCGGTGCCGCCGTCAACACCGCGCCCGACATCGCGTTCTTTCTTGGGATTCACGATCAAGCAGTGCAAAATAGCCCCCGATCCGATCCAACGCTCGAGGGACGCCCATGTACAAGACCAAGATCGACATTCCGGAAAAGACCCGGCGCAACGTCATCGTCATACTCAACGACCGCCTGGCCGATGCCATCGATCTGCAGAGTCAGGTCAAGCAGGCGCATTGGAATGTCAAAGGTCCGCACTTCATCGCGCTCCATGAACTGTTCGACAAGATCTCCGATGTAGTTCTCGGGCAAATCGACGACATCGCGGAGCGCATCACCAGCCTCGGCGGAACCGCGGAAGGCACCGTGGCCGTGGCCGCCAAGCGCAGCAAGCTGAAAAATTATCCCTTGAGCATCACCGCCGGCAAGGATCATCTGTTCTATTTGTCGACGCAGCTCGCGGTGTTCGGCAAGGCCGTGCGGACCGCAATCGACGACACCGCCGCTTTGGGCGATGCGGACACGGCCGATCTCTTTACCGGGATGTCCCGCGAGATCGACAAATATCTGTGGTTCCTCGAAGCCCACCTCCAAGACAAAGCCTGAGGCACACCATGACGAACCCGGACGGCAATGCGGACGATGCAAGCGCGCATCGCGCCCTCGACACTTTGCGCAATTTGCTCACCGCCGGGGAGACGCTGGAGGCCTGGGCCATGCAGCATCGCTTGTTCGCATTGACGCACCGCCGGGCATGCATCGCGGCGACCAGCGGACGGTTCATCTCATTGAACCGGCGACTGCTCGGCGGTTACGACTCCTCCGACATTCGCTGGCAGGACCTCAAGGAAACGCGCATCCGCGCGGGAATACTGTCCGCCGATCTGACGCTGGTCGCGCAGACCAGTGCCGATTTGAACATCGGCTCCGAGGGCGATCGGGTGCTGACCTTCGGGGGATTGTGCAAGGACCAGGCGCAGGCGATTTATAGAATCTGCCAGCAACATGACCAGGTTTGGCGGGAAAAGCGCCGCGTGCGCGAACTGGAAGAACTGCGCGCGAAGTCGGGCGGCGTGCAATTCGGCAGCGGTCCGTCTGCGTATACCGGCGCCGACGCCGCGGGCACGGAATCGGAACCCGCGCGGCGGCTGCGTCAGGCGCGCGAGATGCTGGACGCGAAGCTCATCAGCGATTCGGAGTTCGAGAGCATCAAGGCGAAAATCGTCTCGAATCTCTAGCCGCCGCCGGGGCTCGCCACGCCGGCGTCGCCCGGCAGCCCGGCCTCAGCCCAACAGGTACGCGAAATAGCTGTTGCGCAGGCGATTGAGCGGATCGGTGCGCTGCCGCAGCGCGCGGAACAATTTCGCGCGCTCGCCGAAGGCTTTGGCGACGTGCTCGGGCTGCAAGGCACGCGTTTGGTTGAACGTCGGCGTGCCGCCCAAGCGGTGCGCGAAATCGTTGAAATCGATGAGAAAATCATCCCATCCCTTCTCGCCGGTGGATGAGGGCTCCAGCGTGAACATGGGTCCGGAATGGCTCACGCTGAATAGCGAACCGCGGTCCTGGTGCAGGCGGCTCGCGCCGTTCACGACATTGCAGCGATAGCGGTGTTCTTTGTAGTGTGCCTTGCAGAACGCGAAGTACGCTTGGAGGAGTTTGGGGAAGTCGTTTTGGGGAAATGCCCACAGGCTGTACGTGTAGCGCGCTTTCCAGGCTTCCTGCGGCAGATCGCGCATCCATTCGTGCGCGTACATCACCACGCCGCGGGCGGCGCGGTCGAGAGTGGCCCGCAGGGCGCGCTGCACGCCGGACACGACGGCGGCGCGCACGCCGGGGGCGGCGAGCACGCTGCCCACCGTCGAACCGAATGCCGGCAGCACGTTGCGCATCACCGAATTGCGGATCTGCCAGATCCCCGAGCGGCTCGAGTTATCGACGTCCTCCTGCGTGCGGCGCTCGACGATGATCCGGTCGTTGAACGGTGAGATATGCAGCCGCAGCGCGCCGGGCGCATCGACGATGCCGGGGAAGCGGGCGGTGAACTCCCTGAGGCTCGCCACCTGGTAGTCGATCCTCACCGGCACCATCGGCTGTACGCGCAGCACGACTTCGTGCACGACGCCGAGCAGGCCGAAGCTCGAGCGCAGTACGCGCATCAAATCGCGGTCGCGCTCCGTGACGGTCATCATCTTGCCCTGCGGCGTGATGAGCTTCAGTTCGGTGACGAGCGAGGATAGCTGTGCCATCCCGCCGGTCTGCGAGGCTTGCGGACAGGTGGTGACCGCCAAGGCGCCGACGGAGATGTGGCCCATTTCGGGCGTCAGGGCGAGTTCCTGATTGCGCTCCGCCAGCGCACGGACCAGGGTACCGATGCGCACGCCCGCTTGGGCGCGAACCGTGGTCTCGCCGAGTTCCAATATCCTGTCGAGGGCACTCGTGTCGACCGTGGTCCCGCCGTCGCCGCCGACGCAGCGTGTCTGCGAATAATCGGCGCCGACGATGCGCACGGGGGTGGGATAGGTCTTGGTCTGCGCGATGATCGTTGGAATTTCTTCGATTCGCTTGGCGCGCATCACGAGGCGCGGCCGGCGAAACAGCCCGGATGCGTCCGCACCGGGAGAACGAGTGCTTTTGAGTACCATGTGCATCCCCGAAAGAATGGAAACAAGCTGAACCAAAGCTTGCTGTCCGGGGGCACAAACCGACACGCTCCGCATGCACCGCAGTGCATCGATACTGGCGACCCCGCTATCGTCAGGCCTCGTTCGAAGCCCCTTAGACCGGTGGTTTTGCGTCCCCGCTTTTCAGCGGGTTTGCCCTTAAACAGCCCGGATACTATGGAAGCATGCGGGGTCGGTTGTAAAGCAGTTTTTCAACCCATCAGCAGCAAGGTCTCCGCATGCTCGACGGCCTCGGGCGTACCGCAAAGCACCACGACATCGCCCACCTTGAATATGGTGTCTGGTCCGGGCTCGCGGCCGACGATGCCGTCGCGCCGCACCGCGCTCACCGCCGCCTTCGAGCCGCGTCGCGCGAGCTCCGCAAGGCTTTTGCTCACCGCCCAAGCATGCGGAGGCAGGACGACGCTGTGAAGCTCCTCACGGAATGCGTGACTGTCATCGAGAAACTCCGCGCCCGCGCCCCTGAAATGTTGCCGCAACATTCCGTACCGATGGCTGCGGATGTCATTCACCGTGCGGATGACGCGCGGCACCGGCAGCTTCAGCAGCAGGAGCAGATGCGACAGCAGCATGAGGCTGGCCTCCAACGTCTCCGGCACCACTTCGGTCGCGCCTGCGGCCTGCAACTCTTCGAGCCTGCTGTCGTCCTGGGTGCGCACCAATATCGGCACATCCGTCCGCAGCTCGCGCACGGCACGCAGAATCCGCAGCGCCACCTCGGGTCTCGCGAACGTGATGACGACGCAACTGGCGTGCGCGACCCCGACGTTCTCCAGCACGTTCACCTGGCCGGCGTCGCCGTAGATGACCGGGTCGCCCGCTTGACGGCCGACACGGATGCGGTAGGGATCGAGATCGAGCGCGATGTATTCGAAGCCGGTCTGCTCGAGCACTCGGGCGATGTTCTGGCCCACTCGCCCGAAGCCGCAGATCACCACGTGATCGCGCTCGGCCACCGCCAGCGTTGCCTGGGTCTCGCGCATCGCCGCCGTCCGCGGCGGACCCGACTCGCTCAAGACGGCTCGGGTGATGCGTCGATTGTGGCGGATCAGGAGCGGCGACAGCACCATGGACAGAACGATCGCCGCCAGCAGCGGCTGTACGATGGCGGGATCCGCGAGCTCGCGCCGGAGCAACAGGGTCAACAGCGCGAAGCCGAACTCTCCGCCCTGAGCGACCACCACCCCCGTGCGCAACGACTTGAACCAGCTCCGGGTGGCGGGCTTCGAGACCACCGCCACCACCGCGGCTTTCAGTATCAACATGCCCGCCAGAATCGCGAGAACCAACGGCAGATCGCGGAACAGCAAGCGTACGTCGAGCAGCATGCCGACGGTGATGAAGAAGAGGCCGAGCAGTACCTCGCGGTAGGAGCGGATGGTGGCTTCGATCTGGTGCCGGAATTCGGTTTCGGCCAGCATCATGCCGGCGAGAAACGCGCCGAGGGCGAGCGACAACCCCACCGCGTGCGTGGCCCAGGCCGAGGCCAGCACCGCGAGCAGCACGGCGAGGGAGAACAGTTCCGTGGATCTCACCGATGCGATGACGAGGAACAACGGCCGCAGCAGCCAGCGCCCCGCGGCGAGCACCAGCAGCAGCGCCAGCACGGCAAGGCCCACCGCGCCCGCGATGTGGGTCGCGTTCGCGGCGGCGCCGCCATTCGCGAGCGCCGACAGCAGCGCAAGGAACAGAGGAAAGCTCAAGTCCTGAAACAGGCAGATCGCGACCGCCAGCCGCCCATGGGTCCGATTGTTCTCGGATTGCTCGGTCAGCTGCGAAATGATGATGGCCGTCGAGGACATGGCGGTGGCGCCGCCGATCACGACGGCGATCACCGGTGCGATATCGAACAGCATGACGGCGACGGCGGCGATCAGGGCCGTGGTCGCGAACACTTGCGCGCCGCCCACGCCCAGCACTTCCCACCGCATGGCCACCAAGCGCGGCAGCGAAAATTCCAGTCCCAAGGTAAACACCAGAAAGACCACGCCGAAATCCGCGAGCAGCCGCGTCGTCTCATTGTCAACCGCCAACGCGAGCGCATGCGGTCCCAGCAGCATGCCGACGAAGAGATAGCCGAGAATCGCCGGCAGCGCCAGCTTGCGGACCGCGGCAACCACGCAGACGGAGGCGGCGAGCAGAATCAGTATCAGCAGCAGCGGGTCGTTATGCATGCATTCCTTCCTGCTAGCATATAGCCATGAATCCGATCGTAATCAAAATGGAAGCGGGCCGCTGATTCATGAATGCGCTGGCGCTGACGCGGCAGGGCGATGAGTGGCACCTCGCCTTGAACGGCGATTGGTCGCTGGCCGCGATGGCGACGCTGGATCTGGAACTCGGGCAGTTGAATACGCCGCTGAGCGGCACCCTGGTGTGCGACTGGTCGCGCGCCGCCGATCCCGGAATCGGCCCGGCGTGGGCGTTGCTGACGCGCCTGGGGGACTTGAGCGCCGACACGGACTCGAGCGCCGCCGCGAGCTCGAAGCGCGGTCTGCGCGTCGTTCACATCGGCGGGCCCAGCACCCTCGAGTTCCTGCGGAAACTCAAAGTCGAGCGGCGCGCGCTGCACGCAGCGAGCGCTCCGCCGACGTTGGACAGCACCCTCGGCGGACTCGGCCGATGGACCCTGCTGCAAGGCGCCGAAGTGCAGGGCGTGGTCGGGTTCTTCGGCCGCATCGTCGTGGTACTCGGCGAAGCGTTCAGGCGCCCGCGGGCCCTGCGGCCCTCCTCATTGGTGCGGCATGTGTACGAGACCGGCATTACGGCCATCCCCATCGTCGCATTGATCGCCTTCCTCATCAGCGTGATCGTGGCTTACTTGGGTGCGCAGCAGCTGGCGCGCTTCGGTGCCGACATCTTCGTGGTCGATCTGGTCACCATCTCGGTGTTGCGCGAAATGGGGGTGTTGCTCACCGCCATCATCGTAGCAGGCCGTTCCGGAAGCGCGTTCGCCGCCGAAATCGGCGTGATGCAGCTCAACGAGGAGACGGATGCGCTGCGCGCCATGGGCATCAATCCGATCGAGATACTCGTGCTGCCTAGAATACTCGCGCTGGTCATCGCGCTGCCCCTGCTCACCGTCATCGCCGATGCCATGGGTCTCGCCGGCGGCGGCCTGCTGTCGCTGCTGAATCTGCACATTTCGCTGCCGCAATTCACGAGCCGGATGCGCGAAGCGCTTGCGCCCACGACGTTTTGGGCCGGCCTCATCAAGGCGCCGGTGTTCGCCATCCTCATCGGTATGGTGGGGACGTATCGCGGCATGCAAGTGCGCGAATCCGCACGCGAGCTGGGGCGGCTGACGACGGTGGCCGTGGTGCAGTCCATCTTCATGGTCATCCTGGCCGACGCGTTGTTCGCCGTCTTGTTCATGCAAATCGACTTCTGATGCAGGAGCCGGCGTCCAGCTCCATCATTCGGGTGCAAGGACTGGTCAACCGGTTCGGCACCCAGGTCGTGCATGACGGACTCGACATGGAGGTCCGGTCGAACGAGATATTCGGGGTCGTCGGCGGCTCGGGCTCGGGCAAGTCGGTGTTGCTGCGGTCCATCCTCGGACTGCGGCGCCCGGATGGTGGAACGGTGGAACTGTACGGACAGGACATGCGGCATCTGTCGCGCGAGCAACGAAGCCGGTTGGTGCGAAGTTACGGCGTGACGTTTCAGAACGGCGCCCTGATAAGCTCGCTCACCGTCGCGCAGAACATTCAGCTCCCCTTGCGCGAATATTTCTCGATGCCCGAGGAGACGCTCGACGGGCTCGCCGAACTGAATCTTGCGCTGGTGGGGCTGCCGCCGGACACCGCCCGGAAGTACCCGGCGCAGCTGTCGGGCGGCATGGTCAAGCGCGCGGCGCTGGCGCGTGCGCTCAGCCTGGAGCCCAAGCTCCTGTTTCTCGACGAGCCCACCTCGGGCCTGGACCCCATTTCCGCTGCGGCGTTCGATGAGCTACTGTTGTACCTTCACTCACAACTTCAGCTCACGGTGGTCATGATCACGCACGACCTGGATACGCTGTTTCGGACGTGCAACCGGGTCGGCGTCATCGTCGATCACCACATGGTCACCGATACCCTCGAGGGGATGTTGCGGAGTCAGCATCCGTGGATTCACGAGTATTTTCACGGGGCGCGGGCGCGCGCCGCCGAAAAGGAAGTCAATGGATAGGGATGCCAATTACGTAGCCGTCGGTGCATTCGTGCTGCTGGTCATCGCCATGGGGGTGTCGTTCGTCTTCTGGTATACGGACCAGCAGGACAAGCGCACCTATCAGCGCTACGAGATCTATTTCCAAGGGACCGTCAGCGGACTGACCGAGGGCAGTCCGGTGCGCTACCTCGGCGTCGACGTGGGCAAGGTGATACGCATCATGCTCGATCCACAGCAGCGCAAGCGGGTGCAGGTGATCGCCGACATCGATGCCAGCGCGCCCATCGACGGCCACACCAAGGCGTCGCTGAGTTTGCAGGGAATCACGGGCCTGCTGTTCATCGATCTGCAGCAGGATCAGAAAGCCACCGCCTCAGGCTCGCTGGCGCCGGGTCTGCACTATCCCGTCATTCGCTCCGTTCCCTCGGATTTCGACGTGCTCCTGAGCAGCTTGCCGGCTTTGGCCACTCACGCCATCGAACTCGTGGATCATTTCAATGAAGTGTTCAGCGACGACAACATGCGCGCCTTTCGTATCACATTGGAGAACACGCGGATCGCCAGCGAGCGCCTGCCGGCGACGCTGCAAGACATCCAAACCCTGGTCGCCGACATGCGCGCGGCCTCGCATGACGTAAAAGAGGCCGCCGACGATTTGCACGGCATCGCCACCCAAGCCGCCCCCGATCTCAAAGTGGCCTTGGCCAACGTGCGGCTCGTCACCGAAAGCCTCGCCAGCACCTCCGAGAAACTGGATCGATTCGTCTCCGACAACGAACCCGGCATCTCTCGGTTCACCAACCAGAGCCTGCCCGAATTGGAACAGTTGCTGCGCGAGAGCCGGGCGGCCGCGCGCGATTTTCGCGATCTGACGGTCGCCCTGAAGCAAAACCCGTCGCAATTCCTGTACGAATCGAGCTATCGCGGCGTCGAGGTACCCAGGTGACCTTTTTTTGCCGGACACTCAGGCGTGCCGGCGGGGACGGCGCGTCGCTCGCCGTGCGGCGCAACGGCCCGCAGCCGGTGCACGCCGCGCTGCGAACGGCGATCGCGTGCGTTGGGCTCGGTGTTGCCACGGCGTGCACCGGATCGCTGTTCCAGAGCAAGGCGGCACCCTCCTCCGTGTACTTGCTGTCCGCCGATTTAGGCACGCGCGCCACGAGCCCGGCCGGTCTCACAATTCCGTCCGTGGCCGGTCCGCTGGCGGCGGATCTTGCGGTGCTGCGGCCGCGCATTCGCAAGGGCCTCGAGTCCGACCGCATCGCCGTGCTGTATCCGGATCGGCGTCTGGACTATTTTGCGGCCGCGCGCTGGAGCGGGCCGCTCGACCAGGTGCTTCAGGATCTTGCGATCCAGGCCTTTCACTCCGCAGCGCATCTGCGCAATGTGAGCGCCGAAGCCTCGGCTTTCGCCAGCGGCTATTGGCTGGAACTCGAGGTCACCGATTTTCAGGCCGAGTACGCGTCGGCGGCGTCGGCGCCGACCATCCACGTGGGCCTCTTGGCCCGGGTTGGCAGGGCCGGCGACCGGCAGGTTCTTGCGAGCTTCGAGGCCTCTTCGCGGCAGCCGGCGGTAGGCAATCGTCTGACCGCCATCGTCGATGCCTACGAACGAGCCGTCGATGGTGCGCTCGCCGAGATCGTGGCCAATACCACGCACACGCTCGCGGGCGCCCTAGAACATCGCTAGCCCCGTGGCCTCTGCCACTCGGTATCGCCAGTAGGTCCCTCTCGACTCGTCGGCATGCTCCGAGTAGGCGGAGCCTCCGGCGAATGCCCGCGCGAACGAATCGGCTGCCGCCCGCGCGGGGCCGGCGCGCGCCGGCATGTGCAGTTCGATGTTTGCCTCGAGATTCAGATCGTCGAGCGCGCGCCGGGTGAGCTGCGCCGATCCCACGTCGAGCCAGGCGTCGTCGCGATGCTGGACCAGCACGAAACTCGTGCCGGCGGCCCCGCTCGCAGCCCACCGAATATCGATGCTGCCGGCACCCGTACGCGCGAGTTCCGCGGCCACCGCCTGGTTCGCGGGCACTTGGCGATCGAGCAGCAGTTGCACATGCGCACCGCGCGCCGCGGCGTGCAGCAGGGCGTGAATCAAGGCTCGATCGCCAAGTGCCCGCGCGGCGACGCTGACCGAATCGCCGCCCGCCGCGACGGCGATGGAATCGCGCAAGGCGGCGGCTATTGCGCCCTCGGTGAGGAAGCGCGCGTCGATGGAGCCCACCGCGCGAATCTCGGCCGGCGGCGCGGCGGGCAGCCGATCGTCGTCGGTGGACCAGGCCGCGATGTCCAGTTCGCTGGCGATGATGTCGCGGGCCAGGCGTCCGCGGACTTCCACCGCCGCGCCGCCCGGCGTAGTCGGGTCGCGCGGCGCCATCGAGGCGATCAGGCTGGACCAGCCTCCGGCGCCGTCGTCGGCGACCAGCAATTGACGCCGATCGGCTCGATCGTTGCGCCTGCGCAATTCGGACGCGAGCGTTGCCCGGTCGGATACCTCGTCGAAAGGATCGCTCCACCACCCCACACTCAAGCGCCACGCACTCGAATATAACGGGTTGGGATCCCGCAGGCGCTCGAGCCGCGTGCGCACGACGATGATCCCGGCTGCTTCGAGTGTGCTCAACGTCTGCTCAGGCGTGCCGCCGTAGATGTCGCCGCGCGGGTCGCTGACCAGCACGATCTCGAGATTCGGGCGTTGACGCCGACGTGCCAGCAGATGCTCGGCGAGCGGGCGCGCCAGCGGACACTGATCGAGGACTATCATCTGTTCCGCGCGATCGACGAACGCGAGTTCGCGCCGCAGAATCGCGCCCGGTTGCGCACCCTCCTCGATGAATTCCACCTGCGATTCGCCGAGCCGCGCCGGAAGCGAGCCTACATGCGTGCCGGCCGGCATGGGCTTGACGGAATTCCAGAACCCGTACGCCAGCCAGATCAGAACCAACAGGAGAACCACCGCCCAGACGCGCCGCCCGAACCGCGGGGCCGGCGGGAATGGTGCCTCAGATGTCATTCGCGCCCTGCGCCTCCGCCGCTTCGATGGCGGTGCCCACTTCCATCCAGCGTGCTTCGAGCGCTTCGGCATCGCGGGCGAGCCGCACACTTCTGGCCGCGAGCTTGGGCGCCGCAACCGAACCTGCAATCTCCTCGTCCAACGACGCGCGCTCGGCCGCGATGGCTGCGATGCGCCGCTCGATCTGCTCGAGCTCGCGCTGCAGTTGGCTCGAGGAATCGCGCGGCTTCCTGGCCGCCTTCGGCTTCTCATCCGCCGTTTGCTGCGCTTTCGCACGGGACTTCAGCCACTGCTGATAGTCGTTCAGATCGCCGTCGAACACCTCGAGTTTGCCGTCGGCGACCAGCCACAGGGTGTCGGCCACCGTCTTGATCAAATGGCGGTCGTGCGATACCACCACCAGACCGCCTTCGAACCCCTGCAACGCAACGGTGAGGGCATGCCGCATATCGATGTCGAGGTGATTGGTGGGTTCATCCAGCAACAGCAGGTTCGGCCGCCTCGCCACCAACAACGCCAACGTCAGGCGGGCCTTCTCGCCGCCGGAGAAACGCGCGACGGGTTCGAAGGCGCGGTCGCCCTCGAAGCCGAATCGTCCCAGGTGATCCCGCACCCGCTGCTCGTCGCCGGCGGCAAAATCGGGTCCGCCGAGATTGCGTACATGCCAGAACGCGTCGCAATCCGGCTTCAGCTGTTCCATCTGCTGCTGGGCGAAGTAGCCGATGACAAGGTCCGCCGCGGCAATGCGCCTGCCCTCCAGCGGCTCGGCTTCGCCCGCCAACATTTTGGTGAGCGTCGATTTTCCCGCGCCGTTGGGGCCGAGCAATGCGATGCGGTCGTGCGGGCCGATGGCGGCGTTGATGCCCTTGACGATGATGCGTCCGGGATAGCCGCAGGCGGCATTCTCCACCGTCAGCAGGGGGCGAGGGGTCTTCAGCGGAGTTTTGAATTCGAATTCGAACGGGCTGTCGACGTGCGCCGGCACGATGCGTTCCATGCGCTGCAACATCTTCAGCCGGCTCTGCGCCTGACGCGACTTGGTCGCACTGGCGCGGAAGCGGTTGACGAAGGTGGTGATCTCCGCCACCCGGCGCAATTGCCGGGTCTGCAGCGTCCGCTGCAACGCCAGCTCCTCGATGCGCTTCTGTTCGAATTGCGAATAATTGCCTGCGTACGCCCGCACGCCCTTGTTTTCGATGTGCAGCACGCGATCGATGATGGCGTCCAAGAATTCGCGGTCGTGCGAGATCATCAGCAGCGTCCCGGAGAACGAGGTGAGCCATTCTTCCAGCCAGACGATGGCGTCGAGATCCAGATGGTTGGTCGGTTCGTCCAATAGCAGGAGATCCGCTCTCGAGCCCAGCGCGCGCGCCATGGCCAGCCGCACCCGCCAGCCGCCCGAGAATTCTGCCACCGACCGTTCGAGATCCGAGGATTTGAAGCCCAGGCCGTGCATGAGAGCCGCGGCACGGGCACGCGCGCGATACCCATCGATGGCCTGGAGCGACGCGTACAGTTCGGCCAGCTCCATGGCCGCGTCGCGCCGTTCGGCGTCCTCGATGGCCGCCAGCACGCTGCGCAGCTCGGTGTCGCCATCCAGGACGAATTCGATGGCGGCACGGTCGCTGGCGGCGACCTCTTGCTCGACGTGAGCGATCTTGAGGCCGGACGGCCGCTCTATATCCCCCCGATCGGCCCCCAGTTCGCCGCGAACGGCGGCGAACAAACTCGACTTCCCCGAGCCGTTGGCGCCCGTGAGGCCGACCTTGTTGCCGCGAAAAATAGTGAAATTGACCTGCTCGAACAGCGGCTCCGGACCGCGCCGCAGGGTGAGATCCCGAGCCGATAACATAGCGAGTGATTTTACCCGGCGGGGGCAGCCCGCGTCAGGCCGCTCGCGCCGCGTCGGGCCGCGCTACGTCGGGCCGGGTCGCGTCAGGCCGGTCCCTGTGTGGCCCGGCCGCATTGATTGCACTCACGCTACGCTTTGACCGCGACCGGCCGCAGCACCGGCGCGCACAGCGCCGCGTGTTGCGGCGAGCCGTGCGCCTGCGCCGCGAGAATGGCCAGCAGTTTTTTCGCTTCCATGGCGTCGCTGAACAGGCGGCCCTGCGCGTAGTAGCAGCCATGTTTGCGCAGGAACTCGAGCTGCTCCGGCGATTCGACGCCCTCGGCGATGACCTCCAGATTGAGGCTCTTGCCCATGTCGATGATGGTGCGAACGATGGCCGCGTCGTCGGAGTCCACGGCCACGTCGCGCACGAAGGATTGATCGATCTTCAGCGTGCCGATGGGGAACTGCTGCAATGCCGAGAGCGACGAATAGCCGGTGCCGAAATCATCGATGGCCAAATGCAGCCCCATGGCATAGAGCTCGTTCAGCAGTCCGATGGTGCGCTTCGGGTCCGTCATCAGGGTGGTTTCCGTGACCTCGAGCTCGAAGCACGTGGGCGAGACTTCGTTGCGCCGGAACACGGCCCGGCAGCGTGCGATGAAGCTTGCCTGCTTGAGCTGCCGCAGCGACAGATTGATGGCGATGCGGCCGGGCTGCGGCACGGTCTTCTGCCATTCGCGGTAGTCGGAACACACGCGATTCATCACCCACTCGCCGATATCCAGAATGAGGCTGGTCTCTTCGGCCAGCGGGATGAACTGCGAGGGCGAAATATCGCCGTGCCCGGGCAGCCGCCAGCGCAGCAACGCTTCGGCCCCGACCACGCGCCCGTCGCGCAGGTCGACCTTGGGCTGGTACAGGATCACCAGTTCGTCGCGCTCCAGGGCGCGGCGCAACTTGCTCTTCAGCATCAGGCGTTCCACGGCCGCCGCATTCATCTCGGGGATGTAGAACGCGCTCGAGTTGCCGCCGTTCTGTTTGGAGTGATACATGGCGGCATCGGCGTTGCGGATCAGGTCGATCACGTTTTCGGCGTCGTAGGGGCAGATGGCCACGCCGACGCTGGCCGTGAGGTAGACCTCTTGCTGGTTCACGTAGAACGTGCGGCTGATCTCGTCGAGCAGCGTGCGGGCCAGCGCGGCCAGCGCGGGACGGTTGTCGGCATCGATGGGCAGGTCATCGATGAACATCGCGAACTCGTCGCCCGCGAGCCGGCCGATGACCGTGTCCTTGGAAAGGTTTCGGGTCAGACGTTCGCTCAAGATTTCCAGCGTGCGATCGCCTGCTGCGTGGCCGAAGGTGTCGTTGACTTCTTTGAAGCGATCCAAGTCCAGGTACAGCAGCGCGAGCGAGCGTTGGCTGCGCCGCGAACGGGCGATCGCCTGCTGCAGCAGATGCTGGAACTGCATGCGATTCGGCATCTTCGTCAGCGTGTCGTAGCGCGCCAGATACCGGATGCGCCGCTCGGCGCGCTTGCGCTCGGTGATGTTGCGCGCGACGTAGATGTTGCCTTGGAACTGAGGATCCTCGGAGGTGATCGTCGAGTTGGCCATGGAAACGGGGATGGTCTGCCCGCTGGCGGTACGCAGCACGGTTTCGCGCGCCTCGGTCGCCGAGCTATTGGGATCGAATGCGTCGCGGTGCGCGTCGTCGATGAAGCTGGTCAGCGGTTTGCCCACCAGAGCGGACTCGGCGTATCCCAGCAGCCGCTGCGTTGCCTCGTTGCAGCTCTTGACGATGCCATCCGGCGAGGTCACCAGCACCGCGTCGCTCAAGCTGTTGAGCACGGTATTGAGGTAATTCTTGGTGATGGTGGTTTCGGCGAGATTCTGCCGCATGCGTTCCAGCGCGCCCTGCAGTTCGCCGAGTTCGTCGCGGCGCATCACGGTGAGTGGGCGGGTGTAATCGCCTTCGCCGATCCGGTCGGCCGATTTGACCAGAGCCGTGATAGGCCGGGAGAGCTGGCGCGCGATCAACCACGCCCCGATCAGCCCCAGCAGAATCAGGGGCAATGCGACGCCCGCCAGAAGCCCGCGCAGCCGTTTGACCTGGTGTCCTTGCTGGCTTTCCATCTGCGTCTGGATGCTGTCGAGAGTGTCCTGCATCTTGGCGCGATCCAGCCATATCTGCAGGGTCCCGGCGGACGGTGCGATCGCGTTCTTGCCGGGAATATTGCTCTGCAACACGAATGGGCCGGGAGCTGAGGAATCGGCCGCCGCATTGCTGCCGGTGAACAATACGACTCCGTGGACGTCGCGCACTTCGACACGCTCGATGTCGCGTTCCTCGAGAAGCCGCTGGGCGATCACGGCGACGGCCGTCTTGCCGCCGCCGCTCATCACGGGCGCCAGCAACGCGCCCGTAATCTTGCTCAAAGACGCGGCGCGGGCCTCGAGATCCGCCTCGAGTTTCTGCTCGACCGCGGCGTGCGTCAGCTGATTGATGTCGGCGGTATCGACCCGATGCTCGTAATATGACAAGCCTGCCAGCAGCAAAAACAGCGCCGTGCCGCCTGACAGGGCAAACAGCAGATAATTTGTCTTTAGGCTGCGTGCCATTGCAGTCTATGCCGGCCGACCAAGTCGCTTCATCTTCCGGATGATACTCGTTCACGCCAAAGCCCATAAGGGGCCTTGTACAATCCCCCCCATGAGTGTGCAGATGCGAATCGATATCTATTCCGACACGGTGTGCCCGTGGTGCTTCCTGGGAAAGCGCCGCTTCGAACTGGCGCTGGCGGAGCGTCCGCATTTCGAGCCCCGCGTGGTCTGGCGGCCGTTCGAGCTCAACCCGGATCTGCCCTGGGAGGGTGTGGACCGCCGGGAATACCTGGCCGCCAAGATGGGCGATGCGGCGCGGGTCGCGGCGGTGGAGGAGACGCTGCAGCGTTACGGCCAGGCCGTGGGTCTGGAATATCGCTTCGATCTCATTCGCCTCCTGCCGAACACCCGGCGCTCGCATCTCCTGATCGCGCACGCCGCACGCTATGGACTTCAGTCCCCCGTCAAAGAGCGCATCATGCGAGCCTATTTCCAGGAGGGCGCCGACATCGGGGATGTGGACGAGCTGGTCCGGCTCGGCGCGCAGAGCGGACTATCCGAGCGGGAAGCGCGCTCTGCCCTGGTGCTGCGCGAGGGCCAGGACGGCGTGGTCGCCGCGGAGCGGCATGCCGCGGCACTCGGTATCACCGGCGTGCCGACGTTCATCTTTGACGGCCAATACACCATCTCGGGTGCCCAGGAGCCGGCGATATTGACGCGGATATTCGACCAGGTCGCCGAGCTCGCGGCGGCGCGCGCAGCCACCCCGTGACACCCGCCGAGCTCACGGGCCGTGCTCGAACGCACGTGCTCGAGGTGGCGCAGCCGGATTGCACGTTGCACGCCCAAGTGGTGAAACCGTTCCTGAATATGCGCGGCGCGGCGGCGGCGGCCGGGTTCGATCTGTGGCCGGTCAGCAGCTTTCGCGATTTCGACCGCCAGCTGTCGATCTGGAACGGCAAGTTCAGCGGTGACAGGCCGCTCATCGACGCCGCGGGAGGCGCCCTCGACGCCAGCCAGTTATCGCCGCCGGAGCGGGTGGCCGCCATCTTGCTGTGGTCGGCGCTGCCGGGAGCCAGCCGGCATCACTGGGGAACCGACATCGACCTCATCGACGCGGGCGCGGTGCCGGCGGGGTACCGCGTGCAACTGGTGCAGGAAGAGTTCGATGACGGGGGTCCGTTCGCGCCGCTGGCGGACTGGCTCGCCATTCACGCCCCCCGGTATGGTTTCTTTCGTCCGTTTCGCGGCGTTCTGTCCGGTGTGCGCGCCGAGCCCTGGCATTTCAGTTTCGCGCCCCTGGCGGAAAGCGCGCGTCGCGCGTTGACTCCCGCGGTCTTGGCGGCGGCGCTTAAGGATTCGGCCATGCTCGGCAAGGATGTAGTCCTGGCGCAGCTCGATGGGCTGCATGCCCGCTACGTGGCGGCAATCGACTGGCCGTAGCCGGCGCGGCCGGTACCTTGGCCCAGTGACGTTGGCCGGTTGTGGATATTGCCTCGGCTTGCCCGCCAGGGTTCGAACCGGTCGACGTCACGGCGCCGAAATCAAGCCCAGAGCACCTTCAACCGGTTCAACATCAGTCCCCTGACCTGGCCCAGCTGATCTTCCTCGGACGTGAACAGCGGGGGGTTGCGGCGCAGCATGGGCCAGCGCCCGGTACGCAGCACCCGATCCAGAAAACTCAAATTGCGGTCGATGGCCTCGATGTAGGGGTTCGTTCCGCCGAACAGCGGCTCCACGTATCGATAGGCGAATTCGAACTCGCCGTCCAGACGCTGGACGCGCGTCTCGCGGACGAACCGGGGCGTCTGCCGCAGCAGATCCAATCCCGAGCTGTAGCGCACTTGCAGTGCGCCGTTGGTGCCGGGGGCCGCCGCGATGCCGCCGAGAACGAATTCCGGGTACAGGCGATCGCGGCATTTCTCCAGATAGCAGCGGTCCGCCATCTGCGCGATCAAATCGGCCGTGCCGAGCAAATGGCCCAGCTTGCGGTCCCGCCCGTCCGGCAATTGAATCTGCTTCAAATCGATTTCATAGCCGGTGAAATGCACGACACGGGTCGCGGTCGGCACCCAGCTCTCCATCCCCACGATGGGGAGAAAGCGCGCCAGGAAGCGTGCGCTTCGAGTGACGTGGTACAGGGTGAATTCCGCGCCGTTGCGGTGTTTGCTGTCGTTCGCTTCGCGAATGTAGCCGGCGTCGTGGAATAACGAGACCACCAGCGCCATGACGGCGCGTTCGGCTCCGAAGCGGGCGTGCGGTTCGACGCTGCCTTCGTAGCCCACCATCATGCGCGCCATGGCGAGAGTCATATCCAATGAATGCTGACGGTCGTGATACACCGTGTCGACGCCGTGGTAGCCGGGCATGCGGCCGGTGAACAGCTTGTCGAATTCCCGGAAGGCCAGTGCCACGCGATCGAACGAGTCACCGGGCCAGGCGGCGGCGAACAAATCGCCGACCGCGTCCGTGACGGCTGCGGTTGAACTCACCTGGACTGAGTTCGTAACGTCATAATCGTTACGGCGAAGGTCTTGCATCCGCGGAAGTCTAAGCTGTTGAAGAGGCGGACGCCATGTGCCTGGTTCTCCTTTCAGCAGCCGTTCGCCGGAAACAGAACCATATGTTCAATATACCTTGATTCCGCCGAATTTCAATTTGACGCGGCGCGCCAGGGTGGCGTAGCCCAGCCAGAATCCCACGCCCAGCGCACCCCCGACCGCGAGGCACCAACGCCACGGAAACGATGACGCCCGGGACGTAGCGGGTCCGGCGGCGCGCACGCCAACCGCGCCTCCGTTGGCCGTACCCGGACTGCCCGCGCCCCCCTTGCCTTCGGCGGACGCGCCCGCGCCGGCCGCGCCGGGCTGCTTCGCGAGCTCGCGCGTCAAGCGCTCGACTTCGCTGCGCTCCGCGGCTTCGGCGAGGCCCAGCGGCGTCGCGAGCCGCCGATCCAATTCTTCCTGCAGTTGTTTGATGCGGACGGTGGCGGGCGCGCTGCTGACCAGATACGCGCTCTTGACCCACCCGGTCGTGCCGTCGGCAAGGCGCACCTGGGTCGCGTCGCCGCTGCTGGCGAGCGTGTCGACCGCCGCGCCCGAGTGCAATGTGGCGAGACGCGGCCCCAGAGTACTCTGGCTCGCATACACGCCGAGCACCAGCTCGTCGGTGACGTAGGCGATCGCCGCCTGGCCCTGATTCGTCGCGGCCAGCGCCAGGAGCAGCGCGGCCGCTGCTTTCACGCGGCGATTCCGGTTTGTTTGAGCAGCGGCCGCACGTCGGGCTGGCGGCCGCGGAAGCGCACGAAGGCCTCCATCGCGTCCAAGCTCCCGCCGCGAGCCAGGATGGTATCGCGAAACCGGCTCGCGGTCGTGCTATCGAACACACCGGCTTCCTCGAACGCCTCGAATGCGTCCGCGGCAAGCACTTCCGCCCATTTATAGCTGTAATATCCGGCCGCGTAGCCGCCGGCGAAAATATGCGCGAAGCTCGATGCCATTCGGTTGAACGAGGCTGCGGGAACCACCGCGACCCGCCGGCGGACGCCGGCGAGGGTCTCGGCGACCTTGGCGCCGACCGCAGGGTCGAAGTTTGCATGCAGTTCGAAATCGAAGCTGGCGAGTTCGATCTGGCGCAAGGTATCGAGCGCCGCGTTGAAGGTGCGCGTGCCGAGCAGGCGCTGCAGCATGTCGACCGGCAGCGCCTCACCGGTGGTCACGTGCGCGGATATGAGCGGCAACACCTCGCGCCGCCACACGAAATTC
>PLAH01000090.1 GCA_003134045.1 Gammaproteobacteria bacterium
CGGGGATGCTGGAGTGCTTACGCGCCTCCCCCCAAAAGTTACGATAAGCCCGATGCGGCTCTTTAGCTTTGCGTCGGTAAAGCGCTCATCCAACTTCGCACGCGTATGCCCGCGTTCGTAACAGCTCCCCCGAAAAGTTACGATAAGCTGGAAGCTACTCTGAGACCCGCTTTACAGGTTGCGACATCTTTGACTCTGCGTTCCCCCCAAAAGTTACGATACGTCACGCCGCCCCCGAAAAGTTACGATAGGATTTTCGGCCGGAGAATGGCTGCCAGAGAGCGTGAACACACCGGCTCGTCGCTTCCTGCACGGTTTACAATGGTTGAGAGCCCAGCGTTTCAGCCAATCATTACCCCAAGAAGTTACGCTACGCCCCCCAAAGGTTACGTTGCGCCCCCATCAGGTAGCGTTAATCCCCCCAAAGGTTACGTTAGCTCCCACAAGCCTCTGAGCAACCACATCAATTTGAGCTACGAATTTAGAACTTAGAATTTGAATTCTTACGGTGGGGATAACTAACAGCTCAAACCTCACACTGGATAGAAAGACGCTTGGCAGGTTTAAGGCGTAACGTAGATCGCACCGACAATGATTGTATATAGCCGGATTGAATCGACGACAGGGCACCAAACTCGCCCGCACAGCAACGATTAGTCTTCTCACTACGCTTACACACTACCGCCCCCAGCTTCGGCACTAAAGCGTTAAATCCCGGGGGCTCTCCAAGGGGGCAGAGCCTCCTTGGACCTAGCGCGCCGCAGGCGCGATTTTTATATCGCTATTTCCCGATTTCGTCTGCCTTCATACTCGCCCGCTGCACTTGCTCCAGCTTCGTCGGCCGCCCCCGGCGCCGCACGAGGACCGGAGTAACCGTCTGAGATCCTTCAAGCCACGCCACCACATCCTCCTCGTACCATACAAGCCGCCTCGAATGCGGCATCTTGAACGGCCGCGGGATGAGGTGATGAAACTTCCGGTTAGTGGCACAGGTCCGGATCGTTGTCGGAGCTTTTCCGATGAGCACCGACAACTCCTCGATGAACATCGTGCGCTTCAACAGGGAAGGGGGCAGGTTCGACACGTCGGACTCACTTCTCCCGGATCATCCGAACCGGCTTGGTATTGCCTTCACGCGTAGGCGGACGCCCGCGCGTACCTTTTATGGAAACGGACACGCCGGCAGCGCCTGCCAACTCCTTTATTTTGGCAATGGTGTCCTCTTTGCGCTTGCGGGTGCGCAGCGCGATTTCCCGCTGCGCATGGAGCACAAGTTGTGCAAGCTCGTCGTCGGCAAGCTTTTTTAACAAGTCGTCGTTCATGCCGCTTTCTCCTCGCCGTCGTTGATGGATATGCTGTCGATATGCGAGGCATCGTCCGGCTTCAGCCCTTCTTCGGTGTCCGTTCCTTCCTGAACCGCCTCGACGCGATGATCCAGCAGCCTGAGGTATAACGGTCCTAGCTTACGGCCCTGGATGACAATCTCCGTCTGGACAAACTGCACCGTCAACGTGTCGCCGGGCACGTATTTCACGCGCACCAGGTAGGCATAACTGAAGCCCTCGCAGCGCCCATCGGCGAGACGGACATTCAGGGTAATTCCTTCCCGACCACGCACCTTAGGCGCGCGGACCTCGTCAAACGCATCCCGGAATTGCTCGCCGCCTGCTTCCGGCTCGTGACGTGGCGGGCTTTTACCCAGAATCTTATCGACTGCGCTGACAAATTTTTGATCACCCACGTGCTAACTCCTCTCTGTTTCCCCAATGCAAGCCGATCTCTGCAATGCGGTCCCGCATCGCGCGATAGAATCTTTGTATCCGTTGCAGCGTCGTAAGCTCTTGTAAAGGACTTTTCTGTGCGGGTGTCGCCTCGACCTTTGTCTCCTTGATGAGCTCGCTCGCCGAAAGGCGTACCGCGTCCTGCTTGACGCCGGAGAACATCGCTTCCTTGTCGTCCGTGTAGATGCGAACCGATTCGCGTCCACGTGAAACGGAGACGTAGAACTGCTGGCGATCCGCGGCGGCAAGCGACTCTGAGCCGAGCGCGATGAGGACCTTATCGACGGTCGATCCCTGGGAGGCGTGGGAAGTGACGACGTAGCCCTGCGTCAGCCCGCCATAGTCCTTGGGAACCACGAAGCCATTGGCGAGTTTGATATCACCTTGGGATGTGAAGCCGGCGACCTCGAAGGCGTCGCCGTTGTTCAGGCGGCTCTTTGCCAGTTTTGGCCCGCGCTTCGCCTCACAGGTCCATCCGTTCATGGTGATGCGCAGCCGGTCACCTGCCGCGAGCGCCAGCTTTTCCGTCTGGTATACCTGATACTTCGCCGACTCCCGCAAGGGTAGGGTAGCCGCCGTACCATCCGCACGCGCGAGCGTCACGCCCTGCGCATCTACCTGCGTCACAGACAGGCGCTCGCCGCGCTTGAACCCCTTGGCCGTCAGCTGGAACTGGACGACCTCGCCGACCCGGAAATTGCCTGCGTCCCCGCGCTGCGCTTCGGTAAGGCTAATCGGCTTTAACACGGTGAACTCACGCTCCCGGCCGGTGAGCCGCCCGGCACGTTTCAGCTCTTCACGTATCTCCTCGGAAACGTGCTTTCCTTCGGCATGCGTCGGCGATACCACGATCGCGGTTTTAGGCTTGCCGTTGCGTCCGGCCTCTGCCGTAGCCGCAACGTAATCCGCGGCAATGTGCCGGTAGCGGTCCTCGCCATTCTGTTCGATTACCGCGCCCATGCGGTCGAGCGTTTCAAGGCCGGCTTCCAGTCCCGTTCGCCCATCTGCGCCCCGGACATCGCCTTTGCTGATGGCGACCACGGCATCGCGATAGCCCTCGTGGATCTGGCGACGCACCTGCTTTAATTGGGCGAACTTCATGCCGGCTTCCTGTTCCAGAAGCCGGAGCGCATCACCACGGGCCACAGCGCTGTGCTGCTTGATATCGCCCGACAACACGACGCGGCAGCCTTCGCGCTGGGCCAGATCGAACACCCGTTTCATATCGCGCGTGGAGAGCAAACCTGCCTCGTCAATCCACAGCACATGCCCACGGACTTTCTGCCGGGTCGGCTCATCCGTAAGGAGCTTCGCGACCGTATCGGCGGTCGAAAATCCCTCTTCGCGGAGCACACCTCGGGAGGCTTTGGCCGATGGCGCAAACGCAAATACTTCCTGTCCGCCCTCCTCGATGGCCTTGACCGTTGCCTGCATCATGCGGGTTTTGCCGGTGCCGGCATCGCCACGCAATTCCGTCACCGTATCGCGGGAATTGAGGATGACCAGCGCCGCCTCCCGCTGCTCATCACTCAAGGCGGGATCGAGGGTATTTATGGCGGAGCCGCCAAGTTTGCGATGTTGTCCGCGGCCGTCGCGCACGAAGGCGACCATTGCCAATTCTTCCCGGTACACTTCCTGCGTCGTGGCGTATTTCTGCCCGTCAATCTCGCGGGTAATGATTCCGTCGCGCTGCGCTTGCCCCCACACCTGTTCGACCGACGCATTGCCAACGCTCTGAATAAGCGCCTGCGTGACCAACTTCTTCTCGGTCACGACAGATTCACGCTCGAAACTGTGAGAGAGCGAGAAATCCATCCCCTGTACGGCATCCGCCGTCGTCGTCGATTTACCGGCCTTCGCGTCGGTAATGGCCTGGCGCTCTGCTTCGCTCAACCGACCATTCCAGTCGGCCCGTAATTCACTGATAGTGCCTTCCGTATTCTTGGCCTCCCTCGTCTTGCGACCGAGCTCGCCCTTTGCCTTGGCGCCTTCTATGCCGAGCCTTGCCGCCTCTTCCTCGATGATTGCCGTCCGGCGTGAGAATTTCTCCGACATTGATCGATCAATGCCCGCGAGCGCGAAACTGTTACCGTCGCGCTCGATCCCGTAACCAAGCTCCCGAAGATGGCCTGCGAGTCGGGTATGAAATGCCGCCTGGTAATAACCTTTGTCGCGGACGAGGTCACCGAATTGTGCCGCCTTCCACCGGTCTTCCTCGGAGTCAAAGGTCGCGTTGAATGTAACGGCGTGACAGTGCAGCTGTGGATCGGGAACCCCATCCACGGGACGCGTTGTGCGATGGACGAATTCCGCCCAAACCATGTTGCCGGTACTCCGGTCATTGTCCGCACCATCGCTGCGAACCCGCGTCTTCATGGCGGGTTCCATGTCCGCCATCGTCTCGCGTACGGAGTCGCGAAACGCGTCAAGGATGCGTTCATCACCGCCCACTTCGTAGGCGACACTTACCGATTTCGGTGCGTCGAAGGTGAAATCGTACAAAATCCTACGGCCATCTTTCGTACGAGCGGTCAGCTGCTCGCCGGTCGCTGGATTTACGTTATCGCAAAGGTTAAAGAATTGCTCGCGAGTGACGTCGCCGGACAGGCCGAGCAGTTCCGATCCGAGGCCGTGCCATTGACCGGTGAGCTCCTGCGAATCGCGAAGGTAGTAGTCGGACGGCGATAGCTGCCGGGTGAAATAATCCTTCGCACCTTGGGCGCTCGATGTCGGGTTAATGAAGAGCACGGTTAGCCATTCCTTGCTTGCGTGGACCTACTACCTATAGGTGGTGGACTCCTTCCACCACCACTATCCGTAGATGAAAATTTCCGTATAGACAAGTCCCCTAAACAGTTTTTAGGCCGAATAAATGCTACGACGGCCAGTGCGAATTTAGTGGCTATCCCGATCAACTGCACGTTTCTATCCCAGGTCGCATTGCTGGCACTCGGCGCTTTTCTCGCGCAAAAAAAAGCAATCTCGTTGGCGATAAGACTGCCCGATCCATTTCGGTCTTATTTGGTCTTAGCCGATCGCAACAGCTCATGTTCGTGCTGGTCCAGTTGAAGGGCGCCCCGACATGCCACAATCCTCCCCGCCATTCGAGACATGTCCAATAAAAGCTGTCGGGGAACATCGGCGCCGCATTTGTCTTGCCCATACCGAATTGGTTGGTATGTTCAACTCCACAACCGATAACAACTGGCAAGTATTTTTACGTGGTGAAAGTTGCAGACACTCCGTTGACTACGAAGGCTTTGAATGCCTTCTTTCAAACGGTGCATGCCGAGTTAGATAAGTCCGGATTTCGCAAGCGATCCGAACAGGATGTCCTGTGCGACATTGCTGGCCTGATGCTACCGGTAACGGACCCGGAGAATAATCACAAAGAGCTTGGTTATGTGTTGGACGCCAAGCCGGGTATCGTTGGGGATAAAGACTATGGATTGCCAGAGACCCTGAGGGATTTAAGGGCGCGCATCAAGCAAGCAGGGACACCTGCTTTCGACAACGAAGTAAAACCGGAAGATGCAGAAAAGCGCTATAGAGAGATCTTGAATATCGCTTTTCGCGCGGCCGAAAAAGAAATGGGTCAAGTTGCCGCCACGCGATAAGCTCATTAAAAAACAAACTCATACATCGGATGAAAACTCGGTGTCGTGAAGTGGAACATGACCATGCGATCAATGTCTTCATATTCGTAGAGGCCGTGTTGTTCCTCTCCCTCCGCACGCATGCAGACAAACTTCGAGGAAGGAAGACAACGAGACTCATTATCAAAGGAAGCAGCGATAAGCACTTTCCCCAAAAATCCCCTAGCGGGCTTCCCATGTTCGGGCCGCGGAAAAATCGTGTCTATCACCATGCATTTAAACGATGCCGGGGTTTCCGCCGCCATAATCCCGACAACAAAGGGCCCGCAGGAATACAGCACCCCACAATCAACTTGGTGACGTGTCGCTCGATCGAGCGCTTCGAAATGCTGCGTCTCCTTGACCTGAAGATAATTATCGATCGGTTCGATTTCAATGAGCGAGGCGCGAATGCGCTTATGGGGAGCCATACTGCCTGCAGCCATTTCATAATCTTGTTGGTACAGAACGTATCGCCCGGCGAGTACGGACTGTAGCCGTTCAGATTTTTCGTCACGAGCATCGCGGGAGCGTTGCTCAAAGAATTTCTCTAATGTGAGGCTGAGTAATTTTGGATGCGCCGCATCGGGGGGCTCGCTACCGTCTTCCGATGCGCCGCCTGGCTTGTGCTTGCGGTAGTGCGCCCAAAGGAAAAGCCAAAGACCTCGTAGTTTCTTGCCGCTCCGGGCTCCAGTCGCTTTGTCGTCAGGATCGCGAAACCTTTTTAGAAGCGACTCGCTCAGTATGTGCCTGTCTTCCCACTTAGGCTCTTGCTGTTTGAGCCATCTGCGCATATCCAGCGCCAATTGAGCAGGCGCTAGTACCTCCATCGTGTACACCGTTTCTGTCCATTGACGGAGTAAATCCTTGTGTTCTAACGGCACGAATTCGGGAGGCATATCCATCATTCTATGGTATCGGGACTCGCTCACACTTGTCCAAAAGCATCCAGAACGGGCCGTTGAGCCACCGACAGGCGCATGCGCGGGCATAGCGGGCCTATTTGTCATGACCTTTCGTGGCCCGATAAGAACTGAGGGCAGCGGTATCGTGAATATGCCGTTCATTCCGAACGGTGTAACGACGGTGAACCTACATGCAAGACCTTGAACGCTACCGGCCGCCTGCGGCCGAGGAACCGATTTCCATTGTCCATCAGGACCCCGACCGGGGATTTTTGAGCATCATCTCGATCTCGCCAGCCGTCGCGGCGCTGGCGATTGCCACGGATTTATTGCTTTTTGGCGGCGATTTAATTTCCTTCGGCGCGTTATTGCCGTTCAGCGCGATCGCGTGCTGCGTTCTCGGGTATTGCTGCTACGTGTTGCAGCGCCGTAGCGGTGACGATCATCCGCTCGCTCTCGCCAAAGGATTGACTCTGGCCCTATTCACGTTCGCGCCCGTACCGATTACGCCAATCATCGCGGCACCAGGGGCTGCGGCGGCGTTGCTGCGCAACGCGCTGAAGCGGTAGCGCCATGAGCGGCAATAGCACGTTCGATGAAATGCTCAAAGGGATTGGGGCGGGCATCTCCGATGTGAGAGAAAAGCTTGTGGAACAAGCCTTTTTTGGGCAGTCGTTTGGAGATTCCCATGCACCTGTAGAAATTACCGTGGCGGAGAAATCCGCCACGCCTTCGTTCCAGGAATACGCGCGGGAAGCGGCAGCCCACGACAAGCGCGACGAGCGCACACCGCAGGAGCCCGACCATGAGCGATAAATCACCGGAAGCAATCACCCTTGTGCTTGGCGCTACGGGTTCCGGCAAACCGAGCCGGTGCCTCACGGCGGAGGACATAAGGCGCATATGGCGCAGTGGCGGGCTGGTCGTTCTCGAAAAGCCCACGGCCTCCGATCCGCATCCAACCATCGAAGGGAGCAAATAGTCATGTCAATTTTCTCAAACCTGAAACAGCTCATCGGCGACTTCAAAACGATTGCCGAGCAAGAAGACCTTTCACTATCCCAGCAAGTGCGGGGCATTTTCAAAGCGACCGAGGCCGCCGATCAGCGGCGCGAAGCAGAAGAGGCGGCCAGGGCTGCGCGCAAGGAGAAACCCTCATGCTGATTGTACCGTACGATACAGAATTGCTGATGTGGCAGCTATCGCCACCGGCCGGAGCGGGCGAGCTGGCCTGCTGCAACCCGTTCGCCCTCGAATGGGCGTTCCGCTTCGATGTTCGCGCGGACATTGATGTCAGCACCGTGGATGCGGATGCAGACAACACCGGGGAGGAAGACAGCCATGTCAGCATTCGTAAGTGACCTCGATACACCGTTGCTGAAACTATCGCCTAAAGACAGCTTCACACTCCGCGACGCCGTGCAGGGGATCCTGGCCCTGGGCGGAATCGGTTCAGGCAAAACTTCTGGCACGGGCAATGCCGTGCGCCAGGCCTATTTGCGCGCGGGCATGGGCGGCCTGGTCATGGTGGCTAAACCTGAAGAAATAGGCGACTGGATCAAAGCCGCCAAGGAAAACGGCCGTGCCGCCTCCGTCATCCTGTTCGATGAAACACAGGGCTATAGCTTCATTGATTACGAGTTTTCCTATCATGGCCTGGACGGACAGGGCACCGTCGTGGAAACCCTGATGGGCGTGAGCGCGTCGGCGGACCATGCTGCCGGCAATGGCGTCGCCGGCGCCGGCGAGGAGTTCTGGACGCATACCCTCCGGCAGAACCTTAATTACGTCGTCCCTGCCATCTACATCGCCTATGGCAAGGTGACGGTGACCAACATCATCGATTTCGTGACGACGGCCGCGACGGAAGCCGAGCAGTATGCGGACCCGCAATGGATCGAACAATCCTATGCGGGCCGCACGCTCAAGCGCATGGTGGATAGTCCCGCCATGCCCGTAGAAGAAGCAAAGCAGCGCGAGCTGATGCAGTATTGGCTGTACCAGTTTCCCGCCATCCCGGAAAAAACACGCGGCAATATCGTCATCACGCTTTCGAGCAAGTTCGACCGCTTCCGGCATGGGCGACTGAAGCGCTGCTTCTGCGAAAAAACCACGATCGTCCCGGAGATGATGTTCCATGGGGCAATCATCATCATGTGTATGCCGGTGATGACGTGGAAGGAAGACGGGATTATAGGCCAGCAGCTATTCCTGCACGCAGCGGAACGCGCGATCGAGGCGCGCAACGGGCTGGATAGACAGCACCAGCTGCGCCCGGTGTTCCTGTACGCGGACGAGTGCCATTACTTCGTGACGGAGAAGGACGAGGCCTTCCTGTCTACCTGCCGCGGCTCGCGCGCCTGCCCGGTATTCCTCACGCAGACGCTACCGACGCTCTATGCGCGCATGGGCCACACCAAGACGGCCGCCGCGCAAGGGTTGATAGGGAAGTTCGGGACGCTGGTATGCCATCAAAACGCCTGCCATGAAACCAACGAGTATGTATCCAAGGTGATCGGCCGGGACATCCACCAGCGCAAGAACGAAAGCCGGGGCATCGGCAGCAACAGTTCTTTCGGCACCAGCTCCGGCACCAGCGTTTCCATGGGAAACTCAAGCAGTATGAGCTTTGGCGGGGGTTCCCCCAGCCACACCACTGGCCGCAATACTTCGTCTGGCTGGAGCGATGGCAGGAGCAGCTCATCGGGTAGTAGCGAGAACTGGTCGCAGGGCACGTCCGAGCAGATGGACAATATTATCGAGCCCGCGTTCTTCGCACGCAATCTAAAATCCGGCGGGCCGCGCAATGGCGGGATCGTCACGGCCGTATGGTTCAAGGCGGGCGCGTCGTTCCATCACGGGGGAGGCCGCAACTTCATGGTGGCGGAGTTCAAGCAATGAGAAACCCACCCACTCTGTTTACGTTCGTGATGGGCAATAATTTCAGCCTCATCAGCGCTGCCGCGCTGTCTGGCTACCTGCTGCTGTGGCTCGCGCAGGCGGGCACGGTGAACGGCCTGGCGCTGCTGAGCTGCCTGAGCGTGACATGGATTGCCTGGAAAGCACGTAAGCGCCTGCGCGCTTTCCCGCACGGCAGCAAGGCACCCGTCCGCCGCGCGTCGGTGTTCATGGCGGGTATCGTCTGGATGGGAACGGTGGCCTGGGCGAGTCAGCATCTTGACGAGTCATGGACCAAACCCTACGAAATCTGCTGCATGTTGTGGGGCATCGCCTCGCTTGCCCTGCTGTTCTGGGCGCTCGTACTGGCCCGCAATCTCACACTGCGGCTACTCGCCCAACGTGCCAAACAGGTAAAGGTGGAGCATCATATTGTCATGCAAAGCCTGCGTATCCCGTCCGAGTCTCCCCGGCCGCAGCAAATTATAGCTGCGCTGCCGGACTACGCGGCGCGCTGCCTGGGGCCTTGAGCGTTCGTCAGCGCTATGAAAAGCGGGCGGCCAGCTGGCATGAGGCTGGCCGTCCCGCCGATCTGCTCGAAACTGATGTGCTGGCATTGCTCATCATGGAGTGTTGGCTTTATAGCGACGGCGCAAAGTATGAGTGCAAGCAGGAGGAAATCAGCGAGACGTTTTTAGATTTCGCGGTCGATAGCATGAACGCGGAGCTTGCAAGGGACGTGTATTGGAAAGACCGGATAATGAAGGAGCGCGACTATTGCGAAATCTGCACTTCCCGGTGGATGTACGACAATCTTGCTCTATGTACCGATTGCAAAGCGGGTTTCTGCATTGATTGCATGGGGCGTTTTCCATATCACGTGAACGGCAACCGATGCTGCGACTGCGGCGGAGAGATAGTGGGGTAGCGACAGCAAAACCTTTAACGAATCGTTAAGCAATCTATGCCAGTGTTTCGGGTATGGGAGCAAAAGGTCTCAAGCACCGGCTACAGGGCTTCACGCTCATCGAGCTTTCGATCGTGCTGGTTATTATTGGCCTTATTGTCGGCGGAGTACTGGTAGGACGTGACCTCCTTGCAGCTGCCGCTGTCCGGGCACAGATCAGCCAGATCGAAAAATACCAGCAGGCAGTGAATACCTTCAAGGGAAAGTACGGTTATCTGCCGGGCGATATTCCTAATCCAATTGCAGGCCAGTTTGGGTTTCAGACGCGTGGTTTATTGGCAGGCCAAGGTGATGGCAATGGCGTGCTAGAAACTACGTTTGGGGGGACCTCACACCTTTTTCAGGGTGAGGAGGGAATGTTTTGGGTAGATTTAAGCCATGCAAATCTAATCGACGGCTCTTTTACAACAGCAACGCCCAGTGGGGTATTTAGCGGTAATGGCCCCACTGGCTCGGCCATTGGCAACTATCTCCCGCAGTCAAAAATAGGCAGCAGTGGTTATGTGTATGTATGGAGTGGTGGCTGGCAATCATTTGCCGGTCAACCCGATAGTATTAACTACTTCGCTATATCGGGTGTAACCGGCAGTGGTTGGTCGGTTCCCCTGATGACCGTTGCCCAAGCCTATGCGATAGACAAAAAAATGGATGATGGATTACCACAATTTGGAAATGTCTTGGCAATGGATACTGGTATGTTTTGGGCTTCGGGTGGGCCCACTACAGGGTGCAGCGTGCCGTGCGAAAATAATTGGGGTGACTTTGCTTTTATTCCTTCCAGTAGTGGAGGGATAAGTTATGCGCCTGTCTCACCCTCAGCGAATAGCGCTACTTATGATGACCAAAATGGCGCCACCGCTTCCCAGACTTGTTACAGTAACGGCGATACAATGGCGGTAGAGCAATATTCCGTCGTCAATAACGCCCACTACGTTAATTGCGTGCTCAGCTTCAAGTTCCAGTGACGCAGATCGTTCTATTGCATCGACTACGCGCCACGATACGGCAAGGGCAGGAACGGAAACCGCAGTTGTTCCTGCGGCGGCGAGATTGCGGGGTAGCCAGCACAAAACCCTTAACGAATCGTTAAGCAATCTCTGCCAGATTCAAGGGCATGAGAGAAAAAAGGACGCATAGCCAAGCTGCATTCACCCTCATCGAACTTTCGATTGTGCTGGTCATCATCGGCCTTATCGTCGGCGGCGTGTTGGTGGGGCGTGACTTAATCAGCGCCGCAGCGGTGCGGGCGCAAATCAGCCAAATTGAAAAGTACCAAACTGCGGTGAATACTTTCCGTGGCAAATACGGTTACTTGCCGGGGGATATTCCTGACCCGGCTGCGACGCAATTCGGATTCCAACCCAGAGGAACATTACCTGGCCAGGGAGATGGCAATGGTCAGTTGCAAGGGCACAGTAACGGAGGTGCCGCATATGGCCTTCTCGCCAACGGCGAGAATAATATGTTCTGGGTTGATTTAAGCACAGCGCATCTGATTGACGGCTCTTTCAGCCTGGCACATGCTACTGATATTAACGTTATCAATAGCGGAGCAGACGCTGTTCTGGCTGGTTATTTTCCAGCGGCGAAACTAGGACAGGGAAGTTATGTTTACGTCTATAGCGATGGAGCCAGCATTCCAAGCGGCTGGAATCCTCAGAATTACTATGGAATCTCCCACTTATTTATTATTTCAAGTCAGAATATTGGTACGGAAAGCCTGACAGTTAGGCAGGCATATGATATTGACAAAAAGCTTGACGATGGATTGCCTCAGTCAGGAAACGTAATAGCTTTTTTTACGATGAATGCATGGGCTGGGTCGGGAGAAGGAGATGACCCCGATAATGGCATCAATGGCGGTCCTTATACCACCCCTGTCCCCGGCGACCCAACCACCTGCTTCGATAATAGCACCAGCAACAGCGGCACACCGGGCGTCAATGGCAACCCTCAGCATTATTCGCTAGAAATTAACAATGGCTTGAATGTCAACTGCGCCTTATCGTTCAGGTTCCAGTGATGGGAAGGCAGCTCATGAGCCGCGAACGCAAAAGCGGAGGTTATCCTATTAGATCCGAGAAATGAGCAAGGAGATTCGACAGGTTTGGTTCACTCCGGCGGAATGGCTTTCCTGGGATTTGGAGTTATCGGCCCCACTCAAGACACCCCAGACACACCAATTCTCACGCTGCTTGACACTGACGCCACTAACCAAGTAGTTATTTTGCTAAATACACCTTAACGGATTCGGACTTTTATGTGCCAGCGCAATAAAGGAATGTGGGGAATGCAAGGGCTGGTATTTCTTCTCGGCCTCGTGGCGCTGCTGCCAGCGCAGGGCAATGCCGCGCAAATTTCAATTTCCAGGCCCGCGAACGGAACGGTGTACCATCCGGGTGACACGGTGACCGTACAGGTTAATAATCCGGCGGGTGATACTCTGTGGTTTGGTGGACAGCCACATCTGGACGAAAATGATGTTGTAACTAAGGAAGGTCCATACGTCCATACTTTCAAGATTCCAACGGACATACCAGCAGCAGGTGACCAAACCGTTTCGGTCGTTGACCTTTCAACACCCGATAAATTCGCTGCGCGTGTCACCATTCACATCGAGCCGCAGGTTTCAGCTGATGCAACGCTATCGTCGCAACGCACATCATTGCACTTTAAGTTTCCGGGACTGACTCAAACTGTTCCCTTGGAAGCAAGCCAGGATGGACCCTCCGGCATCGACGTCAGCGCTTCGAACCAACTCCAAGCGTCCGTGGCAAATCCTCAGGTGGCAAGTGTCAATGGTGTCTCGGTAACAGCGTTATCACGCGGATCTACAACCGTGACCTTTAGCTTGGGTGGCGCCTCGATAACATTCCCGGTGATTGTGGACAAGGGAAGCGGCGTTCGCGGCGACCTCACCGGCAATGGTATCGTCGATCTTGACGATCTAGCGGTCATTCAATCCGCATTGAATACAAAGGTAGTGGCGCCGAACGATCCGCGCGACCTGAATGGTGATGGGAAAATCGACGCGCTGGACGCCCGCATTCTCGTTACCTTATGCACGCGATCAGGATGTAAATAGCGGTTTTCCTGCTTAAGACGCACACATCATCGACGCCATAAAGAATTCACCTCTGTTGCTTACTGCTCCCGTACATTTGATTCGTTCCGGTTGACCTAATAATAATATCAACTCAGGATGGGCTTCGCACAGACAGCAGGGAGTGTCCCCGCCTATCGAGGTCTGGAGCGGCGATCTCGATCCGAACACGGGCGGCCCCGTCGTCGCGGGAGACGGGGAAGCAACGCCTGGTGACACCACTACCTGCTACGACAATAACGGCGTTGCGGGCGCGACGGAAACCTACTCCCTCAAGAGTGCCAGCAATTATGCGAATTGCTGGCTCAGCTTCAAGTTCCAGTGACGCAGATCGTTCTATTGCATCGACTACGCGCCACGATACGGCAAGGGCAGGAACGGCAACCGCCGCTGTGATTGCGGGGGCGAGATCGTGGGCTAGCGACAGCGAAACCAGCGGCAGGTTTCACAAAACCCTTAACGAATCGTTAAGCAATCTCTGCCAGATTCAGAGCATGGGAGAAAACGCGACGCACAGCCAAGTGGGTTTTACGCTCATCGAGCTTTCGATTGTGCTGGTTATCATCGGACTTATTGTCGGCGGTATACTGGTCGGGCGCGATCTTATTAGCGCCGCCGCTGTGCGCGCCCAGATCAGCCAAATTGAGAAATTCAACACAGCCGTGAATACATTTTTCGGTAAGTTCCAAGCCGTGCCGGGTGATATGGACCCGGCCACCGCCGCCAGTTTTGGCCTGCCAGTTCATTTAGCGCCGGGTACGACGGCAGTGATTTCCAATGATGGGCTGTTGGAAGGAACAGATTCGGGGAGCGGCGATATATACGGCCAAGGCAGCTACGAAACCGGGCAGTTCTGGCTGGACTTGAGCAGCAATGCTGGCGGGCATCTAATAGAGGGCAACTTCAGCGGTGTCAATGCCGGGTGCGCAAGCGACATCTGGGCTCAGAATGCCGCAACCTGTTTTCCTGCAGCCAAACTTGGCACCGCCAGTAACTACATAAGTATTTTAACTGAAAATAATGCCAATTATTTTGAGTTAGGTGCCATCAGTCCCACCGATCCTGGTAATAATCTGCCCGCGAACAATCCCGGCGTAACTGTCTCGCAGGCTTATAGCATCGATCAGAAAATGGATGATGGATTCCCGACGACTGGTAATGTGGGCTATAATCTGGGCCAAGTTATTACCAGAAATGACCCTGGAAGCGCCCTTTCCTGCAGTGATAACCGTAATACGGGGAACACACCTTTACAATATTCGACGGAAATAAATAACGGCGCAGGAGTCAACTGCTCGCTCATTTTTAAAATCCAGGGCGGAGACTGAGTGTGGATAACACAAGGCACATGGAAGGCTTCACGCTCATCGAACTTTCCATTGTGCTCGTTATCGTCGGGCTCATTGTGGGCGGGATTCTGGTGGGACAGGATTTGATTCGCGCCGCCGCCGTGCGCTCGCAAATTAGCCAGATAGAGAAATACCAGCAGGCCGTGAATACGTTTCGCGGCAAGTATGGCTACCTGCCGGGCGATATTCCCGACCCCGATGCAAGCAGGTTTGGTTTTCAGCAACGCGGGACGGTGGCTGGGCAAGGAGACGGTAACGGGGTGATTGAAGATAGCGCGAACGGTGCTGCCGGCGACAATTGGGGCTTAAACGTATTTCAGGGCGAACAGGCAATGTTCTGGGTGGATTTAAGCCAGCAAAAACTGATTGACGGATCGTTTAATACCGCTACCCCTTCGACAATACCTTCCACACAAATCACCAGCACGGCGATTGATAACTATCTACCCCAAACCAAGATCAGCGGCGGTCATGTGTATGTCTGGAGCGGCGGGTGGCAGGGATTGGCGGCATTTGGGTCGGGAAATGGAGCGTCGGGAGATGGCAATAATTATTTTGCCATTTCAAACGTCACTGGCGGTAATCCCGGCCAAATAGATAGCGAAGTTACATTCCTGACGGTAGCACAGGCCTATGCGATCGATAAGAAAATGGACGATGGGCTACCGCAATCGGGCAGTGTGATGGCGATAGCCGCATTTGTTTCCAATACAAGCCCTAATAATATCAACTCAGGATGGGCTTCGCACAGACAGCAGGGAGTGTCCCCGCCTATCGAGGTCTGGAGCGGCGATCTCGATCCGAACACGGGCGGCCCCGTCGTCGCGGGAGACGGGGAAGCAACGCCTGGTGACACCACTACCTGCTACGACAATAACGGCGTTGCGGGCGCGACGGAAACCTACTCCCTCAAGAGTGCCAGCAATTATGCGAATTGCTGGCTCAGCTTCAAGTT
>PLAH01000149.1 GCA_003134045.1 Gammaproteobacteria bacterium
CGCCGGCGAGCGTGCCGCCCGTACCGGTGGCGGCACAGAAGGCGTCGATCCTGCCGGCGGTGTCGCGCCAGATCTCGGGGCCGGTCGATTCGAAATGCGCCGTGCGATTGGCCGTATTGTCGAATTGATTGGCCCAAATGGCGTTGGGCAATTCATCGGCCAGGCGCCCCGCCACCTTTTGATACTGGTTCGGGTTGCTGTAGGGCACCGCCGGCACTTTGCGAAGTTCGGCGCCTAGGGCTTCGATGATCTGGTACTTCTCCGCCGCTTGATTGTCCGGCATGACGATGACGCATTTGTAGCCGCGGGCGTTGCAGACGTGCGCGATGCCGATGCCGGTGTTGCCGGCCGTGCCTTCGACCACCGTCCCGCCGGGTTTGAGCACCCCGCGCTTCTCCGCGTCCAGGATGATCCACTTCGCCGCCCGATCCTTCACCGAACCGCCCGGGTTCATGAATTCGGCCTTGCCCAGGATCTCGCAGCCGGTTTCGTCGCTCAAATGCTCGAGTCGAATCAGCGGTGTATTGCCGATCGCGCCGATAAAGCCATCGCTCAAACTCATCGCTATTCCTTTGTGGTCGTGCCAACTCTTGCGACGGCGCCTAAGTTCTCCGTCGTTCCAACTTTGTCGATGGCGCCGACTTAGCCCATCGTGCCAACTTTCTCGCCTGCTTTCTCGGTCGTGCCTACATCGATGGCCGCCCCTACGACGGCGCGCCACCGGCGGAGGTCGCCGCTCGATACGGTTCGGGGTCCACGGATCCCCCGTCGTGCGGTCCCGCCTCCAGCTCGCGCTGCATTGTCGCCATATCCAGCTCGCCGGTCCATTTCGCGACCACCAAGGTCGCCACGCCGTTGCCGATCACATTGGTCAGTGCTCGCGCCTCGGACATGAACCGGTCGATACCCAGTATCAGGGCCAAGCCCGCCACCGGGACGGTCCCAACCGAGGACAGCGTGGCCGCCAGGACGATGAATCCCGAGCCGGTGACGCCGGCGGCGCCCTTGGACGTGAGCAGCAACACCGCCAGCAGCGTCAGCTGCTGCAGCCAATCCATGGGCGTATTGGTGGCCTGTGCGATGAACAGCGTCGCCATGGTCAGATAAATCGACGTGCCGTCGAGATTGAACGAATACCCGGCCGGCACCACCAAGCCAACCACCTGTTTGCTCGCCCCCAGCCGCTGCAGCTTCGCGATCATGCGCGGCAGCGCCGATTCCGACGAGGACGTGCCGAGCACGATGAACAGCTCCTCGCGGATGTACTTCAGGAACTTCCAGATGCCGAAGCCGTGCAGCCTCGCGACCAGCCCCAGCGCACCGAAAATAAAAATCAAACAGGTCAAATAAAAGCCGCCCATCAATTTGCCGAGCGACAGCAACGACGCGAAGCCATAGCGGCCGATGGTGAATGCCATGGCGCCGAAGGCACCCACGGGGGCGAGCCGCATGACCATGCTCACGATGACGAACAGGACCTGCGACAGACCCTCGATGAACGCCAGCATCGGAGCGCCGCGCTGTTTCAGGTGCTGCAAGCCGAAGCCGAACAGCAGCGCGAACAACAGGACTTGCAGGATCTCGCCCCGGGCAAATGCGTCGACCACCGTCGTCGGAATCACATTGAGCAGGAACTCAGGGACGGTCTGCAGCTTGCCGGGCCCGGTGTACGCACTCAAGGGGCCGGTGTTGAGCGTGGCCGGATCGACGTTCATGCCGCTGCCCGGACGCAGCAAGTTGACCACCACCAACCCGACGACCAGCGCCACGGTGCTCATGGCCTCGAAGTACAGCAGCGCCAAACCGCCCGTTTTGCCCACCTTCTTCACGTCTTCGACGCCGGCGATGCCCACCACCACCGTGCAAAAGATGACCGGTGCAATCAACATCTTGATGAGCTTGATGAAGCCCTCGCCCAGCGGCTGCATCTTCACGCTCAACGGCGGGTCGAGAACGCCCAGCAGCACCCCCAGGACAATGGCAACCACGACTTGGAAGTACAGGGAACGGAACAGAGCTTTCACGTCGCTAAATTACGCGATTCAAAGGGCTCAGATAAAAGAATCCCCGGGCTTGCCGGGGAATTCGAGTGGAACAGGTGCTGGGTAAAAACCCAGCACGTCCGTCATTGGCGGATACGCGGCACATAAGGTGCGCTGACGCTCAACCTTCTGTCAATTGTTGCGAAGATGTAACGACCAAATCTCAGACCATCGCACCAATGTTAAAGAGGGTAACATTTATCCGATGTAAATCCAATAGTTAAGGAAATAATCACATCGAATTTGCAATATGTCAAATTTGCAACATTCATGTGACCTGCATGCAACAATCATGGGGCAGTGAAGCTCACGGCCCCATCAAGCCCAAACCCGGGCGCTACGGCCATTCTGTGGCCTGCTGCGCAAATTTCGGCGACATGGCCTGCACCACGCAAAAGCGCTGCCCCGTCGGCGCTTCCATCACCCACCACGAGTGCACTCGTTGCAGACGCTTGGCGCCCAGCGTCTCCAAGCGCTCAACCTCGGCCTCGATATCGTCGGTTTCGATGTCCAAGTGCACCCGGCTCGGATGATCCACCTGCTGCACCTCGATATTGAGACCGAGGTGGGCGTCGTGAAGTTTCCGATACGAGCCCCCCACGCTCGCGGCCGGCATGCCGAGCGCCCCGCTCCAGAAGTCGGCCGCTCGCGGCAGGTCGTCGGTGCGGCAATCGATGATGAATCCGCCGAGTTTGCTTTTGTGCATGGCTTGCTCCAAATTTGCGCCTCTCACGAGGACGAACGTCATGAAATATTTGCACACTATGGTACGGGTCACGGATATCGAGCAATCGCTGCGGTTCTACCGGGACGCTCTGGGATTGGTCGAATTGCGTCGCCAGGAAAACGACAAGGGGCGCTTCACGTTGGTGTTTTTGGCGGCCCCGGGCGATGAAGACGCCCAGGTGGAACTCACCTACAACTGGGACCCGCAAACCTACGACGGCGGGCGCAACTTCGGCCATCTCGCGTACGCCGTCGATGACATTTACGCGACTTGCAAACGCCTGATGGAGCACGGCGTCACCATCAATCGGCCGCCCCGCGACGGGCACATGGCCTTCGTCCGCTCGCCCGACAACATTTCGATCGAACTCTTGCAGAAGAACGCGAGGCTGGCGCCGGCGGAGCCCTGGGCGTCGATGCCGAACACCGGCGTCTGGTAGCTGGGTCCCGCTAACGCGCCGCTGACCCGGCTTCAGGCCGGCTTCAGAACATCTCCGACGCGTCGGGCGTCTTGACCTGCACCTTGCCGCGCGACGCGATGTGCTCGCCCGTAATCATTTCCTCGTAGGCTTGGCCAGGCCCCACCATGGGATAGACGCCGGCATCCTGATCGATCATCACCTCGAGGAACGCCGCGCCGTCGAACCGGATGAACTCCTCCACCACGCGCGGCACGTCGGCCTTCCGGTCGAGGCGCACCGCGTACTTGAACCCATCCGCCTGCGCGGCCTTGACGAAGTCCTTGGTGTGCAGGCTCTTGTCGCTGCCGCTCAGGCGGCCCTTGTGGAACAGCTTCTGCCACTGCTTGACCATGCCGTCGCCGCAATTGTTGAGCACGATCACCTTGATCGGCAGGTCGTAGGTGGTGACGGTCTCGAGCTCGCCGATATTCATGCGAATGCTGCCGTCGCCGTCGATGTCGATCACCAGGCGATTGCGCTGCGCGAATTGCGCGCCCACCGCCGCCGGCAGGCCGAAACCCATGGTGCCCATGCTGCCCGAGGTCAGCCACAAGCGCGGGCTGCGAAAATCGAAGTACTGCGCCGCCCACATCTGGTGCTGGCCCACGCCCGTCGAGATGATGGCCTCGCCGCGCGTCAGCCGATTGATCTCTTCGATGACGTAGTAGGGCTGGATGGCCTCGCTGGTGCGGTCGTAATTCATCGCATACTTGGTGCGCAGCTCGTCGCAATGCTTCTGCCAGTCGCTGCCATCGCGGGCGAAGCCCGTGCGCTTGGCGTACTCCAGCAGCGTCTGCAGCGCATCCGTCATCAATCCCACGTGATTCCAGTCGACCCGCTTGACCTTGTTGATCTCGGACGCATCGATGTCGAGATGTGCGATGAACTTGGCGTTGCCCGCGAATTTCTGCGGGTTGCCGGCAACCCGGTCGTCGAAACGCGCGCCCAGCGCCAGCAGGAAATCGCAGTCGTCCACCGCGTAGTTCGCGAAGGCCGCACCATGCATCCCCAGCATGCGCATGGACAGGGGACTGGTGGTATCGACGGCGCCGATGCCCATGAGCGTGGTCACCACCGGAATCTGCAGCTCCTTGGCGAACTCGCGCAAGGCATGCGAGGCGCCGGCATTGATGACGCCGCCGCCGGCATAGATGAGCGGCCGCTTCGCGGCGGCGAGCGCGGTGAAAAAATCGGCGCAGGCCGCCTCGGGCAATTTGCTCGCTTCCAGCCGATTCATGCGCTGCCGATAACCCGGAATGGGCAGCCGGCCCGAGCCGTGGAACACGCCCCTCCAGTTCTGCACGTCCTTGGGCACGTCGAGAACCACGGGGCCCGGCCGGCCGGTGCGCGCGATCTCGAAGGCCGTACGTACGGTCGCTTCGAGCTTGCTCGGATCGGTGATGAGAAACACATGCTTCGCCACCGCGCCCATGATGCTGGGCACCGGCGCTTCCTGGAATGCATCCGTGCCGATCGCCGTGGTCGGCACCTGGCCGCAAATCACGACGATGGGGACGGAGTCGGCCATGCAGTCGCGCACCGGAGTTACCATATTGGTGGCGCCGGGACCCGAGGTCACCAAGGCCACGCCCACCCGGCCGCTCGCGCGCGCGAACCCCGCCGCCATGAAGCCCGCACCCTGCTCGTTGGCCGGAACGATCAACGGCATGGATGCCTGATGCTCGGCGTTGTAGCGGAACACCGCGTCATAGATCGGCAGGATCGCACCGCCGCTGTAACCGAAAATCGTGTCGACGCCTTCGTCCGCGAGGACTTGGACGAGCATATCCGCACCCGTCATGCTGGCGCCGGCCAGCGGATGGGTTCCCTGATTTCGCATGTCGTATGGGTCTTTCACCCCCAAAGCCTAGCAGTTCTCGCCCTGGCGCCCAAGTGCCACCCTCCCGTATCCTTATCGGCCCATGCGACACATCATAGCCATCCTCCTGCAAAACGAAGCCGGCGCGCTCACCCGCGTCACCGGCCTGATTTCCACCCGCGGCTACAACATCGAGTCGCTCTCGGTGGCGCCCACCAACGACCCCACGGTGTCGCGCATCACGCTGGTCACCACCGGTTCCGACCAGGTCATCTCGCAGATCAACGCCCAGTTGCTGAAGCTGGTCGACGTGGTGGCGGTGGAGGACATGACCAGCGGCGACCATCTGGCCCGCGAATTACTGCTCATCAAGCTGCAGATCGCCGCCGACCATGTGGAGGCCGTGAACACGCTGCTGCGCCGGGTCGGCGGCCGGGTGCTGTCGCCCAAGCCCTCGAGCTATATCGTCGAACTGACCAGCACCGAGGCCGAGATCAGCGAGTTCATCGCCAATGTCGGCTCGTTCGGCGACATCGTCGAAGTGGTGCGCAGCGGCGTTCTGGGGATTTCGCGCGCGAATCCGCGGCTGCATCTCGTAAAATGAAGGATTGTCCCGCCATGCCTGAAATGTCGTCATGCCTGAAATAGAAGTCACCCCGGAACACGCCGCGGACCCCCTGACCCGGCGCGTCGGCATTCTCGTCGGGGTGGTCGGCATTCTCTTGTCGGTGGTCACCATCGCCTCGCACCGCGCGCATACCAAAGCGGTCATTGAACGCACCGAGTCGAACGATCAGTGGGCCTTCTACCAAGCTAAAAAGATTCGCGAGAGCAGCAGCGACATCGCCCTGACCCTGCTCAAGGCCCTCGAACCCGACCCCGCCAAGTCGGATGCGGCGGTGCACAAGCTGGAGGCCGCCCGCGACAAATACGCAGACGATGCCAAGGAAATCATCAAGGAAGCGCAGGCCAAGGACGAGGAGCAGAAGATCGAGGAGCGCCGCGCGCTGCGCTTCGACATCGGCGAGGGGCTGCTCGAACTGGGGCTGGTCCTGTGCTCCCTGTACTTCCTGGCTCGCAAGAGCTTTTTCCCTCTATTCGGGGTGCTCGCCAGCATCGTGGGAGTCGCCCTGGGCATTTGGGGCTGGGTGCTTTGATGGTCTTCCGGGCGCCGCTGTGCGCGTGCGCATCGATGCTGAAGCGGGCTCTGGCGCTGCCGGCGCGGATACCATCGGCGCGGGGCCTGGGGGGACCGTCGACGCGGGCGCTCCATTGGGCGCTAGCGCTGCCGGCGCGGACGCAATCGGCGGCCGGGTCGATGAGACGGCCGGCCCGGGCACTGAATTGGGCGCTCGCGCGGCCGGCGTGGCCGGCGCAGGCGCTGCAGAAGCTATTGGCGAGCGGCGCGCTACTCGCGATGGTGGGGGCCAACTCGGTGATTTCGACGGCCTGCACGGCCGCCGCGAACCCCGGCACCCCGCCGCCGCGCGTCGAGGCGCGCTCCGCAAGCCTATTGGCGGTCGGGATCGTCCGCGGCGATCGCATGGCCATTCATCTGAGCCGCCTGGCCGACAATGCGCCGGTACGCGACGCCGTGCTCACGGTGGTGCTGCGCGGCGTGGTCCATCCGACCGTGGCCGAGGCGGATGGCAGCTACACGCTGCAGGCCAAGGACCTGACGCTGCCCGGAGCCGCGGCCGTGGTGTTTCAAGTCGCGGACGGCGACGCGCACGATCAGCTGAAAGGCGCGCTCGAGGTGCCGGCCGCCGGCGCGGGACTTTCGGATAAGAACAGCGCCCGACAGCTCGGCTGGTGGGTGCTGAACTTCGCGGTGTGTGTCGGCTTTCTGATGCTGCTATCCCGCCGGCGCAAAGCTGCCGCGCGGGAGTGAGACGATCACAAGGCCGCGTTGTCGGTCTCGCCGGTGCGGATGCGCAGGACACGCAGGATGTCGGTCACGAAGATCTTGCCGTCGCCGACTTTGCCGGTCTTCGACGCCCCGACGATGGCTTCCAGCACCTGATCGACCAGTTCGTTCTTGACGGCGACTTCGATGCGGGTCTTGGGCACGAAGTCCACGACATATTCCGCTCCCCGATAGAGTTCGGTATGGCCGCGCTGCCGGCCAAAACCCTTGACCTCCGTCACCGTCATGCCCGACACCCCAATTTCGGAGAGCGCGGCACGGACGTCGTCCAGCTTGAAGGGCTTGATAATGGCAGTGATCAATTTCATTCGAGGCTCCGCTCTACGATGGCCATGACAATCCTATTACTATTCTACGCAACCGGCACGATCATGTGCGTTACTGCGCTCCCGAAGCGTGGGCTAAAATGTCGCACGTCCCAACCCAAGGAACCCAATGATTTCCACCATCCTCATCATCGGCGGTGGCCAGGCGGGCGCTCAGGCCATCGATACCCTGCGTCGCGAGGGGCATAAGGGCCGCCTGATCCTGGTGGGCGACGAGCCCCAACTGCCGTATCAGCGGCCGCCGCTGTCGAAGAAATTTCTCGCCGGCGAGCTGGCCGTCGAGCGTCTGCCGTTTCGCCATCAATCCTTCTATGACGAACACGGCATCGAGCTGAAACTGGGCGTCAGCGCCACCCGCCTCGATCCGGCGGCACGCAAAGTCGCGCTGTCGAACGGCGAGGAGATCGTCTACGACCGTCTGCTGCTCTGTTTGGGCGCCACCTCGCGGCAGCTGACCTGTCCGGGCGCCGACTTGCCCGGCGTGCACTACCTGCGCAGCATTGCCGACGTGCCGCAGATCCAGGCCGCCATCAAGCCTGGCGCGCGGGCCGTCATCATCGGCGGCGGCTACATCGGCCTCGAGACCGCGGCCACGGCCCGCAAGATGGGCTGCGCGGTCACCGTCCTCGAGATGGCGGACCGGGTGATGAACCGGGTGGTGGCGTCGAACGTCTCCCAATATTTCGAGCAGGAGCACCGGGCCCAGGGGGTCAAGATCATCTGCAACACCCGCGTCGTACGCCTGGAAGGCGGCACGCGCGTGGAACGCGTGGTGTGCGCCGACGGCAGCACGCACGAGGCGGACCTGCTGGTGGTCGGCGTCGGCGCGGTCGCGAACATGCAGCTGGCCGTCGATGCCGGTCTCGAGTGCGAGAACGGCATCATGGTCGACGAGTATTGCCGCAGCAGCGACCCGGTCATTTATGCCGCGGGCGATTGCACCTATCACCCCTCGCTGCGTTTCGAGATGCGGGTGCGTCTCGAATCGGTCGACAACGCCTTCGAGCAGGCCAAGACCGCGGCGCTCAACATTCTCGAACGCCCGACCGTTCACGACCGCGTGCCCTGGTTCTGGTCGGACCAGTTCGACAACAAATTGCTCATCGTCGGGCTCTCCCAGGGGCACGATCAACAGGTGACGCGCGGCGACCCCGCCACTCGCAGCTTCTCCGTGTGCTACCTGAAGGGCGGCGAGCTGTTGGCCGTGGAAGCCATCAACCACTCGAAGGATTACATGGCGGCCCGCAAGCTGATCGCCGACCGCGCGCGTCCGAACATCGACAAGCTGGCGGACCCGCAGGTCGCGCTCAAGGAAGCGCTGTAGTGCCGGTCAAGATCCGTGGGTGGCCTGGCCCCCGGAGCCAGCGCCGGTCGGACTCCCCGTCGCCCGCCGCCCCTCACGTGCTGCACGGTCCTCAGCGAGCGCTCGATGACGCTCATTCGAAAACGACGAGCAGATCCTTGGCGTCGACTTGCAGCCCGGGCTTGGCCAGTATCTCCCTGACGACGCCCTCATGTTCGGCGCGTACCGTCGTTTCCATTTTCATGGCCTCGAGCGTCAGCAGCACATCGCCGCGCGCCAGTTTCTGGCCGACATGCACCGGCACCGTCGCGATGGTACCCGGCATGGGAGCGCCGACCTGCTTCAGGTTGCCCGGTTCCACTTTGCGCTGCGGCGGCCGCTTCGCCACCTGGCTGCGATCGGCCACCCGGATCGGCCGCGGCTGTCCGTTCAACTCGAAGAATACGGTCCGGGTGCCATCCTCGTGCGCATCGCTGGTGGTGACGTAGCGCACGATCAACGTCTTGCCGCGCTCCAGATCGATGTTGATCTCCTGGCCCGACTGCATACCGTAGAAGAACACCGCCGTGGGCAAGGTACTCACATCGCCGAATGCGGCGCGGTCGGCGGCATAGTCCGCGAACACCTTCGGATACATGAGGTAGGACGCAAGTTCGACTTCGGTCACGGCACGGCCGATTTTCGCTTCGGCCGTCGCGCGTTCCGCAGCCAGATCCGCGGGTGGCAGCAGTTCGCCCGGCCGTGCGGTAATGGCCTGCCGATCCCCCAGGACTTTTCTCTGCAGGTCCATCGGAAAGCCGCCGAGCGGCTGGCCGAGATCGCCGCGAAACAATTGCACCACGGATTCGGGGAAGGCAATTTCCACGGCCGGATCGAGCACCGCTTGGCGGGTCAATGCGCTGGTGACCATCATGAGGGCCATGTCGCCGACCACCTTGGATGTGGGCGTCACCTTGACGATGTCGCCGAACATGTCGTTGACCTGCGCATAGGCGTTCGCCACCTCCGGCCAGCGATGCTCGTCCAACCCCAAGGAGCGCGCCTGCTCCCGCAGGTTGGTGTACTGCCCGCCCGGCATGCCATGCACGTAGACTTCGGAGGCGCCGGCGCGAATGTCGCTTTCGAACGCCACGTAGCCGCGGCGCACCTGTTCCCAGTAGGTGGAGATGACGCGCAGCTTCTCCGGATCCACGTGCGAGTCCCGCGGCCCGAAACGCAGCGCCTCGACCAGCGAGCCCAGATTCGGCTGCGAGGTGAGGCCCGACAACGCATCGATGGCGCCGTCAACGGCATCCACGCCGGCCTCGACGGCGGCCAGCACGCTGGCAGCGGCAATGCCGCTGGTATCGTGGGTGTGGAAATGAATCGGCAACCCCACCTCCTCCTTGAGCGCCTTGACCAGGACCGACGCTGCCCGCGGCTGACACAGGCCCGCCATGTCCTTGATGGCGAGCACGTGCGCGCCCATGGCCTGCAACTCCTTGGCGAGCTTGACGTAGTACTTCAGGTCGTACTTGGTCTCGCGCGGATCGGACAGATTTCCCGTGTAGCAGATGGCCGCTTCGCACAGGCGGTCCGTGGCCCGGACCGCCTCGATCGCCACCTTCATGTTCCGCGCCCAGTTCAGGCAATCGAACACGCGAAACACATCGACGCCGGCGCCGGCCGCCTGGGCGACGAAGTGCCGCACCACGTTGTCGGGATAGTTGGTGTAGCCCACGGCGTTCGCCGAGCGCAGCAGCATCTGCAGCAGCAGATTGGGCATGGCCTGGCGCAGCGCCGCGAGACGCGCCCACGGATCCTCCTTCAGGAATCGCATGGCGACGTCGAAGGTCGCGCCGCCCCAGCACTCCACCGAGTAGAGCTGCGGCAACAGCGCGGCATAATACGGTGCGATCAGCTCCAGATCGTGGGTTCGAAAACGGGTCGCCAACAAGGATTGATGCGCGTCGCGCATGCTGGTATCGGTGAGCAGCACGCGTTTTTCCGCGAGCATCCATGCCGCGAATTTGTCGGGCCCGAGCTCGTCCAGCTTCTGCTTGGTGCCCGGGCCCGGTTCGGCGGGCAGTGCCACCCGCGGGGCGCGCGGAAAGACCGGCGCCTTGGGAGCGGCGCGCCCCTTGACCTCCGGGTTGCCGTTGACGATCACATCGCCGATGAAGCTCAACAGACGGGTCGCGCGATCGCGCTTGCGCGGAATGTGAAACAGCTCCGGCGTCTCGTCGATGAACTTGGTGGTGTAATCCGAGGTCACGAAGCGCGGATGCATGATGAGCTGATCGAGAAAGCGCAGATTCGTCACCACGCCCCGGATCCGGAACTCCCATAACGCGCGATGCATGCGCGCGATGGTCTCCTCCGGCGTGGGCGACCAGGCGGTGACCTTCACCAGCAACGAATCGTAGAAGCGGGTGATGATGGCCCCGGCGTACGCCGTGCCCGCGTCCAAGCGGATGCCGAAGCCGGCGGGACTGCGATACGCCGTGATGCGGCCATAGTCGGGCACGAAGCTGTTCTCGGGGTCCTCGGTCGTGACCCGGCATTGCAGGGCATGCGCGGTCACGTGAATGTCTTCCTGCTTGGGCACCCCGCTTTCGGGCGTGCCGATGCGCGCGCCCGCGGCGATGCGGATCTGCGCCTTGACCAGATCCACGCCGGTCACGCACTCCGTGACCGTGTGTTCGACCTGAATCCGCGGATTGACCTCGATGAAATAGAACTTGCCGGTGTCGGCGTCCTGCAGGAACTCCACCGTGCCGGCCGCGCGATAGCTGACGGCGCGGCCGATCGTGAGCGCCGCCTCGCACAGCTCGTGGCGCTGCGCGTCGGTGAGAAAGGCCGCGGGGGCACGTTCCACCACCTTTTGATTACGGCGCTGCACCGTGCAGTCGCGCTCGTAGAGATGCACGAGGTTGCCGTGCGAATCGCCCAGTATCTGCACTTCCACGTGGCGCGCGCGGCGGATCAGCTTCTCGAGATACACCTCGTCCTTGCCGAACGCGGCCTTCGCCTCGCGCCGGGCCGTGCCCACCGTCTCGATGAGGTCGCGGTCGTCCTCCACCACCCGCATGCCGCGGCCGCCGCCGCCCCAGCTCGCCTTCAGCATCACCGGGAAGCCGACGGCTCGCGCCATGCGCAGCACCTCGGCGTCGTCCGCCGGCAGCGGCGGCGTCGCCGGCATGACCGGCACCCCGGCGGCGGACGCGAGATTGCGCGCTTCCACCTTGTTGCCGAGGCGCCGCATGGTGTCGGGCAGGGGACCTACGAAAATGATTTTCGCCGCTGCACACGCGTCGGCAAACTCGGGGCTCTCCGACAAGAACCCGTAGCCTGGGTGAATCGCGTCGACCCGCGCTTCGGTGGCGATGCGAATGATGTCCGCGATGTCGAGATAGGCGTCGATCGGCCCCTTGCCGTCGCCCACCAGATAGCTCTCGTCGGCCTTCGTCCGGTGCAACGAGAAACGATCCTCACGGGAATGGATGGCGACGGTGCGCAGCCCCAATTCGGCGGCGGCACGCATCACGCGAATGGCGATTTCGCCGCGATTGGCTATGAGGAGGCTCTTGATCGCCCCTGTCTTGGGAAATGGATTCATCTGCGAATGATGATAGCCTTGCCACGGGCCACGGACCAGGGGAACGAAGCTACAGATGTTCGGTTTAGCACTTCACGGCGGCGCAGGAACCTTGCCGCGCGCCGACATGAACGACGCCCAGGAGCGGCGCTATCGCGCCGGTCTGGCGCAGGCATTGTCGGTCGGTTACGAGGTTCTGGAGAGCGGCGGCACCAGCCTCGATGCGGTGACGCAGACCGTCGTGACGCTGGAGAACAATCCCTTGTTCAACGCGGGGCACGGCGCCGTGTTCACGCTCGACGGCCGCAACGAACTGGATGCCTCCATCATGGAGGGCAGCGAATTGCGGGCCGGCGCCGTGTGCGGCGTCACCCATATCCGCAATCCGATCGAGCTCGCGCGGGCCGTCATGGAGCGCTCCGACTTCGTGCTGCTCGCCGGCGGCGGCGCCGAGGAGTTCGCGCTCACCTGCGGCTTCGAATTCGTGCCGCAAAGCTATTTTTTCACGGCGGCACGCTGGCGCCAGCTCGAGCGCATCCGCAGCGGCGACACCAGCCTGTCGGCGCTGACCATCGCGCATGTGGGTACCGTCGGCGCCGTGGCGTTGGACCGCGGCGGCTGCCTCGCGGCGGCAACCTCGACCGGCGGCATGACGGGCAAGCGCTTCAACCGCATCGGCGATTCGCCGCTCATCGGCGCCGGCACCTACGCGGACAATCGCTCCTGCGCCGTGTCGTGTAGCGGCCATGGCGAAGTGTTCATTCGCACCGCCGTGGCCCACGATATCGCCGCGCGCATGCGCTTCGGCGGCCGCGATCTCGCGCAAGCGGTACGCGAGGTGGTGCTCGGGGAGCTGCCGGCGCGCAACGGCGAGGGCGGCGTCATCGCCATCGACCCCACCGGCGAAATCGTCATGGAATTCAATTCCGAAGGAATGTTCCGCGCCAGCCGCAAGGGCGGCGGCGAGCCGCACATCCACATTTACCGCTAACCAGCCCGTTGCCCGCGGCGTTTGTCGAACCGGCCCGTGCTCAACGACTGATATTCGGCTTCCATCACGACGACGCGGTTTCTGCCCTGCTCCTTGGCGCTGTACAGCGCTTCATCGGCGAGTTGGATCAGTCCCTCGTAGGTGCGCCCTGCGCCCGGCAGAATGAACGCGGCGCCGATGCTCACCGTGAGACGGCCGGCCACCCGCGATGCCTCGTGCGGGATGTTCAGTTCGGCGATGGAGCGCTGAATTCGCGTCAGCACTTCGGCCACGTACTCGCGGCTGGCCTCGTACAGCACCACGGCGAACTCCTCGCCGCCGTAGCGCGCCACGAAATCCAGCGGCCGCCGGGCGCACTGGCTCAACGACACGGCCACCGCCCGCAGGCATTCATCGCCCGCCTGATGCCCGTAGCGATCGTTGTAATCCTTGAAGCAGTCGATGTCCACCAACAGCACGGCGAGACGTTCGGTCTCGCGTACCGCCTGCTGCCACGCGCGCTGGATGTGCTGGTCGAACATGCGCCGGTTCTGAATGCCGGTGAGGCCGTCGCGCGCCACCAACTCGCGCAGCAGCGCCGCCTCGAGAAACCGCAGCCGGCTGGTCTTCTCGTGCATGTAGACCACGGACGCGCAGAACAGATTCAGCGCCACCAGCGACATGGCGTCGTAGCCGAACTCGCGGCTGGGCAATTCGAGCAGCGTGCCCGCGCACAGGTACGCAAAGGTCACCACCGCATTGGCGGCCAGCGCATGGTAGAAAATCAGGCCGCCCATGAAGTAGACGAAAATGCTCGTGAGCAGCAGGCAGGGGAACATGATGGACACGCCGCCGGACGAGGCGATCAGCTGGATCGCGACCACGCCGAGCCCCACCGACGTGCCCGCCGCCAGCGCCAATGGCGGGTAGAGGCGATGGCGGCCTTGCGCGAAACTGCCGGCGACGCACAGCAGCAGCAGCGGGATGATGAGCAACATGTGAATCATGCTGGGGATGCGGTTGAGCGCGGGGCCGAGCACCATGGCATCCACCCCGGAGAACACCACGCTCAAGATCACCGCCAAGCAGAGATTGACGCGGATGTGGCGCAAATTCTCGTCGAAATGAGCGTGCCGGAATTCCGGTTCCAGTGCGCCGTCGAAGGTCAACCAGGGAAAGCCAACCTTCAATTGACGCGAATGCGGCAAATCGGGGAGATCTTCGATGGTGAATCGATTGGCGATGATCATGGAATAAACGTATCCCCCATCAGGAAAATCCTCAATGACTTGCGGCACACGTTATCGAAAAATATCGTGCGCTGACCGAAGGTACCTTATGTCAAGGGCTGTGAGCGCCCGGCCCCGGGGCCTGTGGACCCCGCGCTGCGCGCAGTGCGTCGCAGCATAGACTGCGTTGCAACATGAACCGTGGGGCGGCGGCACGCCACCCCCCACGGCCCTTTAGTCCGCCAGGTACTGGGCGAGATAGGTATCCAGATCGATCTTGTCGTTCGCTTCGATCCGCTCCTGCGCCTGGAGCGATTCCTGGGCCGCGGAGGCGAATTCGGCCAAGCGCCGCTCGTTCGGCGGATATAGATCCAAAAAGTAATCCTTGTGCAATTTGGACATGCGCAGCGCCAGCTCGAAGAAGGTCTCGCCGGTTTGGCGCATTTCCGTCAGTATTCGTGCCGAGGGCGTGCGTTCAACGTCGTCGAGTTTGGCGCGTTGCTGTTCCAGCGCCGCCGCGTACGGCCGGCCGGGCTCGCCCTGGTCCAACATCTCGCACAACCCCTGCATCGAGTCGAGCAGTTCGCGCGCCCAGTCGACCATGGGAAAGCTGCGGCCCTCGCGATTCAACGTGAGTCCCGGCTCGCGGCCGCGCCGCGCCACTTTCAGATGATTCGCGTCGAGGTCTTCCTGTTCGCCGCGGCTGATGGGCTCGCTCTCCCGCAGCAGGCACAGGGCGAGAAACGCCTCCAGAAAACGCAGCTTGTTCTGATTGACGCCCACCGGATCGAATGCGCTCACGTCGAGGGCGCGTACTTCGACGTATTCGACGCCGGCACGCTGCAGGGCTTTGGTCGGCCGTTCGCCGGATCGCGCGATGCGCTTCGGCCGTATAAAGCTGTAGTACTCGTTTTCCAGCTGCAGGATATTGGCGTTCAATTGCCGGTATTCACCGTTGACCTTGACGCCGATTTTCTCGTACGGCGGATACGGGGTGCTGATGGCGCGCGATAGATCGCGCACATACTCGTCGAGACTGTTCACCGAGACGCTGACGGTAGCCTGATTCTTGTTGCGATAGCCGATGTCGCTCATGCGCAGCGACGTGCCGAACGGCTCGTAGACGGTGTCGCGGTCCAAAGGCTGCAGATCGGTTTCGCGGCCCGCGAAGAAGCTCCTGCTGACCGCGGGCGACGTGCCGAACAGGTACAGCACCAGCCACCCGTAGCGCCGGTAGTTGCGCAGCACCGAGAAATACTGCTCGGAGACGAAATCCTGCCGGGCCAGTGCCGACTGATTGACGTGCTCGAGCACGTCCCACAGCGCCGTCGAGAACGAATAGTTGAAATGCACGCCCGAGATGGCCTGCATGATGCGCCCATAGCGCACGCCGAGGCCATGGCGATAGATGGTCTTCATGCGCCCGACGTTCGAGGTGCCGAACTGCGCCAGTGGAATGCGCGCGTCGCTTTCGATGGCGCCGGGCATGCTGGTCGCCCACAGCAGTTCGTCGTCCAGGTGGCGATAGACGAATTGGTGGATGTCGCACAGGTATTGCAGCAGCTCCCAGGTCTCGCCGAACGGCGGCGTCACCAGTTCGATCAGGGATTCGGAGAAATCCGTGGTGATGTGGTCATTGGTGAGCGGCGCACCCAGGACCGCCGGGTGCCGCGTCTGCACGATCTCGCCGGCCGGCGTGACGCGCAGAGACTCTTTCTCGACGCCTTTACGGCCGCCGCGCAGCACCGCCCGTTCGCCGGAGTTGATGAGTCCCGCCAAGCGGCGCTCGAAATTCTTGTCGACGACGTTACGCAACCTCGACACCCCAGCAGAGCGCGAATGAGCGCCAGTCGGCTAGGATACTTGAACTGCGGCATCAAGGCAGCTCGGCGTCCTCACGGCAGCTCGGCCACCACCTCGATCTCGACCAGAAACCCGGGATCCACCAGACGCTGCACCTGGACCCACGAGGTGGTGGGCAGCCGTTCTTTGTCGTAATACTCGAACCGCAGATCCGAGGCTTTCAACAGGGCGTCCATATCCGTGGTGTAAATCGTCTCCTTGACCACCTCGTTGAAATCGGCCCCGTGCGCGGCCAGCGTGCGCTGGATATTCGAATACGCGGCTCGCATCTGGCCCGCCATGTCGCCCGGCGACACCAACCGTCCCTCATCGTCCGCGGCGACCGAACCCGACACATACAACGTCTTATCGATCAATACCGCCTGCGAGTAGCCGAAATCCTTTTCGTACGCGTTCAAGTGAAACACTTGCTTGACCCGCGGCGGGGGCGCCTCGGGCTCGTGCTCCTTGTCGCAGGCCGCGAGGCCGAGCAGCAGCACGGACCCGAGCGCCAGCAGGGTGATCCGCGCTGCGCGCTGCGCGAGCGCACGGCCCTCGCGGCGGCTAGCGGTGCTGGGCGGCTTCTGCACGGGTCCGCAATGCTCGCAACATCTTCGGCAGATCGCGGCGCAGCGCCACGCGCACGATCCAATGCGGCACCCAGAAGCCGGGCGCCAGATCGACCGCATACTGCGCGATCGTATACTCGCCGTCGGGGAGCAAGATCCATGATACGTGCAGGATCCTCAAATCGCCGGACGTACGCTCGATCGTCACGCGGCTCGGCTTGTCATAGGTTGCCCGAATCTCATAAGTCAGTTTCGGCATATACCAGGAATAGTTCAACACGTGGCGCAGCTTCTGCCAGGAGTCATCGGGCGCGGTTTCCAGCACCTCGCAATCGACCAGACCCGGCACCAGCACCAATGCTTCCGTGCAGCTGGTGAGGAACGGCCAGATGGTCTCGCGGCGCGCGTGAATTCGTACGGTGGCGCTGGCCTGACCGCTCTGTTCCGCGGCGTCGAGCACCACGCCCACCTGGATGTCGCCATGCAGTTCGGCCTCCTGCGCAAGATCCGAGGCGGCAGCGGCGGCTGCCAGCCAAAGGCACGAAGCAAGCACGAGGGATATGCGCACACCATAGTCTGACTCCGATCGCGCGCGGCCGTTCAGATTGTCTCTCCACTGGGCGGATAGCTTACGGCGAATCCAATGTCGATGCGGCATCCATCCACTGCTTCATGGCCAACTCCAGCAGGTCCAGCGGCACGGCGCCGTTTTTCAGAATCTCGGTATGAAAGGTCCGCACGTCGAAGCGCGGCCCCAACAGCTGCTGCGCCTTGGTTCGCACACCCTGAATCCTCCAAAAGCCGGTGCAGGCAAGCGCGTCGCCGGGCAGCGCCAGATCGCGATCGACCGCATTGGCGGCCGACTCATCGTCGATGGGCATCTGGGCATGTAGGTAGTCGATTGCACGTTGCCGGGTCCACTGCTGCGCGTGGATGCCCGTGTCGATCACCACGCCTGCGGCGCAGCTCAATTGACCGAGCAGCATGCCGAACTTCGCCTGGGGGTCGCGATACAGCCCCAGTTCCTCGCCAAGCGACGCTGCATACAGGGCCCAGCCCTCGACGAACGCCGGCGCGCCGCCGAAGCGACGGAACTTCGCAAGATCCGCCCGCTCCTGCTGGAGCGCGAGTTGGAAATGATGTCCCGGAACGGCCTCGCGCAGGAATTGCGCGGTCACCCAAGTTGCGGGCCGCGACTCGAGTTGCGCGGTGTCGACATAGAGGACGGCCGGCGTCTTGCCGTACGCCAAGGAGCGCCGATAGGACAACGCCGGGGTGGTGGCCTGGCGGAATGCCTCGACGCCGAGAATCTCGAAATCAGCTTTCGGCATCTCGGAGAACGTGGACGGCAGCGCGGCGACCGACTGGGTTTTGAGATCTTGAACGGCATTCAGCAGGGATTCGGCGCTCGAGTAGGCGAAGCGCGGATCGCGGCGCATGGAGTCCAGGAGTCCCGGTGCATTGCCGGGAAACGCCGTTTCGGCCAACAGTGCCTGCAGCCGTCCGCGGACGCGCTCGACCTCGGTCAAACCCAGCGAGTGCAACTCGGCCGCGGTCTGCGCACCGCCGGTTGCGCGTTTCACCAGGTAGGCGTACCAGGCATCTCCGAGCGGCAGGGCCGACAAGCCGATCGTGTCGCGCGATCGCGGCAGATAATCGTGCTGCAGAAAATCGTGCAGCATGCGGTACGATGGCAGGATCTTGTCCCTGACCACCGCGCCGACCGCACTGGCCAACCGTTGGCGCTCCGCCTCCGGGGCCATGTCGGGCTTGACGGCGAGCGCTTGAATGAAAACGTTGGTCTGGGCATCCTCGCCCAGCGCGGCAAGCTGCGGCAGTGTCCGCACCACCGATACGCGCGGCAGGGTGTACCCGCGCCGCATTCCCTCGCGCAGGTTCGCGATCGCCTGCTGGGTCCAGTGCTCGTAACTCGCCGCGGCCGCCTGCCACGTGTCGACATCCTTGGCGCTGGTCAGCGCATACCGGCCCGCCGCCGCCGCCAGCAGTGCGAAACGCTGCGGCACGCTGTCGTAAGCATTGACCGGCAGCAGCTCCGCGGGATAAGTGAAGCCTTCGATGGTCAGTTCGCGTTCGCGCCGGAATATGTCGTAGGTGAGCTTGGCGTCGGCGTCCAGCGCACCGCGCGACACGTCGTGCAAGCGGTCGAGATAGCGGCGCTCGATGGCCAGCGCGTCCGCCAACGCCTGCGGCGAAATGGCATCGGGCGGCGCTTGCGCATAGCGGCTCTCGGCGCCGCCCCAGGAATACCAGGGGCTGAGGCTGGCGGTCTCGTCCCAGTATTTCTCGACGATGTGCCCCAAACGCTCGCGCGGCGCCTCGGAATCCGCCGCCGGGGCGGCGGGGGGCGCGGCCGGCGCTCCGCAGGCGAGCAGGCTCGAGGCGGCGACGCCTAAGCAGACCCAGCGATAAAAGCGAATCATCATTTGATTATATGCCGGCGGGTGGGTTCATAATTCGCAGCCTGACGAACGGCACATCGCATGGGAGCATAAGTATGTTGGTGGGAACAACCGCGCGACGCGTCGCGATCATCGGTGGCGTACGCATTCCGTTCGCCCGCGGCAACGGAGCCTACGCGCAAGTGGGCAATCAAGACATGCTGACCGCGGTTCTGCGCGGCGTCGTGGATCGTTTCGGTCTTCGCGGCCAGCGCCTCGACGATGTCGCCGCCGGCGCCGTCATGAAGCACTCGAGCCAGTGGAACCTCACGCGCGAATCCGTCCTGGGCAGCGGTCTCGCCGCGGAAACGCCCGGCCTGGATCTGCAGCGAGCCTGCGGTACCGGCCTGGAGGCGGCCATCCTGCTCGGCAATAAGATCGCGCTCGGGCAGATCGATTGCGCCATTGCGGGCGGCGTCGATACGGTCAGCGACCCGCCCGTGGTGTTCCCGAAAAGCTTTCAACAGCTCTTGCTGAAGAGCTTCCGCGGCCGCAGCGCCTCGCAGCGCTTCAGTCCCTGGCTCGGCATGCGCCTGCGCCATCTGCGCCCCGTGCTGCCCGGAATCGCCGAGCCGCGAACCGGCCTGTCCATGGGCGAAAGTACCGAGCTCATGGTCAAGACCTGGGGCATCAGCCGAACCGATCAGGACCAATTGGCCCTGGAAAGCCACCAGAAAGCGGCCGCCGCCTATGCGGAGGGCTTTTATGCGGGTCTGGTCCAGGAGTATCTGGGCCTCACTCAGGACAACAACATCCGCAGCGATACCAGTCTCGAGAAACTCGCCAGGCTGCGGCCGGCTTTCGATTCTTCCGGCGCCGGCACCTTGACGGCGGGCAATTCGACCCCCATGACGGATGGCGCCTCGGCAGTCTTGATGGCCACCGAAGAGTGGGCGCGCGATCGCGATCTGCCGGTGCTGGCGTACCTTACGTACGGCAAGGTCGCCGCCGTCGATTACATCGACAAGAAGGAGGGCCTCTTGATGGCACCGGCGTATGCCGTACCGCGCATGTTGAGCGATGCGCAATTGTCGCTGCAGGATTTCGACTTCTATGAGATACACGAAGCCTTCGCCGGCCAGGTGTTGTGCACCCTCAAAGCCTGGACCGATCCCGTGTATTGCCGCGACAAGCTCAAGCTGCCGGGAACTCTGGGCGGCATCGACCGCTCAAAGCTCAACGTGAAAGGCGGCAGCCTCGCCATCGGCCATCCCTTCGCCGCGACCGGCACCCGCATCTTAGCCTCGCTCGCCAAGATCCTGGACGAGAACAAGGCGAAGCGCGGCCTGATTTCCGTCTGTACCGCCGGGGGCATGGGTGTCACGGCCATTCTCGAACGCTGAAGGATATATCATGGGACATCGAGTTGATCTGACCGCCGCCGACGGCCATCCCTTGAACGCCTATCTCGCAGAGCCTGCGGGCAAGCCCCGCGGCGGGATCGTCGTGATACAGGAGATTTTCGGCGTCACGCGCCACATACGCGACGTGGCGGATCAATATGCCGCGGCCGGCTACCTCGCCATCGCGCCGGCCTTGTTCGACCGCGTCGAACCGGATGTCGACGTTGCCTATACCGACGTGAAACGAGGCATGGGCTACAAGCAGGCCATGCAGATCGACAAGGTCATGCTCGACGTGGCGGCGGCGGCGGACCGCGTACGCGCCGCCGGTAAAGTCGGCGTGGTGGGCTATTGCTGGGGCGGCACGGTCGCCTATCTCGCGGCCGCACGCCTGCCCTTCGACGCGGCGGTGGCCTACTACGGCGGCGAGATTTCGCACTACGTCGCGGAACAGCCCCGCGTGCCGACGATGTTCCATTTCGGCGAAAAGGATACCCACATACCGCGCACCGCCATCGCGCAGATCGAGGCCGCCTATCCGCAGGGGATCTACCATCTGTACCCCGCGGATCACGGTTTCAACTGCACGGATCGCGCGAGCTTCGACCCGCCCTCCGCCAAGCTGGCGCTCGAGCGCAGCGTGGCCTTCTTCAACAAGTACATCGGCTGACTCGAGGACCTCATGCAACTCAAGGACAGGACATTATTTCGCGAGCTGGGCTTCATCGACGGCGCCTGGGTCGCGGCTGACGGCGGCGGAACGCTGCCCGTGACCAATCCGGCGACCGGCGAGAAGCTGGGACACATCCCCAACATGGCCGCCGCCGAGACGCGTCGCGCGATCGCCGCGGCGGCGAAGGCCTTGCCGCCGTGGGCGGCGCGCACCGCCAAGGATCGTTCCATCGTCCTGCGCCGCTGGTTCGACTTGATGCTCGCCAACCAGGACGACCTGGCCGTGTTGATGACCGCCGAGCAAGGCAAGCCGCTGGCCGAATCGAAGGGCGAGATCGCCTACGCGGCCTCCTTCATCGAATGGTTCGCGGAAGAGGGCAAGCGTCTCTACGGCGACATCATCCCCGGCCATCAGGGCGACAAGCGCATCATGGTGCTGCGCCAGCCGGTGGGCGTGGTCGCCGCCATTACGCCGTGGAATTTTCCGTCGGCCATGATCACGCGCAAGGCCGGCCCAGCGCTGGGCGCGGGTTGCACCCTGGTGTTGAAGCCCGCGACCCAGACGCCGTACTCGGCGCTGGCACTGGCCGAACTCGCGCAACGAGCCGGCATCCCGCCGGGTGTCTTCAATATCGTCACCGGCTCCGCCACCGCGATCGGCGGTGAAATGACCGGCAACCCCACGGTGCGCAAGGTCACTTTCACCGGCTCGACCGAGGTAGGCAAGAAGTTGATGGTTCAATGCGCGAGCACGGTGAAGAAGCTGTCGCTCGAACTCGGCGGCAACGCGCCCTTCATCGTGTTCGACGATGCGGATTTGGACGCGGCCGTGCAGGGCGCCCTCGCCAGCAAGTACCGCAACACCGGGCAGACCTGCGTGTGCGCGAACCGGTTGTTGGTGCAGGCGGGCGTGTACGACGAGTTTGCCAAGCGGCTTGCCGCGGCCGTGAGCCAGCTGCGCGTGGGCGACGGCCTTAAGGGCGTGACCGATCAGGGTCCGCTGATCGACGACAAGGCGGTTGCCAAGGTGGAGGAGCATATCGCCGACGCCGTCAAGGGCGGCGCCAAGGTGTGGCTCGGCGGCAAACGGCATGCGCTGGGCGGCACATTCTTCGAGCCCACCATTCTCACGGGCGTGACGCCCGCCATGCTGATCGCCCGCGAGGAGACCTTCGGGCCGGTCGCCCCGTTGTTCAAGTTCGATACCGAAGCCGAGGCCATCGCGATGGCGAACGACACGGAGTTCGGCCTGGCGGCCTACCTGTACACGCGCGATCTGGCACGCAGCTGGCGCGTGTCCGAGGCCATCGAGTACGGCATCGTCGGCTTGAACACCGGGATCATTTCCACCGAGGTCGCGCCGTTCGGCGGCGTGAAGGAATCCGGCACCGGCCGGGAAGGTTCGAAGTACGGCATTCTCGACTACACCGAAATGAAGTACATCTGCGTCGGCGGGGTGAGCTAGCACGCTCGTGCTCGGCCGATTTCTCGAGCTGTCTCTCGGGACACCGGATATCCAAGCTTCGCTGCATTTTTACGGCAAGCTTGGTTTTTCCCAGGCCGAGGTCGGCGAGGCCTGGACGCATCCGTATGCCGTCGTAACCGACGGTCGGATCTGCGTCGGGCTGCATCAGCGAGAGCACTTCACGCCTGGCGTGACCTTCGTCAGGCCGGATCTGCTCAAGCACCTGCACGTCCTCGAAGGCTTGGGCGTGAGGTTCGAGTTCCGCCACCTGGGCAACCATGTGTTCAACGAAGTCGGCTGGCTCGACCCGTCGGGCAATCTGATCCGGGTGGTCGAAGCGCGTACGTTTTCCCCGAGCAAGCGCCCATCCCTCGAGGTTTCCTCCTGCGGCTATTTCACCGAAATCGCGCTGCCCGCGCCGAACCTCGCGGCCGCCAAGGAGTACTGGGAGCGGTTCGGTTTCGTCGGCATGGACGAGCCGGACGCGCCGTTGCCGCACATCACCTGCACCAGCGACACGGTGGATATCGGGCTCTATGAACCGAGCCACGTGCAGGAACCCACCCTGCTGTTCGAGGTCGACGACTTCGGCGCCGCCGCGGCGGCGCTCGACGCACTCGGGCTTGCGTCGGGCAGACTGCCGACGCCCCTGCGAGGCACCTCGGCCGCGATCCTGAACGCACCCGAAGGCACGCCCCTCTTGCTGTCGGCCGCGCCGGCCTAGCTCACCGCCACCGGCTAACTCACCGCCACCAGTCTGAATTTGACGGTGAGTTCGTCCTGGACCTGCAGGGCGCCCAGCATGACGCTGAACGGCACCAGTCCCAGCGCCGTCTGGCGCAAGGCGACGCTGCCCGACGCCGACACGCGACCCGACGAGGTCTCGAGCATGAACGGAACCACGAGCGTCGATGCGTGCCCCGCCACGCGTACGACCATCGTCACGGTGAACGTTCCCGCAGCCGGCAGACCCGCTGCCTGCGCTCCTGTTGCCTGCGCTCCTGGTGCCTGTGCTCCTGGTGCCTGTGCCCCTACTGCCTGTGCCCCTACTGTCTGCGCCCCTACTGCCTGTGGTCCCGCCGCTTGCGCTCCCGCTGCCGCCGTGCCGATCGCATAGCCTCCTGCGGGCGCCACCGTGGGGGACACCGCGACGCTGGTGAGCGTGATGCTCGGAAAATCCTCACCGTTCAGCAGCCCGGCGCTCAGCATGTTGTGCCGCGTACCGGACCGGGCATCGTCGGCAACCTCCTCGGAGAAATCAGATCCCTCCTCGCCGCGCGTCTGCGCCTCATCGATGACGAAGTCTGCGACCGGTACGCTCAGCGAAAACGACGCTTTGGAGGCGTCTCCCGTGAACTTGACCCATCCGCCGACGGCACGGTTGACGATGACGTGGTTGTGCCCGAAGCGCGCCATCGCGCCGGCGCGATACACCAGCAAGCGCAATTCCGACTGCGCCGCATCGATGCGATAAATCCCCGCCCCCGGAGGCGGTTCCGCCGGCGCGGCCGCCTCGGGCGCGGCACGGGCGGGAACTTCTCGAGGCTTGGGCGCACCGCATGCGGCCAGCAGCAGCACTGCCCCGATGACGCCGCAGGTTTTGAGCACGATGATTTTCCCGCTGATTTGCTAAACTAGCGCCGGTGCAGTCTGCACTGGGAGCCTCTCGATGCCAAATGGAGCCTCTGCGACGCGTTACTCGCCGGTTGCACAATTGTTGCACTGGGTGATCGCGGCGTTGATCGTGACGCAATTCGCGCTGGCATGGACGGCCGATGATCTGCCCCTGGGGGTTCACAAACTGGCGCTCCTCGCGCGGCACAAGAGTTTCGGCATGACCGTGCTGATGCTCGCCGTCGTGCGGCTCCTGTGGCGCTGGAGGAATCCGCCGCCGGAGCTGCCGGCCGGCATGAAGCCCATCGAACGGCGCCTGGCGAAGGCCACTCACGTGGCATTTTATTTCTTGCTGTTCGCGATGCCCCTCACCGGTTGGATGATGTCGTCGGCCAAGAACTATTCGGTCAGCTGGTTCGGTCTGTTCACCTGGCCCAATCTCATTTCGCAGAGCGACGGCGCGTTCATTTTTCTGCGTGGCACTCACGAAGTGCTGAGCGACGCCCTGTTCGCGATCGCCGTGCTGCACATCCTCGCGGCGCTCAAGCATCACTTTTGGAACAAGGACGACGTGTTCGTGCGCATGTTGCCATTCACCAAGTCGGAGAAACGTCCATGATCAGACGAGTTGCCCTGTCGGTCGTCATCGGTTTCGCAGCCGTGGCCGCGCTGCCGGCGGCCGCCGCGGCGGCCAGCTATGTGGCGGATCCCGCCGCCAGCCATTTGGATTTCACCGGCGTCCAGGCGGGCGCCGAATTCAAGGGGACTTTCCGCAAATTCACCGCCGCCGTCGATTTCGCGCCGGACGCGCTGGCGAGCGCGCATTTCGACGTGCAGATCGATTTGAATTCGATCGACTCCAAGGACAACGATCGCGACAAGACCATACGCGGTCCCGACATCTTCGACGTCGCCCATTTTCCGACCGCGCATTACGTGACCCGCAGCTTCACCAAGACGGCGACGGGCTACACCGCGATGGGCGCACTGACCCTGCACGGGGTGACCAAGGACGTACCCATCAATTTTCAGTTCGTCGCAGCGCCGGCCACGGCCAAACTCGAAGGCACCGCCAGTCTCAAGCGCCTGGACTTCGGCGTCGGCCAGGGCGACTGGAAGAGCACCGAGTGGATTGCCGATGCGGTGAAGGTCAGCTTTTCCCTCTCGCTCAAACCCAAGCCCTGAGCGGCGGCGCCAAACACTGGAACGCGATCAGCGCACCGGCAGCTCGCGCGACTTCTGCACCGTGCGCAGCGCAAAACTCGACTGCACCCGCGCCACGTTCGGCAGCCGCGTCAAGTGCTGGCTGTGCAAACGCTCGAAGTCCGCCATGTCGGCCAGCACCACGCGCAGCAGGTAGTCGTATTCGCCGGACATGAGGTAACACTCCATCACTTCAGGCACTTGGCGGGCGGCCAGCTCGAATGCGTGCAGGTGAGCCTGCTCCTGTCGCTCGAGCGTGATCGTGACGAACACGTTCACCGGACAGCCGGCTTTTTGCTGGTTGATGAGCGCCGAGTAACCCTCGATGAAGCCGGCCTCCTCGAGCGCCCTTACCCGCCGCAGACAGGCGGACTCCGACAGGCTTACGCTCTCGGCCAGTTGGCTGTTGGTGATGCGCCCGTCGAGCTGCAGGGCGCGCACGATCGCGCGATCGTAGCGATCCAGTTTCATTCGAATGTCGGTTTCCATCGAGCCCCCGCATGAAGCGTTGCAATCGACACTCGGCCGCCGCCGATTTCATGGATCTTGGTCTGATTGACCGCCGCCGCCAACGGCACCGCATGGCAGATTCTTGCGCTAATTACCATATTATAAAATGATCCTGCGGATAATGCGCACGCCGTACCTGTTTTTTGCAAAGTTCCGCTCAGACCCGAGGGTAAGCTTGGCGGGTTGCACTCACCCATCGCGGAGCTCACCCATGAAGATCGGCGTCCCCAAAGAGATCAAGATTCATGAATATCGGGTGGGCTTGGTGCCCGCGGGGGTGCGCGAGCTGGTGGATGCCGGCCATCAGGTCCTGGTCCAGACGGGCGCCGGCGCCGGCATCGGTTTCGAGGACTCCCATTATCAATCGGCGGGCGCCAAGATCGCCGCAGCGCCGGCCGAGGTGTTCGCCACGTCGGATCTGGTGGTCAAGGTCAAGGAACCGCAACTCGCCGAGTGCCGCCAGCTCAGCGCCGGCCAGGTGCTCTTCACGTACCTGCATCTCGCGGCCGATCGCGAGCAAACCGAGGCGCTGCTGGCGTCGAAGGCCACGGCCATTGCCTATGAAACGGTAACGGCGCCCGATGGCTCGCTGCCCCTGCTCACCCCCATGAGCGAAGTCGCGGGTCGCATGTCCGTTCAAGTCGGCGCCAATTGTCTGCAAAAGGCCAACGGCGGCTTCGGCGTGCTGTTGGGCGGCGTGCCGGGCGTGGCGCCGGCCAAGGTGGTGATCCTGGGCGGCGGCGTCTCAGGGACTCACGCCGCCGAAATGGCGGTGGGCTTGCGCGCCGACGTGACCGTCGTGGATCGCTCCGTGAAGCGCCTGCGCGAGCTGTCGTCGCTGTTCGGCAGCCAACTGAAGACCGTTTATTCCACCGCGCATGCCATCGAAGAACTGGTGCGCGATGCGGACCTCGTCATCGGCGCGGTGCTGATCGCCGGAGCCGCCGCACCCAAACTCGTGACGCGTGCGATGGTGAAGACCATGAAGCCCGGCACGGTGTTGGTGGACATCGCCATCGATCAGGGCGGCTGCTTCGAAACCAGCCGTCCCACGACTCACGCCGAACCCACGTTCGTCTTGGACGGCGTGATTCATTACTGCGTCACCAACATGCCCGGCGCCGTACCGCGCACCTCGACCTTCGCGCTGACCAACGCCACCCTGCCGTATGTCAAAGCGCTGGCCGATCTCGGCTGGCAGCAGGCGCTCGGCAAGGACGCAGGTCTGGCGCACGGCCTCAACGTGTACGCGGGGCAGCTGACGCACGAGGCCGTCGCCAGCGCCCTCGGCCTGAAATTTCAGCCGTTTCGCCCTATCTCAGCACCGTGATGCCGGGTCCGGACCCTGGCGAGTAAGGTCGAGACTCGCGAGCGCGCTCACGCGCAGTATTGCTACTAAACGATCGATCAATTACTCTCGCATCCCCGATCCGCCGCATTCGAGAGATGTGAGATGGCGCGAAATCCTCGCTTCGACATTTTGTTCGAACCCGTACGCATCGGGCCCGTCACCGCCCCCAACCGTTTCTATCAGGTGCCCCACGCCAGCGGCATGACCAATGCGCTGCCGCAGGTTCGCGCCACCTTTCGCGGCGTGAAGGCCGAGGGCGGTTGGGGCGTGGTGTGCACCGGTGCGGTATCGATCCATCCAAGTTCCGACGACTCGCCGCTGCCGTTCGCGTCTCTATGGGACGATCGGGACATTCGCGCTCACGCCCTGATGACGGATGCGGTGCATGAACACGGCGCTCTTGCCGGCGTCGAACTCTGGCACGGCGGCGCCTGCACTTTGAATCGTACCAGCCGGCTTGCACCGCTCTCGCCGTCCGGGATGCCGTGGCTCTCCACTCATCTGGGCTTCATGGGCAATCTGCGCCCACGCACCATGGATGCCGGCGATATCGGCGATCTCCTGAAGTGGCAGGCCGCCGGCGCAAGGCGCGCCATGCAGGCCGGCTTCGACATCGTGTACGTCTATGCCGGCATGGGGTATCTGCCCTATGAATTCCTGTTGCCCGAATACAATCATCGGACCGACGGCTACGGCGGTTCCATCGAGAACCGCGTCCGATTGGTGCGCGAGCTCCTGGAAGTCACCCGCGACGCCGTCGGCGACAAGTGCGGCGTGGCGCTGCGCATCAGCCTGGAAGAATTGCGCGGCAAACCGGGCAAGCACCTGCCGTCGGAAGCGCACGAGGTCGTGACGCTGCTCGGCGAGATTCCCGATCTCTGGGACGTGAAGATGGATTCGAGTCCCACCGATTGCGCGCCGTCGCGCTTCGCATCCGAGGGCAGCCACGAATCCATCGTCAACTTCGTCAAGCAGATCACCAAGAAGCCGGTGGTCGGCGTCGGCCGCTTCACCTCGCCGGACGTCATGGTGTCGCAGGTCAAACGCGGCATCTTGGATTTTATCGGCGGCGCGCGTCCGTCCATCGCCGACCCGTTTCTGCCGCGCAAGATCGACGAGGGCCGCGAACACGAGATTCGCGAGTGCATCGGCTGCAACATCTGCATCTCCAGCTGGCACGACGGCGTCCCGGTGCGCTGCACGCAGAACCCGACCGCCGGCGAAGAATGGCGCCGGAACTGGCACCCCGAACGATTCGCGCCGCCGGCCAGCGATTCCTCCATCTTGATCGTCGGCGGCGGCCCGGCCGGGCTCGAGTGCGCGGTCACGCTGGCGCGCCGCGGCTACCAGGTGACCCTCGCGGATTCCGCCAAGGAGTTCGGCGGACGCCTGCGCTTCGAGACCCGGCTGCCGGGACTTGCGACATGGGGGCGCGTGTCCGATTGGCGCATGGGACAGCTGCGCGAGCGGCCGAACGTGAACCTCTATCCGGGCAGCGAGCTCAGCGTCGACGACGTACTGGGTCTGGAACATACTCACGTGGTCGTTGCCACCGGAGCACGTTGGACGCATATGCTGTTTTCGACCTTGGAATTTCCCGTCGGCGAACTCGACGGGCCCGGCGTGTACACACCGGACGACCTTGCGGCCGGCGTGGTTCCCGCGGGGCCGGTGGTGGTTTTCGACTTCGACAACTACTACCTCGCGGGCGCCGTCGCCGAGCAATTGGCCAAACAGGTGGGTGACGTGACGTATGTGACCACGGCCGGCAATGCCTCGGCATGGACGTTCATGACCAACGAGCTGCCGTTGGTGCATCGGGCGCTCGCCACGGCAGGCGTGCCCATCCAAACGTTGCACCGCGTCACGGCGTTCGACGGCGAGTCGGTCACGTTGGCCGATGTCTATAGCGGCACCGAAAAGCGGCTGGCGTGCCGATCGCTGGTCATCGTCGGGATGCGCAAGCCGCGCGACGAACTGTATCGGGCGTTGATGGCAAGAAGCGCGGATCTCGACAGGTCGGGCATCGCGTCGGTCACGCGCATCGGCGATTCGCTCGCCCCCGGAGCCATCGTACATGCCGTGCACAGCGGTCACCGCTACGCGCGCGAGTTCGATACGGTTGCCGGCGATCTGCCCTACACCCGGGACTTTCCCGTATGAGCACCGAAGCACCCCGACGCACCGAGCCGCAGCAGCGCACCGAACAGTTGGAGCGCACGCTGCCGACCAGCTGGTATCGCAGCCCCGGCATATTCCAAATCGAGAAGGAGCGGATCTTCTGCCGCGAATGGCTGGCGGTGTGCCGCGAGGAAGAGCTTCCCAAGCCCGGCGACCATCGGGTCGTCGACGTGTTGGGCGAGAGCGTACTGGTGGTGCGCAATCGCGAAGGACAGTTGCGCGCGTTCTATAACGTGTGCCGCCATCGCGGCTCGCGGCTGTGCCGCACCGCGGAGACCGTCGCGGCGGGTCGCGTGGCACTGGCGGGCGGAATCACCGCCGGTCGCCTCATCGTCTGCCCGTATCACCAGTGGTCCTACGACCTCAACGGCGCCCTCGTCGCGGCGCCGCACTTGGGCGCGGGCACCGGCTTCGACAAGCAGGAGTTTCATCTCTATCCGGTGGGCGTCGACACGTGGGGCGGGTTCGTCTTCGTGCATTTGACGCCGGCCGAGGCCCAGCCCCTGGGCGCGCAGATCGCCGGCATTGCGGAGCGGCTGCAACGTTATCCCCTCGCCAGCCTGCGGATCGGCGCGACCATCCAATACGAGGTCGCCGCGAACTGGAAGATCATCTGCGAGAACTACAACGAGTGTTATCACTGCGGCGGCGTGCACCCGGAATTGTGCGCCCTGGTCCCCTCGTTCCGCGAAGCCGGCGGCGCCAATCTGGATTGGAACCGCGGCGTACCGCACCGCGAAGGCGCCTACACCTTCACTCACAGCGGCACCACGGCGCGGCGCGCCTTTCCAGGCCTGGACGCGGACGAGCAGGTGCGCCACAAGGGCGAACTGGTGTATCCGAACGTGTTCCTGAGCGTGGCGTGCGACCACGTCGCCGCTTTCATCTTGCAGCCGCGTTCCCCCGAACGAACCGATATCACCTGTCATTTCCTGTTCGAAACCCACGAAATCGACAAATCCACGTTCGATCCGTCGGACGCCGTGGACTTCTGGGACCTGGTCAATCGCCAGGACTGGACGGTTTGCGAGGCCGTGCAGGAGGGCATCCACGCGCGCGTGCACTCGCATGGCTACTATGCGCCCATGGAAGACTGGAACCTCGACATCCGGCGCTATGTCACCGACAGGATCGGCCCCCACGTAGTACCCCCTCACGTAGTACCCCCTCACGTAGTACCCCCTCACGTAGTACCGTAGGGGGCACTATGCGCCCATCCCCGCGAGCAGTCGGCTATGCTCCGTGATGATTAAACCAACGAGGGGATGATATGGCGGCCAAGCGGTCGGTTCCTAAATTTCACCGCAAGACGCCGGCGGTTCGACGCGAAGCGCTGGTGGATGCGACACTGCGCTGCCTCAAGCAGTATGGGCACGAAGGGGTGTCCGTGCGCCGCATCAGCGCCGCGGCGGGCGTCTCCATCGGCTTGATCAACCACCATTTTCCGAGCAAGTCGGGATTGGTGGCCGAGGCCTACGAGACGCTGGCGCTGTCGTTGCAGGACTCGACCCGCCGCCAAGCCGAAAATCGCGCGGTGGCGCCGCGCGCCCGGCTCAGCGGATTCTTTCGCGCGTCTTTTGCGCCGGACATACTCGACCCTGCGCTGTTCAATGTCTGGCTGGTGTTTTGGAGCATGGTGGCGCATTCGCCTGAAATTCGTGCGGTGCACGACCGCACGTACCGCAAGTACCGCTCCATGCTGGAATCGCTGCTCGGCCAGCTCTCGCAGTCCGATGCTGCACCGCCATTCAAACTGCGCCCCGCGGGCATCGCCCTATCCGCGCTGCTCGATGGGCTGTGGGTGGAACTGAGCCTGAGCCCCGGAACCTTCAAGCCCCGCGAAGCCATTGCGTTGTGTGAGGACTGGGTGAGCGCCCTGTGCAACGGCGCCTTCCCGCGACTGCTGCGCAACGCCGGGGCGCGCAAGCCACCCTCCCGACGCAAATCCTGACGGCGCCTCCGGCCGCCGCGCCGCACGTCCGCTGCATGCCCGCCGCACATCCCGCCCCACGGCGCGTACCGCGCGGCACCTGCGTTCCCATCCTGGTGCCAGGCCCGCGCCATTGTTATACTAGTGTTCAACAAGGCAGCGAGGCTTACCGAAAGGAACTCACAGGACCATGAAATCAACGCGCGCGCTGGATCACGACACCTCGGCGAACACCGGCCTCGAGGACTTCAGCCTCCCCGGCTGGATATACCGCGATCCGGATTTCCTGGAGGTGGAGAAGGAACGGGTGTTCGCCACGTCCTGGCAAATCGTCTGCCACCTCAACGACATTCCGAAGCCAGGCGACTATCACACGCTGGATTTCCTGGGTGAACCTCTGGTCGCAGTGCGCGGCCAGCACGGCGTGAAGGCGTTCTTCAATGTGTGCCGGCATCGCGCCGCGCGCATATTGGACGGCGGCGCGGGACACTGCGCCGGGCGCATCGTCTGCCCCTATCACGCCTGGAGCTACGAACTCGACGGCCGCTTGAGCGCCGTGCCGCATCGCAAGGAGTTCAACGACTTCTCCCTGGATCAATACGGACTCAAGCCGGTCGAGACCGAGATCTACAAGGGGTTCATCTTCGTGCGCCTGAAGCCGGGCCTGCCCAGCGTCGCGGAGATGCTGGCGCCGTACGAGGAAGAAATCGCCGCCTACCACCTCGAGGAATTGCAGCCCATCGGGCGGGTGACCTTGCGCACCCGCCATGTGAACTGGAAGAACGTCACCGACAATTACTCCGACGGCATGCACATCAACGTTGCGCATCCCGGCCTCACGCGTCTGTTCGGCCAAAGCTACGGCATCGAGGCCAAGCCCTGGGTGGACAAGATGTTCGGCTATCTGCGCGACGCCCCCTCCTCGCAACGCTCGGAAAGGATGTATCAGGCAGTTCTGCCGCACGCGCCGCATCTGCCCGTGGAACGGCAGCGCTTGTGGCTGTACTTCAAGCTATGGCCGAACGTCGCCTTCGACATCTATCCGGATCAAATCGACTTCATGCAGATGATTCCCATCTCGGCGACCGAAACGCTGATTCGTGAAATCGCCTATGCGCATCCCGACAGCCGACGGGAAATGCGCGCAGCGCGCTACCTCAACTGGCGCATCAATCGCCGCGTGAGCGTGGAGGACAAGGGGCTCATCGAGCGCGTACAGAACGGCATGGGCTCGCGCAGTTTCAGCCCGGGACCGCTCGGCCGCAATGAGGTCTCGTTGCGCAGCTTCGCGCAGCGCATGCGCGAACTCATCCCGGAGAGCCGGCTCGAACGGGCGCCCGCACCCGGCTGGCCGCAACGCCATGACATGAGGATTTCCCGTGGCTGATTCCGCCGCACGCGATGCCGTCATCATCGGCGGCGGCCACAACGGACTGGTCTGCGCGGCGTATCTGGCGGCGGCGGGACTCAAAGTCACCGTGCTCGAACGGCGCAGCGTGGTCGGCGGCGCGGCGGTCACCGAGGAATTTCATCCCGGTTTCCGCAATTCCGTGGCGGCTTACACCGTGTCGCTCTTGAATCCCAAGGTCATTCGGGATCTCGATCTGCCGCGGCACGGCCTGCGCGTGGTCGAGCGCAAGCTGTCGAACTTCCTGCCGTTGGACGACAATCGGTACCTGAAGATCGGCGCCGGCAAAACCGAACAGGAGGTCGCGAAATTCTCGGTGCGCGATGCCGCGCGTTTGGCCGAGTACGGCGAACGGCTCGATCTGATCGCCGACGTGCTGCGCGATCTGGTCTTGGAGACGCCGCCCAACGTCACCGCGGGCAGCTGGCTCGAGGCACTGCCCGAGCTTCTGCGCAGCGCCAAGCTCGGCCAGCGCATTGCCAAACTCGACATGCCCATGCGCCGCGAACTCCTGGATCTGTTCGTGAAATCCGCAGGCGATTATCTCGACAACTGGTTCGAGAGCGCGCCCATCAAGGCGGCCTACGGTTTCGACGGCATCGTCGGCAACTATGCGAGTCCCTACGCGGCGGGCTCCGCCTACGTGCTGCTGCACCATGTGTTCGGCGAGGTCAACGGCAAGAAGGGCGCCTGGGGCCATGCCATCGGCGGCATGGGCGCGATCTCGCAGGCCATGTCCAAGGCGGCGGCCGAGCGCGGCGTCGACATCCGCGTGTCCAGTCCCGTGCGCGAAGTCATCGTCGAGTCGGGGCGCGCCGTCGGCGTGGTATTGGAGGGCGGCGAAGCGATCCGCGCGCGCAGCGTGGTGTCCAATCTGAATCCGAAGCTGCTGTACGGCAAGCTCATCGACGCATCGGCCCTCGACCGGAATTTTCGCGAGCGCATGGGCAACTGGCGCTGCGGTTCCGGCACGTTCCGCATGAACGTCGCACTGTCGGAGCTGCCCGACTTCAAAGTCCTGCCGGGTAAGGCCCTGGCCGAGCATCACACCTCCGGCATCATCATGGCGCCGAGCCTGGCCTACATGGATCGCGCCTATCTGGACGCCAAGGCCGGCGGTTGGTCGAGGCAGCCCATCGTCGAAGTGCTGATTCCCTCGACGCTGGACGACAGCCTGGCTCCCGCCGGCCAGCACGTGGCCAGCCTGTTCTGCCAACATGTGGCTCCCGTGCTGCCCGATGGCGCTTCCTGGGACGATCATCGCGAGCAGGTCGCCGACGTCATGATCGACCTGGTCAACAGCCACGCGCCCAACTTCAAGGCGTCGGTGCTCGGCCGTCAGATCATGAGCCCGCTCGATCTGGAACGTACGTTCGGCCTGATCGGCGGCGATATATTCCACGGCGCACTGAGCCTCGACCAGCTGTTCTCCGCCAGGCCCATGCTCGGTCATGGCAACTACCGTGGTCCATTGAAGGGCTTGTACATGTGCGGCTCCGGCACTCATCCGGGCGGCGGCGTCACCGGCGCGCCGGGCCACAACTCGGCGCGCGAGATCATCGCGGATTTTCGGCGCGGCAAACTGAAACAGGCCTGAGCGCGCGCCACGAGCCCGGCGCGCGCGCCAACCCCCAATGCACCGCCTGTCAACATCCGCCGCAACCGCGCGATCGCGAGCTAAGGACTCTCGCCGCCTGACGCCGGCACCGGCGAGGCCATCATCTTGACGTAGCCGGGCGGTAGTATTTCCTCCCCGTTCCACACCCCGTCCTGCAGCAGAAATTGTCCATAGCGTGCCCAGTCGAGCGGCGTTGCATACATGTAAGACGAGCCCACCAATGTGCCGTGCTCGTCCGTCTCCATCGTTGCGCTGCGCATGGCCAGAGGCGCGAACAGGCGCTTCTGGATGAAGGCGACCGCCTCAGGGACAGCCGCCGGACGAAGGCCGGCTCCAGAACCCACCGCATCTTGAAAGATCCGCGACAAGAGAACTGCCGCGCCGCTCGAATAGCTCCACACGGCCCCGGCCGGATGAATGAGCGGTTTGCTGCCCGCGAACGCCGCCATATCGGGCTCCAAGTAGAGCATGCGCGTCACATCCGACACCGCACCGTAACCCTCGTTGAAATCCAAACCGCTGGTCATGCTGAGGAGATTCGCGACGCTGATGTGCTCGCGGCTATCGCCGGGCCGCACCTCGTCCGGATCCCGACCCGCCAAGAACACGTTCGAGCAGACGATCTTCGCGCTGTAGTTGGCGCCGACCCGAATGAGTTCCGGAGGTCTCGCCCATAGCGCGATCGACAGCAGCAGCAATCCCGCGGCGGCGCCGCTCGACCAAGCGAGTATTTTCTCGAGTCTGTTCATTCACGTTGCCCGATCCGCCGATGCTGGCCGCCGCAGCGTACAGTAGCGCATGGCCAGACCAATGCCATTGGAGACCCCATGACCAGCAAAGCCCCCGCAGGACTGCGAGTTCTACCGACCAAGCACACCGTCGCCGAGATTCTGCAGCGGGTGGTATCGATCGCCAAGGCCAAGGGCCTCACGATTTTTGCGCAGATCGATTTCAGCGGCGATGCCGCGCGGTCGGGCCTGAACTTGCTGCCGACCGGCCTGGTACTGTTCGGCAATCCTGCGGCGGGTACGCCGCTGATGGTAGCGGAGCCCACGGTGGCAATCGACCTGCCCCTGAAAATTCTCGCCTGGCACGACGCGGAGGGCCATACGTGGGTGGCCTACAACGAACCCGAGTACCTGCAAGCGCGACATGGATTCCCAACCGACCTCATCAAGAACATCGCCGCGGTGGGTGCCTTGGCGGCGGCAGCGGCGGCCGATGCCTGAGCAGGGCGAGGGCGTGGATCGATACGTCTACTTCCGCAGCCGAGCCGTCTCCTCGATCTCGATTTTCATGCACGGCTCGGCCAGACCGGCGCAGATCATGGTGGCGGCCGGCCGCACGTCGCCGCAGTATCGGCGCAGCGCAGCGCGTCGCGGAGTTTGACGGCCCTCGACCCGCGCCGTTCATCGGGCGCGCACCGGCTCATCGAGTGCCGCAGGTTCATCGAGCCCCCAGCAGGTCGATCATCCGCTCATCGTCGATGTTGCCGCCGCTGACGATCACGCCGATTCGTCGACCTGCCAGTTGACGCCCCTGGGCGCGCGCGGCCGCGAATCCCAGACAGCCCGTCGGCTCGACCACGATCTTCATGCGCGTAAAAAAGAACCGCATGCAGTCCACCAGCTCCGCGTCCGACGCCGTGAGAATCTCCGACACGTCGCGCCGGATGATGTCGAAGGTGTGCCGGCCAAGCGCCTGTGTCTGCGCGCCGTCGGCGATCGTCTTGGGCACGTCGATGCGCACGATGGAGCCTTGCCGGAAGGACTGCTGGCCGTCGTTGCCGGCCTCGGGTTCGACGCCGATCACGCGGCAGCCGGGCGACAGCGCCTTGGCCGCCAACGCCGAGCCGCTGAGCAGGCCGCCGCCGCCGAGAGGCACGAACAAACCGTCCAAAGGACCCACTTGTTCGATCAGTTCGGCCGCCGCCGTGCCCTGACCCGCGATCACGTCGGGATGGTCATACGGGGGAATGATCGACGACCCTCGTTCCTCCGACAGCCGCCGCGCAATGTCCTCGCGGTCGTCGAGGTAGCGATCGTAGACGACCACCCGCCCGCCATAGGCGCGAGTCGCCGCCATCTTCGACTTGGGCGCGTCGCTGGGCATGACGATGGTCGCGTCGATGCCGAGCAGGCTTGCGGCGAGCGCCACCGCCTGGGCGTGATTGCCGGAAGAGAACGCGACCACGCCCTTGGCGCGCACCTCCGGCTCGAGATTCGACAGGGCATTGAAGGCGCCGCGAAACTTGAATGCCCCCGCGCGCTGCAGGTTCTCGCACTTGAAGAACACCCTCGCGCCCAAGTTCTCATCGACGCTGCGCGAGGTCATCACCGGCGTCCGATGAGCGTACCCATCGATGCGCCGCGCGGCCGCCTCGATGTCCGCATGAGTGGGCAAGCTCGTCCGACGCATGCCGGGCAGTTCAGCCAAGGGGCGAGACGCCGAACAGCCGCAGATGCGCCCAGGCGATGAAAAGGCCGTAGACCGCAAGCCCTAAGACGACGGCAATCGCATCGTTGAAGCGGCCCGCAGGGGCGGTGCGCAGGGACTGCGGCCGGTGCTTCAACGAAATTCGGTCCAGCACCGTCCAGGCCAGAAAGCCGCCGAACAGCAGTACGTCGGCGAGCAGACCATTGGCGAGCAAATGCCCGAACGCCCAACACTTCACGGCGACCAGCATGGGGTGCTTCATCGCCGTTTTGATCCGTCCCGGCAAGTAGGCCGCGAACAACAGCGGAAACACCGGCAGCATGAAGAGAAACGTGACGTGCCGCAGCCACGGCGGCGGTGTGTACAACACCATCGAGGACTGGCGCGCCAACCCGAAGCCCTCGACGATCATCACGAAGCCGATCAGTGACACCACCGCGTACAGTGCTTTCCAAGGTCCCCCGCCGAGGCCGGTGCGCGCCCGCTCACGCACGCCCGGCGCAACGATGGCGATCGAGTGCACTCCGAGAAACACGATCAGGCCCGCGATCAGTAGTGTCATGTTGCTGGCGCCTTATTTTTTCCGACGAGTTGGGGACTTTCGGGCCTTGGTCTTCGAAGATGCCGCCGCTGCGCGCGGTCCGGTTCCGAAGAACCTCGAATTGCGCGACACCGCGTTGCGCGCCGCAGCCGTACGCGGCGTAGCCCTGCGCGACGCTGCGGTACTCGGCGTAGCCTTGCGCGCTGCCCCGCGTTTGGCCGTTGTTCTCGACTTTGCAGATTTTTGGCCGCGCTTGGCCGGGCCTTGACGCACGCCGAGCGCTCTTTTCCCGGCAGCCGTTTGCGCCGACGCCTTGCGTCCAGCCGACGTCTTACGTCCGGCCGCCTTCTTGGCGGGCGCTTTCTCGGCAGTTTTTCGCAGCGGCGACGCCTCTCGTGGCGGCCGCGTCCTTCCCCGCGGCAACGTCTTTCCTCGCGGCGACGCTTTTCGCGGCAGAGTCTTTCCCCGCAGCGACCCCTTTCGCGGTGAGGGCACCTTGCGTCGCGATGACGCCTTCCGCGCTCGCGCCTCTGCCGATGCCGGCCGCTCGTCCGCCGGCTCGCCGCGCAGCTGGTCGAGGATGGCGGGATTCTCGAGCGTCGATACGTCCTGGGTAATATCCTCGCCGCGAGCGACGGCGCGCAGCAAGCGCCGCATGATCTTTCCGGATCGGGTCTTCGGCAGGTTGTCCGTCAAGCGAATCTCATCCGGCTTCGCGATCGGGCTCAACTGCGACGCCACCCAGCTGCGCAGCTCTTCGATCAATGCGCGCGCCGCAGCCCCCTGCGGCCGATCGCGGTTGAGCACCACATACGCGAACACCGACTCGCCCTTGACGTCGTGCGGCTTGCTGACCACCGCTGCCTCGGCCACGTGCGGATGCGCGACCAACGCCGATTCGATCTCCATGGTCCCCAATCGATGACCCGCCACGTTCAGCACGTCGTCGACCCGCCCCATGATCCAGTAATAACCATCCGCGTCGCGATGCGCCGAATCGCCCGCCACGTAGAAGCGATTCTGGTACTTCTCCCAGTAAGTCTTCAGATAACGCTCGTTGTCGCCCCAGATGGTGCGCAGCATCGACGGCCACGGCCGCTTGACAACGAGGTAGCCGCCGGCATTCGCCGCTTTCACCGGCCGGCCCTCCTCATCGACGATATCGGCAAAGATGCCCGGCAGCGGTTTGGCGCAGGAACCGGGCTTCGCCGGCGTCACGGCCGGGATCGGCGTCATCATGATCGAGCCGGTTTCCGTCTGCCACCACGTGTCCACGATGGGACAGCGCTTCTTGCCGATGACCCGGTGGTACCACATCCAGGCTTCCGGATTGATGGGCTCGCCCACGCTGCCCAGCAATCGCAGCTTGCTGAGGTCATACCGGGCCGGAACGGCGTCGCCCAGTTTCATCAGCGCCCGAATCGCGGTGGGCGCCGTGTAGAAAATGCTGACTGCGTGCGTCTCGCAGATTTTCCAGAAGCGCCCGCCGTCCGGAAACATCGGTCCTCCCTCGTACATGACGATCGTGGCACCGGCCGCCAGCGGGCCGTACGCGACATAGGTATGTCCCGTCACCCAGCCGACATCGGCCGTGCACCAGAACACATCGTTCTCGTTCAGGTCGAAGGTCCACCGCGTGCTCATTTTGGCGCCCAGCAGATAGCCGGCGCTCGAGTGCTGTATGCCCTTGGGCTTGCCCGTCGACCCCGAGGTATAAAGCAGGAACAGCGGATGTTCCGCATCCACCCACACCGGTTCGCACGCGGCGTCCTGTTCCGCGACCACCTCGTGCCACCATAGGTCGCGGCCCGAACGCATGGCGCAGGCGCCGCCGGTGCGCCGGTAGACGATGACGTTGCGCACGGTCCGGCAACCCTCCTCGAGCGCGGTGTCCACCGCGCGCTTGAGGTCCACCGCATGGCCGCCGCGCCAACCGCCATCCGCCGTGATCACCAGTTTGGCGCCGGCGTCTTCGATCCGGTCCTTGACGGCATTGGCCGAAAAGCCGCCGAAAACCACCGAATGCACCGCGCCGATGCGGGCACAGGCCTGCATGGCAATGACCGCTTCCGGGATCAGCGGCATGTAGATCACGACCCGATCGCCCTTCTCGATGCCGTGGGCCTTGAGCGCGTTCGCACAGCGGCACACCTGTGCATGCAGTTCGCCGTAGGTGAGTTTGCGCACATCGCCGGGTTCACCCTCGAATACGATCGCCACCTTGTCGGCAGCCGTTTCCAGGTGCACGTCCAGGCAATTGTGCGACACGTTCATCTGCCCATCGCTGAACCAGCGGTAATTGGGCGCATCGGTATCGTCCAGAGGCACGGTGAATGGCCGGTACCAGGCGATTTCGGCGGCGGCGAGATCCGCCCAGAATCCCACATAGTCGTCCGCGGCCCTCTCGTACAGCCGCGCCAGGGACGTAGAGTTCAACGCGGCCTTGCGGCGAAACTGAGCAGGCGGCGGAAACACGCGGTCTTCCTGCAATACCGATTGAATGTTCTTCTGAGCCACAGCCTTACTCCCGACCTTGAGTTGTGGCGAGTTTAGAGGGTTGTGCGGGCGCCTGCGATACGTCGGGCTTGCTGGCGCAAAATATTGCCGAAACCGTGCAGATCGAAGAACGCCTCCAGGCGCGCCGTATCGGGCGCCCGCGGCTTCAACTCGTCCACCGTGACCTCGATGGGCAGATCGCAGACGATGCCCGTGAGCCGCCGCGCCAGGTAGGCGGCCTCCTTGTGAGCGACCAGTCGGGCGGCCACCGCCGCCGCGCCGCGCAGCTTCATCGTCGGAACACGCTCCAGATTCGCGTACAGCTCATCGAGCGAGCCGAAAATCGCAAACAGCTCGGCCGCCGTCTTCTTGCCGATGCCCGGCACGCCGGGAATGTTGTCGACCGAATCGCCCGTCAGCGCGAGAAAGTCCGCGATCAGTTCCGGTATGGCGCCGAAACGCGGCCCGATGTGATGGTATTCGTAGCGCGTATTGGCGCTGTAATCCCAGAATACGTCGCCGTCGCGGATGAGCTGCGACAGATCCTTGTCGCGGGTCACGAGCACATTGCGCAGACCGGCGGCGCGCGAACGGGCCGCCAACGTGCCGATGATGTCGTCGGCTTCGTACTCCGAGCTCGCGAATTCCGCGAGACCCATATGCCGGCAAAACTCGCGGCACAGCGCGAACTGGCGCTCCAGGTCGGCGGGCGGCGACTCACGGTTGGCCTTGTAGGCCGGGTAGATGCCGTTGCGGAACGAGGTCTCGCTGCGCAGGCTCACGTCGAAGGCGACGCCGATCCGCTCCGGCCGCACCTGTTCCAACAGATCCGAGATGAAGCGCGCGAAACCGTACAGCGCGTGGGTCGAATTGCCGTCGGCATCCATCATGTCGGGCGGCATGGAATGATACGCCCTGAAGATGAAGTAGCTGGCGTCGATGTGGTACACGACGCCGGACGGGTTCGCGCTCACATGGGCCAGCGTTGCATGCGCTCGTGCAGCGGACTGGAGCGCGGGAAGTGCGCGATCAAGTACTCCATCTGGTCCGCCAGCACGCGGCGGCCCTTCAAAAAGATATATTCCGCATAGGTGGGCGTGAACGGCACGGCCAGGAGCTCCATGCCCGCCTGCTCGGGGGTGCGCGAGGCCTTGGCATTGTTGCAGCGGCGGCAGGCCGACACCACATTGCTCCAGGTATCTTGACCGCCGCGGCTGAACGGCGTCACGTGATCGCGCGACAACAGGCTGTAGGCGAAGCGCGCCCCGCAGTACAAGCACAGGTACGCGTCGCGCCGGAACAACGTCTGGTTGTTGAGCGGCGGCGTGTAGGCGGCGCCGCGCAGATTGCCCGGATTTCCGGTGTGGCCATGGGTGGCGATGATGGAATTCACATCGACGACGGTGCGCAGGCCGGTGCGTGCGCAGGTCCCGCCGTACAGCCGGTACAGGAGCGATCCACAGGTGTAGGCCACTTGTTCGGTGTGATAGAGCCGCGCCGCCTCGCGGTAATCGACCCATTCCAACGGCATGCCGGACACGTCGGTCCGCAGGATCTGCTGGGACAATGGATATCCCCGCGGAATGACCGCCAGGTCATCCGCCCAGTCCACCGTATCGAGATTGTCGTGCAGCATCGGCGCCATAACCGTACTAAGATAGACGAGTCCTATGCAATAATTCAACGTTTGACCATATTTCGACGTTTTGGGGAGACCGCCTGCATGCCTGTCGTCATCGGTGTCCTGAAGGAGACCGCTGCGAATGAAACTCGCGTTGCCGTCGTTCCGGAGATTGCGGCCAAATTGAAGGCGCTCGGCGCCCGCGTGCTGCTCGAGCACGGCGCGGGCGTGGCTGCCCATTTTCCGGACGCCGCCTACGCGGACGCCGAATTGAGCGATGCGGCAACCATCCTCGCGAGCGCGGACGTGCTGCTCAAGGTGCAGCCGCCCAGCCTGGCTGAAGTCGATGCGCTCAAGGAAGGCGCCATCATCGTGGGGTACATGCAGGCGTACGCCCGGCCCGAACTGGTGCGCGCCCTGCAAGCACATCGCATCACGAGTTTTTCCATGGAACTGGTGCCGCGCATTTCACGTGCGCAATCGATGGATGCGCTTTCCTCGCAGGCGGCCGTGGCCGGCTACAAGGCCGTGCTCATCGCCGCCAACACCTTGGAGAAATTCCTGCCCATGTTGACCACCGCCGCCGGCACGATTCGCCCGGCTGCGGTGCTGGTCATCGGCGCCGGTGTGGCCGGCCTGCAGGCCATCGCGACGGCGCGGCGCCTGGGCGCCGTCGTCGAGGCGTATGACGTACGTAGTGCGACCAAGGATCAAGTCAAGTCGCTCGGCGCCAAATTCGTCGAAACCGGCGTGTCCGCGGAAGGTACCGGCGGATACGCGCGGGAGCTCACCGCCGACGAGAAGTTGAAGCAGCAGGAAGTTCTGGATGCGCGCATCGCCGCGAGCGACGCTGTCATCAGCACCGCCTCGGTGCCCGGCCGCGCCGCGCCGCGCATCATCAGCCGCGCCGCCGTGGAGCGGATGAAGGCCGGTTCGGTCATCGTCGACATCGCCGCGGAACAGGGCGGCAATTGCGAACTCACCCGTGCCGGCGAAACCGTGACGCACGGCGGCGTGAAAATACTGGGTCCGCTCAATCTGCCCGCCTCGCTGCCGTATCACGCCAGCGAAATGTATTCGCGCAATCTGTTCAATTTATTGAAGCCCGCCATACCCAAGGGCGAGCTCGCCATCGACTGGAGCGACGAAGTCTTCGCCGGCGCCGTGCTCACCCATGACGGCCAGATCAAACACGATGCGACACGCAAGGCTTTAGAGGGGTCCACGACATGATCGATGGCGTCATTGCGCTCTACATCTTCATGCTGGCCGCATTCACCGGCTACGAGGTCATCTCGCGCGTGCCGGTCATTCTGCACACGCCGCTGATGTCGGGATCGAATTTCGTGCACGGCATCGTGCTGGTGGGCGCCATGGTGGCGCTGGCCACGGCCGACAGCACGCTGCTGCGCGTGATCGGATTCATCGGGGTGGTACTGGCGGCCGGCAACGCCGTCGGCGGCTATGTGGTCACCGAACGCATGCTGAAGATGTTCGTGTCCGCCGGCCGCAGGAAGGGACCGTAATCGTGCCATCCGCCTCGACCGTTCAAACGCTCACGCAGCTCTCGTATCTGATCGCGGCCGCCCTGTTCATCCTGGGGCTGAAGCGCATGAGTTCGCCCGTCACGGCCGTGAGCGGCGTGCGCTGGGCCGGACTCGGCATGCTGCTCGCCACGCTGGTGACGCTGGCCTTCATGGGTGCCTCGCCCCTCAATCTCGTGCTGGTCATCGCGGCCATCGCGATCGGCGGCATCGTGGCCTGGGTGAGCGGCAAGCGCGTCGCCATGACGGACATGCCGCAGATGATCGCCCTCTACAACGGCATGGGCGGCGGTGCCGCGGCGGCGATCGCGGCCGTCGAACTGTACAGCGGCAACGAACACAACATCGTGCACCTCACCATGGCCTCGGTGGGCGGCTTCATCGGCGCGGTCTCCTTCAGCGGCAGTCTGATCGCGTTTGGGAAACTGCAGGGGCTCATCACCAAGTCCGTGCGTTTCGGCGGGCAGAAGTTCCTGAATCTCGCGATCCTTCTCGTCACCGTGGCTTTGGGCGTCATGGTGGTGACCGGCACGCACTCGGGGCCGACGGTGGTCTGCGCCTTCTTCGCGTTCGCCTTGCTTCTGGGTGTGGCCATGACGCTGCCCATCGGCGGCGCGGACATGCCGGTGGTGATCTCGCTGTACAACGCGCTCACCGGCCTCGCCGTGGGTTTCGAGGGTTTCGTCCTCGACAATGCCGCCATGATCATCGCCGGCACCGTGGTGGGCGCGGCCGGCACGCTGCTGACGCAGCTCATGGCCAAGGCCATGAACCGCTCCTTGAGCAACGTCCTGTTCTCGAATTTCGGCGAGACCTCGAGCGCCGGCAGCGCGTCCGTCACCGGCACGCAAAAGGCCATCGAGGCGTCGGACGCCGGCGTCATGTTGGCGTATTCGCAGAAAGTCATCATCGTGCCCGGCTACGGGCTGGCAGTGGCGCAAGCCCAGCACAAGGTATGGGAACTCGCCCAGCTGCTGATCGATCGCGGCGTGCAGGTGCGCTTCGCCATCCACCCCGTGGCCGGGCGCATGCCCGGTCACATGAACGTGCTGCTCGCGGAGGCCGGCGTGCCGTACGAGCTGATTTCCGATCTGGATGAGATCAACGCCGAATTCGAAACCGCGGACGTGGCGCTCATCATCGGCGCCAACGACGTGGTCAATCCGGATGCCCGCACCAACAAGGGCAGCCCGATTTACGGCATGCCCATCCTGAATGCCGACAAGGCGAAGAACGTCATCGTCATCAAGCGCGGCCAGGGCACGGGCTTTTCGGGGATCGACAACGCCCTGTTCGTCCTGGACCAGACCCGCATGCTGTATGGCGACGCGCAGGCGGCCGTCAGTCAATTGATCCAGGCGGTCAAGGCGGCAGGCTGACCTCGAAGCGGTCCCTGATGTCCCACTGATGAGGCCGGGCGCCGCTGCTGTCGCCGAGTCGGATCATCTCGCCGGCAAGCTTTCCCGCGGATAATTCGAAGCGCACGTAGTGGTAGTTCGGGAAATCCGTGCCGCGATACGAATCCTCGGTCGTGCGATCGATCTCGTACGGATGCGCGCCGCCGCCGCCCGACACCAGGTACGTCACGCCCGCATGCTGCAGGCGTTCGTAGTTGTGCACGTGGCCGGCGCTCACCACGAAACGCGCGGCCGAATGCGCGGCCAGGCCTTCCAGATACGCAGCGAGCGCTCGTTCGTTCGGCCGCGGGTTGTGGTCCACGAGCTTCACCGTCTGCACGTCGGCTAGCGGCGGATGATGGATGACGATCAGCACCACCCGCACCCGGACGTCGAGCGCCGCTATTTCCCGTTCGAGCCACGCCTGCTGCTCGCTGCCCGGCAACAAGGACGCCGTGCTGTCGAGCGCTACGGCCAGCACTCGCGAGCCCAACGCCACGGAATACCAACGTCGATCCCGCAGCTCCGGGTACGCCGTCCACCAGCGCTCCAAGCACACCGCCTGCAGGCAGGCGGCGAACTCATGATTGCCCAGCGCCGGATAGATGCGCAGGCCGTCCTCCCGCCAGCGAGCCGTCTCCTCGCGGTACACCGCATAGTCGGAGGCGATCCCGTGATAGGGCACGTCGCCGTTGACGAACACCGCCGCAGGCCGCTCCGCGGCGATCTTGGCCACCAATGCCTGCCGCGCTGCCGGGCTGGTCGCCTCGGTTTCCGCAGGGTCGGTGAAGCGCATGTCGCCGTATGCGACGAACACCAGCGGCGTCGGCAAGTCCGCATCGGCGACCGTGAACGTGGCCGCGGCGGCGTCCAGCCGCACCGCCAACGCCGCGAATCCCGCGAACGTCAGCGCATATAAACACATTGTGGGGAACCGCCGCGGCATGCAACGATCCTACGCTCGACCGGACTCGGAATACACGGCTAGTTACCGCATACAAAGGAGCTTAGTCTTGCGCCGTAGGCATCAATTCATCGTTTCACAGGGATTGCTGTGTATCGCCGCAGCGGTCGCCGGCGCATGGGGTGCCGCGAGCGCCGCGACCACGGCCCCTGCGGCCGGCGCCGCCGGCAAGCCGCACCTGTTCCAATCCCCCGCGCTCAGCCGGGAAGTGATCGCCTTCGGTTACGCGGGAGACTTGTGGACCGTGCCGCGCGGCGGCGGCCACGCCTCGCGGCTGACGGTCGGCGTGGGCCTGGAGACGGCGCCGATCTTCTCGCCGGATGGCACCACCATCGCCTTCACCGGCGAGTACGACGGCAACACCGACGTGTTCACCATTCCCGCCGTGGGCGGCATACCGCATCGCGTGACCTATCACCCCGGAGCCGACGTCGCGGTGGGATGGACTCCCGACGGCAAGCGAATTCTGTTCCGCTCCGCGCGCGAAGCGGCCAGCCGCTACACCCAGTTATTCTCCATCGCCGCCGGCGGCGGCGAGGCCACGCGGCTGCCGCTGCCCATGGCCTATCAAGGCCAGATCTCGCCCGATGGTTCGCACATCGCCTATTCACCGCTGGCGCCGGCCTTCGGCTTCGACTACAGCGCCTACGTGGCCTGGGGCAATTACCGCGGCGGCCGCGCCAGTACCGTCTGGCTGACCTCGTTGCCCGGGCTCGAGTCCATCGAGATCCCGCATGAACGCGCCTCGGATTTCTTCCCGGTGTACATCGGCCAACAGGTGTACTTTCTGTCGGGCCGCGGCGGCCGCACCGGCATCTACCGCTACGATCCCGCCACCAGACAGGTGAGCGAAGCCCTGCATAACGAGGGGCCCGACATTCGCAGCCTGGCCGGCGACGGCACCACGCTCACCTACGATCAGCTCGGCGAGATCCATCTGTACGATCCGGCCACCGGTCAGGCCCACGCCGTGTCCATTCAGGTGGAAGCCGATCTGCCGGAAGTGAGGAGGACCCTCAAGTACGTGGGGGCCGAAATCGACCACGTGGCCGTGTCGCCCACCGGCCTGCGCGCCGCGCTGGAAGCGCATGGGGAAATATTGACGGTGCCGCTGAAAGCCGGTCCCACCCGCAACATCACCAACACGCCGGGCGTGATGGAACGTTCGCCCGCGTGGTCGCCCGACGGGCAGTCGATCGCGTATTTCTCCGACGAATCCGGGCTGTATGCCCTGCACGTCGGCTCGCAGCTGGGCACCGCGCAGGCCGGCGGCCCCGCCATGAAGAAATTTCCGCTCGCGGCGGAGCCCGCGTACTACTTCGAGCCGCGCTGGTCGCCGGACTCGAAACGCATCGCGTTCCACGACAATCGCCTGAACATCTACCTGCTCGATACGGTGAGCGGCAAGCTCAGCATCATCAACGGCAAGGACGCCTACGGCGGCTTCTCCGACCCGAGCTACGACGTTGCATGGTCGCCCGACTCGAAGTGGATCGCCTACCCCCGCTCGCTCGCGAACCATCTGCACGCACTGTTCCTGTACTCCGTCGACAGCGGAAAATCCACGCAGCTCACCGATCAGATGGCCGACGCGCGCCTGCCCACATTCGACCGCGGCGGCAAATACCTGTTCTTCACCGCCAGCACGAATTCCGGCGCCACCTCGGACGGACTCGACATGACCAGCGATCTGTACGAGGTGCGCTCCAACATCTACGCGCTGGTGCTGGCCGCGGATCAGCCCTCGCCGCTCGCGCCCGAACTCGACGATGAAAAGGCCGCGGGCCCGAAGGCCACGCCGCCCAAGGAAGCCGATGGCGCCGGCCGCACCGATGAGCCCCGCGGCGCACGGCAAAAATCCCGACAGTTCGCGGGGCCGGGCGCGGCCCCGCCGGCCACTGCCTCCGCCACGCCGGCCAACGCGCCCGCTGCCGGCGCCGCGACTCCCAAGGTCAAAGTCGACTTGAACGGCATCGGTGCGCGGGTGGTGGCCCTGCCGTTGCCGGCCGCCGCCTATGTGGCGCTCACCGCCGGCACCCACGGCAGCCTGTATTTTCTGGTGCGCGCCGATGCCGGCCGCTATGACGACCGCGCAGCCACCTTGAGCCGGTGGACCCTCGAGGACAAGAAGACCGAGAAGCTGGCGGAGCGCATCGAGAGCATCGAGCTGTCCGCCGACGGCGAGAAGATGCTGCTCGCCGTCTCGAATCGCAAGCCCGACACGCCGCCCGAACCGGGCAGCGAGGATGCGCGCCCGAGCTACGTGATCGTGGCCGCGAACGTGCCGCTCAAGGCCGGCGACGGCGCCCTGTCGTTGACCGGCCTGCAGGTGCGGGTGGATCCCGCCGCGGAATGGACCCAGATGTATCACGAGGTATGGCGCATCGAGCGCGCCTATTTCTACGACCCCCATTTTCACGGAGCGCCGACGGCGGCCGACGAGCGGCGCTTCGAACCCTACGTCGCGTCGATCGCCTCGCGAGCCGACCTCAACTACATCTTCCAGGAAATGCTGGGCGCCTTCTCCGTAGGCCACTTGCGCGGCAGCGGCGGCGCGATTCCCCATGCCCGGCACTTCGCCGGCGGCTTGCTGGGCGCCGACTATGTCGTGCGCGACGGCCGCTACTGCCTGTCGAAGATTTATTCCGGCGGCGACTTCAATCCGCGCGAGAAGGCGCCGCTGGCGCAGCCCGGGCTCAATCTCGAGGTCGGCGATTGCATACTCGCGATCAACGGCGGCGATGTCCTCGCGTCGATGGACATCCAGCAGCCGCTCGAGGGCACGGCCGACCACGCCATTACGTTGCGCGTCGCGTCCGCCGCCGGCAACGCGCGCGAGCTGACCGTGGTGCCCACCGCCAGCGAGAGCACCTTGCGCAACACCGATTGGATCGAATCCAATCGACGCAAAGTGGACACTCTATCCGGGGGGAAGCTCGCCTACGTGTACCTGCCGAATACGGGTGCCGAAGGCTTTTTGAGCTTCAACCGTTACTACTTTGCTCAAACGCAGAAGGAGGGCGCCATCATCGACGAGCGCTTCAATGCGGGTGGCCAGGTCGCCGACTACATGATCGAGGTGATGAAGCGCCGCGTCGAAGCCTATTGGACGCCTCGGTACGGCAGTATCGAGCACACGCCGAACGCCGCGATCTACGGTCCGAAGGTGATGATTGCAAATGAAGTCTCGGGCTCCGGCGGCGACGCCCTGCCCTGGCTGTTCAAACAGGCCCAGCTCGGCACGCTGGTGGGCAAGCGCACCTGGGGCGGCCTGGTCGGCATCGGCGAAATTCCGGTGTTGATGGACGGCGGCCATGTGACCAGCCCCAGCGTCGCGTTCTTCTCGCCGAAGGGCGAATGGGACGTCGAAAATCACGGCGTGGAGCCCGACGTCGTGGTCGAGCAGGACCCGAAGGCGGTCAGCGAAGGTCACGACCCGCAGTTGGAAACCGCGGTCTCCATCGCGCTGCGAGACCTCAAAGAACACCCGATTGTGGTACCGGTGCGGCCCGCCTATCCGGACTATAGCCAGGCTGCGGCCGGCGCGGCGCGTTGAGCCGGCTTAGCGCCGGCGCTGGCCGTGGATCAGCCCTCGCCGGTCGCGCCCCGCTTCAACGGTGTGGCGGCGACCCCCGCTGAATCACGCTGCGGCGCTCGGCCGGGCTCATCTGATGCCACTGGCGGCGCAGCTCGGTACGCCGTTCCGGGGTCATCTGGCGAAAGCGCTGAAAATTCTCGCGCACCCGCTGCTGCTGCTCCGGCGGCAGGCTCTTGAACTGCTGCCAGCGCTGGCGCAGCACCTGCCGCTGTTCGGGGGGCATGGCGCGCCATTGGCTGAAGCGCTGCTGCGCGCTGGAACGCTGTTCGGGCGTCATCGACAGCCATCGCTGGCTGCCCTTGGCCAAGGACTGCTGCCGATCGGAGGGCAACGTGTTCCATGTGCCCTGATAGTTCCGCAGCAACTGCTGCTGCTGAGGCGACAGCGATTGCCAGTTGCGCGCCGCCGGAGCGGGCGCCGGCGATTGCTCGGACGCGGGCGGGGGACTCTGCGCAATGCAGACACTCGCCGTTGCGGCGAGCAGTGTCACACCGATTAACCAGGTCCTGATCATTGCTCTGAGTCCTGCGGCGGCGGCACGGGAGGTTGCTCCTTACGCGGCGCTGATTTCTTCAAAAATTCCCACCAAGCGGCATCGCCCACATCGTCTCCGCCCAAGAATTCGATGAACTCGTCGTCAGCTGTCGCCGGATCGGACGTATCCGGCGGCGACTGCGGCGCCCGCGGCGTCGGTGGCTGCGTCGGCTGTCCCGCCCAGGCGGCCGTACTCAGGGCCGCGACAAAGCCCAGCCAGCAGTACCGTGCCCGCGTCACCGAACGCGCAATTTAAGCAGCCGGCTCGGAACCCGCGGCTTTATCCGCGAAGTCATAAAAATCGAGATCATCCTGCAACATTTCCAGCGCATCGCCGGAACCCCCATCGCTGGCGGCGACCATGTCCAAATCCTCCAGGTTGGCGGGGTCCCCCGCCAACCCATGGCTGCCGATGCCGCCGGTCCACAAGGCAACGCCCAACAAGGCGGCGGCCGCTACCCCCGCTGCCGGCGTCAACATCGGCAGGCGAAAGAACCACGGCCGGCGGCTCGACGCGGCGGCCGCGGCCAGCGCGGCATGACGCGCCTGGGTCAGGCGCGAACGCACGCGCATGTCGAGGCCATCGACGCTTTCCTGGAACAGCGTCCGACTGCGGGTCTCCAGCATGCCCTGCACTTCGCGGCCCTGCGCCTCGTGAATGTTCTCGTTCATCACCACACCTCGCCCAATCGTTCGCGCAAGGTATGCACCGCGCGCGAGTAATGCGTCTTGACGCTGCCTTCCGAGCAGCCCATGGCCCGCGCGGTGTCCGCCACATCCAAGCCCTCGAAGTTACGCAGCATGAATGCCTCGCGCTGCCGTGCCGGCAACTCGCGCAGCGATATCTCCAATGTCTGCATGGCCTGATCCCGCATCAGCAGCTCCGGCGCATCCGGTCCGCCGGCCGTCACGTTGTCGAGGGGATCCTGGGCTTCGTTGTCCGGATCTTCCTTGGGTCCCGGCAGCCATACCATGAATTTCTTTCGCACCGTGCGGCGCCGCTGCAAATCGCGAATACCGTTTTCCAGAATTCGATAGAACAGCGGCCGCCATTCCGCGCTCGGCTTCGATGCATAGTTACGCGCCAGCTTGAGCATTGCATCCTGGACCACGTCCATTGCATCATCCGCATCGCGCAGCGCGATCTGCGCCATGCGAAACGCCCGGCGCTCGATCTCGGCCAAGAATACATCGAGTTCTCGCGTGTGCTCCAGAACCGCTCCCCTGGGTGCTGGAGCGGGTTCATCCCAGACCGTCCAAGCGTGGTGGAGCGTATCAAAGCTTGCCATACCTCGTCCCCTGGCCGTCGACGGCTAAACTGGTTCACTGTATAAACGCTCCACCCTCGCGATGGTTGACGACGGCTTGAACGGCCGGCGAGATGCGCAAGATCAGCGACTTACGCACATACGGCATGACGGACCTTGCAATGTTTGCAAGGCACACCTCACCGCGAGATCCAGAGGGCACTGCAACCCATTGAATTACAATGATTCTTACCGATTTCGTGCAGTTTTCCACCATTTTGATTGCGACCCGAAACATAACGGGCACTTAGGCCTAATGATCCCGGCTTCTCAACAGACTTATCCACAGCTTTTGTGGACAAAAGGATTGCCGTGATCCTGCAGATTGCGCTCGACATGCCGCTGCGCCGCGTATTCGACTATTCCTGGCCGCCGGATGTTGCCGCGGCAATGCCGGCGCTCGCTACGGGGCGGGGGGCCCCGCCGCTGGGCGTGCGCGTCAGAGTGCCCTTTGGGCGTCGGCAGGTGATCGGTGTGCTGGTGGGCACCGCCCTCGAATCGGCCGTCGCCGCCAACAAGCTCAAGGCCGCCATCGAGATATTGGACGAACGGCCGGTGTTCGATCCGGTGACCTTCGAGCTGCTGCGCTGGGCCGCCGACTACTATCACCACCCGCTCGGCGAGGTGATCGCGGCGGCGCTGCCGGTCAGCCTGCGCGACGGCCAGGCGGCCGACGACATCGTCGAGTCCTGGGTGCTCAGCGCGCCGGGCCGCGAGGAATTGGAACGCCCCACCAATCGCCGTGCGGCGCAGCAGCGCGCCCTGCTGGCGTGGCTTGCCGAGCATGCTCCCGCCACCGCGGAGCGCATCCGCGCCCACTGGAAACCCGGGCTGCTGCGCGCGCTGGCCGAGCGCGGGTGGGCAACCGCGACGCGCAGCGCGGCGAGCGTCGCGCCGCTCGCCGCCTTCGAGGTGCGCCCCAGCGAGGTCACCCTGACCGAGGCCCAGGATCAGGTGGTGGGCGCCATGAACGCCTCATTCGGCCGCTTCGCCGCGTACCTGCTGTATGGCGTGACCGGCAGCGGTAAGACCGAGGTGTACTTGCGCGTGATCGCCGCGGCCATCGCTGCCGGCGGCCAAGCATTGGTGCTGGTGCCAGAAATCGGCTTGACGCCGCAGCTGGTCGCACGCTTCCGCGAGCGCTTCAGCGCCGGGGTCGCGGTGCTGCATTCGGCGCTCACCGGTACCGATCGCCGCGACGCGTGGCGCGCCGCGCACGCCGGCCAGGCACGCATCGTCATCGGTACGCGCTCCGCGGTGTTCACTTCGCTGCCCCGCCTCGCGCTGATCGTGGTCGACGAAGAACACGATGCCTCCTACAAGCAACACGAGGGCTTTCGGTATTCGGCACGCGATCTCGCCGTCTGGCGAGCGCAGCGCGCGCACGTGCCCATCATCTTGGGCTCCGCCACTCCCTCGCTGGAGACCTTGGAAAACGTGGCGCAGGCGCGCTATTCGCAGCTGCTCCTGCCGCAGCGGCCGGGCGCCGCCCGCCCGCCCCACATGGCCTTGGTGGATCTACGCAAACATGGCAGCGAACAGGGACTGTCGCAGCCGGCCATGCAGGCGATCAAGCAGCATCTGACGGCCGGCGGCCAGGTCATCGTGTTCCTGAATCGGCGCGGCTACGCGCCTTCGCTGTTCTGCAACGCCTGCGGCTGGGTGGCGCCGTGTGCCCATTGCGACGCCCGCATGACATTGCATCGACGCGCCGCGCGGCTGCGCTGCCATCATTGCGGAGCCACTGCGCCGGTCCCGCTGACCTGCGGCAATTGCGGCCAGCCGCTGCACCCGGTGGGTCAGGGCACCGAACGGGTCGAGGAAACTCTGGCGCGCTTGTTCCCCGATGCGCCCCTCGCCCGTCTGGACCGCGACACAGCCACGGGGCGCGGTGCCATGGAGGTGGTGCTGAATCGCGTCCATAGCGGCGAGGCGCGCATTCTGGTGGGCACCCAGATGCTGACCAAGGGGCATCATTTTCCGGAGGTCAGCCTGGTGGTGATCCTGGATGCCGACCAGGGTCTGTTTGCCAGCGATTACCGCGCCACCGAGCGCCTGGCGCAAACCATCACCCAGGTGGCCGGACGCGCCGGACGTGCCGCACGTGCCGGCGAAGTGCTGATTCAAACTGAATTTCCCGAACATCCCCTGCTGACCCGGCTCATCGCCGAGGGCTACGCGGGCTTCGCGGCCAGCGCTCTGGAAGAGCGGCGCCAGGCCGAATGGCCGCCCTTCTCGCGCCTGGCCATGCTGCGTGCGGAAGCCAAGGACACCGCGGGATTGGATGGCTTCCTGCAAGCGGCCGCGCACGGCGGCCGTGCCTGGTCCGACTCGGCGGTGAAGATCCTGGGCCCCGCGCCCGCCCTGATCGCCCGCCGCGCCGATCACTTCCGTGCGCACCTGTTGATCGAATCGGCCGCGCGCGGCGCACTGCAGCGTTTCCTCGCCCGCTGGCTGCCGCAGGTGGAAACGCTGCCCGGGCCGTCCGGCCTGCGCTGGTCGATCGATGTCGATCCGCTCGAAGTAGATTGACCGCGCAGGCGGTGCGGCGCGCACTTTGCGGTAAACTGCCGGCCCCCTTTAATCAGCCGACCTCTCTGGACCCGATGAAGACCTTGATCGACTCCCTGTTGCGCCAGGCCCTGGCGGCGCTGCCCGAAACGCTGGTGCCAGCCGCCGCACGCGATCTGGACATCGAGATCGAACGCACGCGCGATTCGCAGCATGGCGACTTCGCCAGCAATCTCGCCATGCGGCTCGCGAAAGCGGCGCGCCAGAATCCGCGCAAGCTCGCCGATGCGCTGGTCGCGGCGCTGCCGGCCGATGCCGCCATTGCGAAAGTCGAGATCGCGGGCGCAGGCTTCATCAATTTCTTTCTCGATGACGACGCCTATCACGCCGAGGTGGGGCGCATTCTCGAGCGCGGGGCCGACTACGGCGGCTCGCGCGTCGGCGCCGGTCACTCCGTGCTCGTGGAATTCGTGTCGGCCAATCCCACGGGACCGTTGCACGTCGGGCACGGGCGCCACGCCGCGTACGGCGCCACCGTCGCCAATTTACTGCAGGCCGTGGGTTATCGCGTCACGCGCGAATACTACATCAACGACGCCGGGCGCCAGATGGAGATCCTCGCCGCGAGCACCTGGCTGCGGTACCTGGAAATCTGCGGCGAGAGCTTCACTTTTCCGGCCAACGGCTACCGCGGCGACTACATCCTCGCCATTGCCGGGCAGCTGCATGCCGCCGAGGGCGACGCCCTGCGCCGCAGCGCCGCCCAGGTGTTCGAGGCGCTGCCCGCCGACGAGCCGCAGGGCGGCGACAAGGACGCCTACATCGACGCCCTCATCGTGCGCGCGCGCCGGCTGATCGGCGACGACGCCTTTCGGCGCGTGCTGGATCATGCCGTCGGCGGAATACTCACCGACATCCGCGAGGATCTCGAGGAGTTCGGCGTGACGTTCGATTCGTGGTACTCGGAACGCTCGCTGAGCGACAGCGGCGCGATCGACCGGGCGGTGAACGCGCTGGAAGCCGCGGGCCACGCCTACCGCAAGGATGGCGCGCTCTGGTTCAAGAGCACCGACTACGGCGACGAGAAGGATCGCGTGGTGGTGCGCGACAACGGCATCAAGACCTACTTCGCTTCCGATATCGCCTTCGTACTGAACAAGCGTGAACGCGGTTTCGAGCATTTGCTCTACATCTGGGGCGCCGATCATCATGGCTACATCGCTCGTCTGCGCGCCGGCCTGATCGCGCTGGGCGGACCGCCCGAGGTGTTCGAAGTGCGCCTGGTGCAGTTCGTCTCGCTGTTTCGCGGCGGCGAAAAAGCGCAGATGTCCACGCGCTCGGGCGAGTTCGTCACCCTGCGCGATCTGCGCAAAGAGGTGGGCAACGATGCGGCGCGTCTGTTCTATGTCATGCGCAGCAACGACCAACATCTGGATTTCGACCTGGAACTGGCCAAGGCCCGCTCCAACGACAACCCGGTGTACTACATTCAATACGCCCACGCCCGCGTCGCCAGTGTGAAGCGGCAGCTCCTCGAGCGCGGCCTCGAGCATGACGCGGCCCGAGGCCTGTCGTCGCTCGGCAGACTCGCCGAGCCGCAGGAACTGCAGCTGGTCAAGCGCCTGGCCACGTACCCGGAAATCGTTCTGCAATGCGCGGTGCAGCGCGCGCCGCACACGCTGGTGCACTACCTGCGCGACCTGGCGAACGACTTCCATACCTACTACAGCGCGCACCAGTTCATCGTCGACGACCTAGCCCTGCGCGACGCCCGTCTGACCTTGGCGTTCGCCGCCCAGGTGGTGATCCGCAACGGCCTGGGACTGCTCGGCGTCTCCGCTCCGGACACCATGTGATGGGCACCACGATGGGTGCCCCGAAGGGCACACCGAAAGGCGCGGCAATGGGTAGCCCGAAGTGCGCCTCGAAGGGCATCGCGTAAATGGCGGGCACGGCGTAAATGGCCGGCAAGCAAGCGGCGGCAAGGCGCGCGACGCGCGACTACAAGCCCAAGCGCAAGGCCGCCGGCCGCTTTTCCGGATGGATGGGCGTGCTCTGCGGGCTCGCCCTCGGACTCACGATCGCCGGCATCGTCTACCTCAAAGATCACCGTCCCGATGCGCCCGTAGCGGCGGCGGCCAAGGCCAACAAGCGAAAACTGCGCAATACCGAGTCGCCGGACACGGAGGCCGGCGAAGCGGGCGCGATCGAGGAGCCCGCGAAATCCTACGATTTCTACGATCAGCTGCCCAAATTCGAAGTGGTCGTGCCGGAAAAGGAAAAAGACGTGAAGCCGGACGTTCGCGCCGTGCCCGAGACGCGCCGCGGCACGTACGTCCTGCAAGCCGGCTCCTATAAAAACTTCGCCGATGCCGACCGGATCCGCGCGCAACTCGCACTGCAAGGCATCGAGTCCAAGGTGCAGAAAGTCTCGGTGGACAACGATACCTGGCACCGCATTCGCATCGGACCCATCTCCAAGCTCGACGAGCTCAATCGGCTGCGCACCATCCTGCGCAAGGCGGACGTGGACGTGCTGGTGATTCGAGTGGGCGACTAGGCC
>PLAH01000144.1 GCA_003134045.1 Gammaproteobacteria bacterium
ACGCCGACGAGATCGCCGCGCTGAACCAACGCGAGGCCATGAGCGAGGTGCATCGCCAGATCGATGCCTGGCGCAGCAGTGAGAATGGCGCCGGGGCGCAGGCCGGACACCTGCGTCTGGTCACGCCGAGTGCCGGCGGCAGCGCCACGGGCACGGGCGGCTCGAACGGCGCCGTCGGCAACGCCGCCGGCGACACGCAGGCATTGCGGGACCGGGTCAAGGACCTGGAAGCGCAGCTGGCCGAGTCCAAGCGTCTCATCGACATTCGCAACAGTGAATTGAGCGCGTTGCAGCGCAAGCTGGCAGCGGCTCCGACGCCTGCCGCTCCGCCGGCCGCCACACCGCCGCCGCCAAGCACCGTGGCGCCGGCACCCACGCCGGCAACGCCGGTGGCTGCCACTCCGCCCCCGGCAGCGACGACTCCCGTGCCGCCTGCCGCGACGAGTAAGCCGACCCCGACACCGGTTCCGGCGCCCGCGCCAGCCAAGAATCCGGTTGCCGCCCCGGCGGCGGAGTCCGGATCCTGGATCGATTGGGTGGCCGCCAACTGGTGGGTCCCGGTGGCCCTCCTGGTCGTGGTGATCGGCGGCATCCTATTCGCTGCGGTGAAGCGCCGCCGCGAAGCGGACGACGACATGAGTCATCTGATCGACGACACCGATGTGGCGGACGGTCGCGACCCCACGTCCAAATTGGCCGCTCTGCGCAAAGGCAACGATTCCTTCGTGGTCGAAGAGTCCGGCCCGCATCCCCTGCCGGAATTCGGCGCCGAGCAGGACCGCTTCGGCGACACCGGCGAGATGAAGTCGCCCGACGACACCATGTCGAGCGAGAGCGCGGTCAACCTCGATCAGGGCGATCCGCTGGCCGAAGCGGATTTCCACATGGCCTATGGCCTCTACGATCAAGCGGCCGACCTGGTGCGCATCGCACTCGAACGCGAACCGGATCGCCGCGATCTGCGCCTGAAATTGTTGGAGATTTACTTCGTCTGGGGCAACAAGGATGCGTTCCTGCAGACGGCGAAGAGCTTGGAAGCGACCCGCGATCGCGCGCCTGCGGGCGAGTGGGACAAGATCCTCATCATGGGCAAGCAGATCTGCCCCGATGAACCGATGTTTGCCGCGTCGGCCGGCAGCGGTCGAGGTGCGGGCGCATTGGTCGACCTCAATCTGGAGGGCGGCGAGAACCGCGTCGATATCGATCTGTTCGGCGATCCGGAGGGCGAGCGCAGCTCGCTCGATCATCAGCTGGCGAAGGAAGGCGACGCGGCGGCGACGGGCGACTCGGCGGGGCTGCATTCGGGATCCGGTCTCGATTTCACGCTGGATGCGCCGGAGCGCGGTGCCGACGACTCGCCGACGCGCCAGATGCCGCCACGCGACGAGCCGACGGTCGAATCGGAGCTGATGGATTTCGGCGATGCGAATTTCCTCGACGGTGCGGGCGACGTGCCGACCACCGAATCGCCGGCGCTGCGCACCTCCGAGGTCCACGATCGCATCGCGTCGAAGCTGCCCACCAAGGCCGACCAGACCGCGGAAGTGTCGATCGACGACCTGGGCCTGGATCTGGACGACCTGGAACAGACGGGGTCGGCGTCGCAGAGCATTTCACCTCTCGAGGAAACCGATCACCCGGCCGACGCGCCGACCATGGTGGCCGGTCTCGACGAACGTTCGCGCCAGATGATGGCTGAGGCCGAAAGGACCGCACGCGACCGCGATCTGACCGAGCTGGAACGTGAACTGGAAGCATCGTTCATCGCCGATCTGGATACGAGCCATGAGGACATCAAGACCGCCGTGTTGGGCCCCGAGTCCGCGCCGACCGTGTTGATGCCGCGCGAAGTCGATGCGAGTCCGACCACGCGTTTCAAGACCGGCGATCTCAGCGACAGTGAGGACACCGAACGGGATCTCGACTCGACGTCGCGGCTGCGCGGCGTGAACGCGGACGACAGCATCGATTTGGATCTGGACCGTCTTGCATCGGCGCTGGGAAGCAACGATACCGTCGAGCAGCCGCGCGCCGCGGAGGACTTGTTCTCGAGCGAGGTGTTCGAGGCGAGTCAGCGCAACAAGCTGGTCGACCTCGACGTGGGCGAACCCCTGCTGGGGTCGGACGCGCCCACCAACAAGCTTCAGGCGCAGACCAACAAGCTCAAGCCCGTCGATCTGGCCATGCCGGAACTGGAACCGGTGACCATGAGCGAAGTCGGCACGAAACTCGATCTCGCACGGGCCTACATGGACATGGGCGATCCCGAGGGCGCGCGCAGCATTCTCGAAGAAGTCGTGCAGGAAGGCTCTGCGAGCCAGAAACAGGAAGCCACTCGTCTCATAGAATCGCTGCCCGGGTAGCGTGACCGAGCCTGGCGATGGCCGGCCCAGCGACGCCCTGCGTGGCGCCGCGCCGCGCGGGGCCGTGCGGCGCGGCGACTCTCGACGGGTCGCGGCGCTCGTGGAATACGACGGCACCGATTTCGCGGGATGGCAGTCCCAAACCCATTCGGCATCCGTGCAGGATGCCGTGGAAAGCGCAATCGGTTTCGTCGCCGGGCAGCCGCTGATCGCCATTTGCGCGGGGCGCACCGACGCCGGTGTACATGCGCTCGGTCAAGTGGTGCATTTCGACACCACGGCCATTCGCACGCCGCGCGCCTGGGTATTGGGCGTCAATACGCGGCTGCCGCCGTCCATTGCGCTGCAATGGGCGGGCGAGGTCAGCCTGGGGTTCCATGCGCGGCACGTCGCGGTCCGACGCATCTACCGCTACTACATCTTGAACCGCAGCGCGCGTTCGGCGCTGCAGCGCGCGCGCACGGCCTGGATCCATCGTCCGCTCGATGCCGATGCCATGCACAGCGCCGCCCAGGTCCTGATCGGCGAACATGATTTCTCCGCATTCCGCTCGATCGAATGCCAGTCGAAGACGCCGGTGCGGCGGGTCCTTAGAATCGACGTACGGCGCCAAGGCGACACGGTATGGCTGGAAATCGAAGCCAATGCCTATCTGCACCACATGGTGCGGAACATCGTGGGGACGCTGCTCGAGGTGCAGGCTGATTCCGATCCGGCCGGCGCCATGGGGCGCATTCTCGCCGGCGGCGAACGGCACCGCGCGGGCATGACGGCGCCGGCCGCGGGTTTGTACCTCTGGCGGGTGGAGTATCCCGCCGTCTATGGCATTCCAGCGCCCAGCGGCAGGTTTTGGTAAACTACGGCATGTCCTGGTTTGAGCGAATCGTACCCTCCCGCATCAAGACCGAACGACGTACCCGTTCGGTCCCTGAAGGGCTTTGGACCAAGTGCCCCGCCTGCGATGCCGTTCTGTACCGCGCCGAGATCGAGCGCAGTCTGTATGTCTGCCCGAAATGCAGCCACCACATGCGCATCAACGGCCGTGAACGGCTGCTGAAGTTTTTGGATACCGGCTCCACCAAGGAAATCGCGGCCAAGGTCGAATCCGAGGACCCGTTGAAATTCAAGGATACGAAGCGCTACCGCGACCGTATCGTCCAGGCGCAAAAACTCACGGGCGAGCGCGACGCGTTGATCGCGATGTCCGGCCAGCTGGCAGGGCTCGAGATCGTGGCCGTTGCCTTCGAGTTCCGCTTTCTGGGGGGCTCCATGGGTTCGGTGGTCGGCGAAAAATTCGTGCGTGCCGTCGAGCAGTGTTTGGAACACCGCCTGCCGCTGGTGTGTTTTTCGGCGAGCGGCGGCGCCCGCATGCAGGAAGCCCTGTACTCGCTGTTGCAAATGGCGAAGACCGGCGCGGCGTTGAAGCGGCTGTCCGAAGCGCGGCTGCCCTTCGTCTCGGTGATGACCGATCCGACCACCGGCGGCGTCTCGGCCAGGCTCGCGATGCTGGGCGACATCAACATCGGCGAACCGAAGGCGCTCATCGGGTTCGCAGGGCCGCGGGTGATACAGCAGACGGTACGCGAGACCCTGCCGGAGGGCTTCCAGCGCAGCGAATTCCTGCTCGAGCACGGCGCGCTCGACATGATCGTCGATCGGCGCGAGCTGCGCGATCGCATCGGCGCCATGCTGCGGCTGTTGACCGGCAAAGAGCCCGCCGCGGCCTAGGGCCAGCTGGGTCATGCGGAGTCTCGAGCAGTGGCTGGCCCACCAATCACAGGTGCACCCGCAGGCGATCGATCTCGGTCTCGCGCGCCTTCGGGAAGTACTGGAACGCCTGGACTGGCGGCAGCCGTCGGTGCCGGTGATCACGGTCGCGGGCACCAACGGCAAGGGATCGGTCACCGCCTATTGCGCCGCCATCTTGCGTGCGGCCGGCTACCGGGTGGGCACGTTCACATCGCCCCACCTGCGCGATTATCGCGAGCGCATTCGCGTCCATGACCGGCTGGTCACGAACGAAGAGTTGATCGCGGCGTTCGAACGGATCGAAGCGGCGCGCATGCGGCCGCGCGGGACCCACGGCGGCACAGCCGCGCGCGACGCCGCAACGCCCGACGTGGTCACGCCCGGCATCGCGAGTTTCGGCGCCGCGACTCCCGGCGAAGTGTCCCTGACGTTCTTCGAGTACAACGCGCTCGCGGCATTCCTGATCTTTCAGGCCGCCGAGGTCGACGCGTGGGTGCTCGAGGTGGGCATGGGAGGGCGTCTTGACGCCGTCAACGTCGTCGATCCCACGGTGGCGGTGGTGGTCAGCATCGGTTTGGATCACCAGGAATTTCTCGGCGACTCGCTCGAGGCGATTGCGCGTGAGAAGGCGGGAATATTCCGCAAGGGGTACGCCGCGGTGCTGGGGCGGGATCTGCCGCCGGTGCTGCTCGAAATCGCCGCGGCGAGCGGTGCGATACCGAAGCGGCTCGGCGTCGAGTTCGATTACACGCGCGCGAGTTCGGATTGGCATTACACGGGCAGCCGTTGGGATCTGCCGCGGCTGCCGCCGCCCGCGCTCGGCGGGTCGATTCAGTTTGCCAACGCGGCGACCGCACTGGCGGCGATCGAGGAACTCGACTCGCGGTTGCCCGTAGCGAGGAGCGCGGTTGCGCAAGGCCTTGCGACGGTGCAGCTGGTCGGGCGTTTCCAAGTCATCGTTCCGGGCGCCGGCCGGCCCGTGTGGATCTTGGATGTCGCGCACAACCCGGATGCGGCGCGCGTTCTGGCGCGGAACCTCGAGGAACGGCCCGTACCCGGGAGATCGCTGGCGGTTTGCGGGATACTGGCCGACAAGGACGCGGCGGGAATCGCCGCGGAGCTTCACGGCTGTTTCGATGCGTGGTGGCTGGCCTCCCTCGAGGGCGCCCGCGGGAGCACCGCCGCTGCGCTGGTCGGGAAAATCGCCGGCGAGGTCGACGTGCCGGTCGCGCTCGCCAACGATGTCGCGGCGGCCTGTGCGGCCACATCCGCGGCGGCGGGCGCGGGCGATCGGATCATCGTGTTCGGATCCTTTCATACCGTGGGACCGGCGCTCGAGTGGCTCGACTCCCAAGGCTTGCTGCCGCCGACGGCCGATCCCGAATATACTCAGGCGGTCCGCGGACAATGAAACAAGGCTGGTCAAGCTTCATGGATCGTCGCCTCAAAGAGCGTCTGGCAGGCGCCACGATTCTGGTCGTACTGGTCGTACTGATCGTTCCAGAACTGCTGTCGGGCCCCAAGCGCGCCGCGGCTCCGCGGCCGGTGCCGACCAGTGCGGCGGAGCCGGTACGCAACGTCACCGTGGATCTCGCGACCAGCAAAGCCATGCCGGGCGTCGAGACGCCGGGCCTCGCCACGCCGAACGCCGCCGCGTCGGGCGCCGCCGTGCCGGGTGGCGCTGCCGCGGCCGGCAGCGGTTCCTCCGCGGCAGGCTCATCGGTCGACGACATGTTGCCCGGGACGCTCGCTGCGCTCTCGGGCGAGTCCGCCGTACCGGCTCGCCGAACCAACGCACCGCCGACGATCACCACGTTGCAGGCGCAGCCGCCGGTCGCTCCGGTTGAAAACGGTACCTCCTCCCCCAGATTACAGGCTATGCCGAAGGCCGCTGCGGCGCAGATGGCGCCGGATACGGCGCACCACAATTGGGCGGTGCAGTTGGGGAGCTTCGCAAGCCAGGCGAATGCGGAAAAATTGGAGCATCAGTTGAAGGCCTCAGGTTTTTCGGCATTTGTCTCCGCGAGCGGTGCGGGCAAGTCCTTGCGGTACCGAGTTCGAGTCGGGCCGATGGCCGATCGTGCCGGCGCCGCGAAGATCATGGCCAAACTCAAGAAAGAGGGACACGCGGCGAGCGTCGTGGCGCCATGATCTTGAGTTCTGCCGATCGTTTCACGGCAACCGCGGGCGCGCTCCGGTAGAATGCGGTCATGACCGGAGCGGATGTCGTTATTCTGTTGGTTCTATTGGGCTCCACGTTGATTGGATTGCTTCGCGGCTTCATTCGCGAAGCGGTGTCGCTGGTCTTTTGGATCGCGGCGATTTGGGCGGCATGGCACTTCGGTCCGTTGGTCGAGCCGCACCTTGGCGGCTTGCTCGCGGATCCGAGCGTGTCGCCTTGGATCGGACGACTGGTTATTTTGGTGATGGTGCTGTTGATCGGTTGGGTCGTCGGCATGCTGCTCAGCTATTTGACGCGCAGCATGGGATTGGGCCCTCTCGATCGGGTGATCGGTCTGTTGTTCGGCATCGTGCGCGGCATGGTGCTGGTCGGACTGATGATCATCGGCGCCGAGCTGCTGCATTTGAATCACGAAGAGTGGTGGAGCCGGTCGAAGCTGGTTCCTTACGGTGAGACCGCCGGCGACTGGCTGCGAGCCATGGTCGGCGAGAGAGGCGAGCCTTGGGCGAAGCTCGAGCGCCTTACCGGAGTCAAGGTCCGTAGTAAATAGCCGAGTACCGGAGGTCCTTCATGTGTGGAATCGTTGGAATGGTCGGGGTGAGCGCAGTCAACCAACGGATATATGACGCGCTGACCGTGCTCCAGCATCGCGGCCAGGATGCGGCCGGCATCATGACGGCGCAAGCCGGTGAACTGTTCATGCGCAAGGACTCCGGCCTGGTGCGCGATGTGTTTCAACAGAAGCACATGCTCAAGCTCAAGGGCAACATCGGCATCGGCCACGTGCGCTATCCCACGGCGGGAGCCGACAGCGCTCACGATGCCCAGCCGTTCTACGTGAATTCGCCTTACGGAATCTGTCTCGGGCACAACGGCAATTTGACCAATGCGCGCGAACTCACCGAAGTGCTGGTGCGCGAGGACCGCCGCCATCTCAACACCAGCTCGGACTCCGAAGTGTTGTTGAACGTGCTGGCGTCCGAACTCGAGCGGGTCGGCACGCCGCGCGTCACGCCCGCCGACATCTTCGCGGCAGCCAACGCCGTGTACCGCCGATGCCGCGGCGGATACGCCGTGGTGGCCATGGTGATCGGCCACGGCATCTTGGGCTTTCGCGATCCCAACGGCATCCGTCCGCTGGTGGTCGGCAATCGCGAGACCCACAAGGGGATCGAGTGGATGCTCGCCTCGGAAAGCGTCGCGCTCGACATGTCGGGATTCAAGATGGTGCGCGACGTGGCGCCGGGCGAGGCGGTGTTCATCGACGAACAAGGCCGCTTCTATGCGCAAGCATGCGTGGCGATGGCGCGGCACACACCCTGCATTTTCGAATACGTCTACTTCGCGCGGCCGGACTCGATCATCGACAACATTTCGGTTTACAAGGCGCGCTTGCGCATGGGCGAGCGTCTCGCGGAGAAGATCAAACGCGAACGGCCGAATCACGACATCGATGTGGTCATCCCGATTCCGGACACCAGCCGCACTGCCGCCGTGCAGGTGGCGCAGCTGCTCGGCGTCAAGTATCGCGAGGGCTTCATCAAGAATCGCTACATCGGCCGTACGTTCATCATGCCCGGGCAGGAGCAGCGTTCGAAGTCCGTGCGCAGCAAATTGAACGCCATCGATCTCGAGTTCCGCGGCAAGACGGTGCTGCTGGTCGACGATTCCATCGTGCGCGGCACGACCTCCGCGCAGATCATCGACATGGCGCGCGAGGCCGGCGCGAAGAAAGTGTATTTCGCGTCGGCCGCGCCGCCGGTGCGCTATCCGAACGTGTATGGCATCGACATGCCGGATACGTCGGAACTGGTGGCGGCGGGGCACACGGATGAAGAGGTGCGGGACATCATCGGCGCCGATTGGCTGATCTACCAGGATCTCGAAGACCTGGAGCATGCGGTGCGTCACGACAACGCCAAGATCACCGACTTCGATACCTCGTGTTTTTCGGGCGAATATGTCACGGGCGACGTGACGCCGGAATATCTCAAGCGTCTGCAGGGAGAGCGATCCGACGAAGCGAAGCAACAGCGGCGTGACGGCACCGGCCGCTCCCTCAAGTCCGTTCGGGTCCTGTAGCTTCCGAGAGCGAGCTTGCCGCTGCGTCTGCTGGTGATCGCGGACCGGGCCGAATACCGGCGGCTGGTCAAGCTCCATATCGAGATCGAGTGGCCGGATGCGCTCGCCGTGGAACACCGGTTGGGCGAAGATGCTCCCATGGACGGCCAGTTCGCCGCCGCCGGGTTCGACGCGGTCATCATCGTGAGCGCGTCGCCGACCGCCGATGCGGAAGCGCTCGCCGCCGGCTTGCTGGCGAGGCCGGAGTTCGCGCCCATCGTGCTGGTCCTGCTGCAGGACCCGCCGCCCGATACCAAGGTGGTACCCGGTCTGCACCGCCTCTACGGACGCAAGATCGACCGTGACGGACTGGTTCGAGTCCTGGTGAACGCCTCGCGCGAGCACAAGCAGAGCCTGGCGATGCTGCGGGCCCACCCGGACTTCGAGAAGCGTTACCAATTCGGCAACATCACGATCCGCGGCCATCGCTGCATCAGACAAGTGGGCAGCGGCGGCATGTGCAAGATTTACCTCGCCGAGAGCGAGCGTGCCGGCACCATGGTCGTGCTCAAGGTGTTCCATCAAGTTCCGGATGTCTCCGAACGTTTCGTCGGATTCGATCGATTCCTGCAGGAATACGAGATCGTCGCGGGCCTGAATCATCGCAACATCGTGCGCATCTACGACTTGGGCGTGGCCGACGATCACGCCTACATCGCCATGGAGCATTTCTCCGCCGGCGATCTGCGCCAGCGCATGAAGGCACCGCTGTCTCCCGCCATCGCGCTGCATTTTCTGCGGCAGATGGCGAGCGCGCTGCATGCCATCCACGATGTCGGCGTACTGCACCGGGATTTGAAGCCTGCCAACGTGATGCTGCGTACCGACGGTTCGCTGTGTTTGATCGATTTCGGCCTGGCCAAGGCGAATGAAATGGGTGCGGATCTCACCGGCACCCGGGAAATCTTCGGGACGCCGTACTACATGAGCCCGGAGCAAGGTCACGCGGAACTGATCGACGAGCGCAGCGATCTGTACAGCTTGGGCGTCGTCTATTACGAGATGTTGATGGGCCGCAAGCCCTACACGGGCTCGACCGCCATGGAAGTCATCTACAAGCACAAACGGGCGGATCTGCCGGAGATCGCGCCGCAGTTCGCGATGTACGAGGGGTTGGTGCGGCGTTTGCTCGCAAAGTTGCCCGCCGATCGATTTCAGTCGGCGCGCGAACTCCTGGATGCGATCGCCGCGTTGAAAGTGACGGCATGAGTGCGGCGGAAGCGGGCGACGCAGGCGATGCGTCGATGACCGGCGCTGCAACGACCGGCGCTACGACGGCGGTCGCTGCAGTGGCCCTTGCGGAGGCGCGTGGGGCCGCGGCGCCATTTTCGCACCCCTTGTTGCGGACCGCGACCCCCGGGGCGTGGATCGCGCTGGCCTGCGGGTCGCCGGACATTCTGCTGATCGATCATGCGAACTGCGAGAAGAAAGCCGCCTCGACCGCTCTGTCGTTGATGTTCGCGTATGCCGAGGACTTGGAGCTGACCGACAAGATGTCGCGGCTGGCGCGCGAGGAGCTGCGGCATTACGAACAGGTTGCCAAGCTCATGAAGTCGCTCCGCGTCGTGCCGCAGCGGTTGGCGCCGGGCCGCTATGCGGAGCGCCTGCGGCGCCTGGTCGCCAAGACCGAGCCCGAGCGCGAAGTCGATCTGATGGTCTGCGGCGCCTTCATCGAGGCGCGTTCCTGCGAACGCTTCGCGGCGTTGGCGCCGGCCATCGGCGGGTCTGCCGGCGCTCTGTTTCAGGGCCTGCACGACGCGGAGGCGCGGCACTACCGGGTGTATCTGGACTTGGCGCGCCGTGCCGCGGCGAGAAACGGTATCGATCTGGCGGCGCGGGTCAAGGAATTCGCGGTGCGCGAGGCTGAGCTCATCACCGGTCCCGATGCCGTGTTCCGTTTTCACTCCGGCGTCCCCGGGCTGCTCTAACGCGGCAGGGATACCAATTCGGGACCGTTTCGGTCCCAGCGCAGCAGACTGCCCTGGGTGTGCCAATCGCCGAGGACGATGCGCGTGCAGGCTCTTCCGTCCACGCTGAGCGCATGTATGGCGGGGCGGTGGGTGTGGCCGTGCAGCAGCGTGGCAACGGCGGCGGCGCGCAGCACCAGGGCGACGCTCGCCGCGTTCACATCGGTGATGTTGTTCTCCATGGCGGCCGTATGGGCCTGGCTGCCTGCGCGAGCCGCGCCGGCCAAGGCGCGCCGCCCGGCAACGGAGAGCGCCAAAAATTGCCCCTGCCAGCCGGGATCGCGCACGGTGGCGCGCAGGCGTTGATAGGCGCGATCGTCGGTGCACAACGCATCGCCATGCATCGCGAGGACGGGTTCTCCGTAGAGCGTGACGATCACGGGATCGCTCAAGATGTGCGCTCCCGAGAGCGCGCAGAATCGGCTGCCCAGCAGAAAGTCGCGATTGCCATGCATGACGAAGCAGGGCACGCCTGCCGCCGTCAGCGAGCGGATGCCGGCGATGGCTGCCGTTTGCGCGGCGTCGGGGGCATCGTCGCCCACCCAGGATTCGAACAAGTCGCCGAGAATGTACAGAGCCTCGGCGCCGCGTGCCTCCTCCTCGAGCAGCGTCAGGAACTGCTGTGTGATCTCGGGGCTGGTCGCATCGATGTGCAGATCCGAGATGAAAAGCGTGGCCACGCTGCGCGCTTCCCGATCCGGATCCTTAAGGCGCGGCCACGCGCTCGACGCGTTCGATGACCACTTGCTGCAGCGGTGCGTCTTCCTTGAACGGGCCTCTCGCGCCCGTCGCTACGTTGCCGATCTTGTCGACCACATCCATGCCTTGCACGACCTTGCCGAACACCGCATAGCCCCAGCGGGTTTGATTGGGGTCGAGTGCGCCATTGTCGAACAGATTCACGTAGAACTGGCAATCGCCCTCGTGCGGCTCGGAGGGGCGTGCCAGGCCCACCGTGCCGCGCAGGTTGGTCAGGCCGTTGCCCGATTCGTTGGCCACTTTCATGGGCGCGCTCTTGAGCTTGTAGCCGGTGTCGAAGCCGCCGCCCTGAATCACGAAGTTCGGAATCACGCGGTGGAATATGGTCCCGGAGTAGTGGCCCTGATCGACATACTTCAAGAACTGCGCGACGGTCAGCGGCGCGCGTTCGGGCAGCAATTCGATGGTGAAATTTCCCTGCGAAGTCACCACCTGCACCTGAATCGGACCGGTAGGGGCGGCCTTCGCCGGCGCGCTGACGGGCGCCTTGGCCGGGGCCGGCGCAGCAGCAGATGCATCCCCCGATGACGTGGCGGCAGGCGCCGCGCCAGCCGGCGCTGCGGCCGCCGCCGGCGACGCTGCGTCGTTAACGGCAATCGTGGCGGGCGCGGTGCCGGCGGCGGCCGCGAAGCCAGCCGGAGCACCCGAGGACAGCGCAATCGCCGAGACCAATCCAAGCACGAGAAGTAGCTGTTTCATGCTCCGAGATTCTACTCGAATAGGTACAATCTTGAGCTATGTCGTCAACCGTCGTCACCCGATTTGCGCCGAGCCCCACCGGGTCCCTGCACCTGGGAAATGCGCGGACCGCGTTTTTCAGCTATTTGTGGGCGCGCAGAAGCGGCGGCCGATTCATTCTGCGCATCGAGGACACCGATGTGGAGCGCAGCCAGCCGCGCTTTCGCGACGAGCTGATGGTCGACCTGGGCTGGCTGGGATTCGAGTGGGATGAAGGGCCGGATGTCGGCGGGCCGTCGGGCCCGTATCTGCAGTCCGAGCGGGGCGCCTTCTATGGCGAGCTGTTCGGGCGGTTGGCGGCGGCCGGCCAAGTCTATCCTTGCTACTGCACCGCCGATGAACTCGAATTGTCGCGCAAGTTGCAGCGCATGGCGGGCAAGCCGCCCCGCTATGCGGGGACCTGCCGCACTTTGAGCGCCGGCGAACGCGCGGAGCGGGAGGCCCGGGGGCTCAATCCCACGCTGCGTTTCGCCGTGCCCGAGGCGGTGATCGAGTTCGACGATCTGGTGCACGGTCCGCAGAGATTCCTGTCGAGCGACATCGGCGATTTCATCGTGCGCAGGGAGGACGGTACGGCCGGATTTTTCTTCAGCAACGCGGTCGACGATGCCGTGATGGGCGTGACCCATGTGCTGCGCGGCGACGATCATCTCACCAACACGCCGCGCCAGCTGATGCTGTTGGATGCATTGCAGCTGCGGCGCCCCCGATATGGCCACGTGGGCCTGCTGGTGGGTGCCGATGGCGCGCCGCTGTCCAAGAGACATGGCAGCACCAGCGTGGCCGAATTCCGCGAGCGCGGCTTTTTGAGCGGCGCTTTGCTCAACCACTTGTTCCGTCTGGGGCATGCCAGCGACGTGGACGGCTGGCTGGCCACCGCCGACATGCCGGCGCATTTTTTCCCCGAGCATCTTGGCCGCGCGTCGGCGCGCTTCGATGAATCGCAACTGCTGCATTGGCAGAAGGAGACCTTGCAGCGCATGTCGGCGTCCGAGATACGCACCTGGATGGGGTCGAACGAATCGACCGAATTCATAGAACTCGTCAGGCACAACGTGGTGCTGCCGGCCGATGCGCTGCCATGGGCGGCGGTCCTGCGGGGCGATTTGCCGCCGCTGGGACCGGACGAGCAGCGGCTCATCGACGCCGCCGGATCGGAGTTCTTTTCGGCCGCGGCCGATGCGCTGGAGCGATCCGGCCCGGACCTCAAGGCGCTGACGAAGTTGCTGAAGGAGCGGACGGGGCGCAAGGGCGCGGAACTCTTCATGCCGCTGCGCGTGGCATTGACCGGCCAGGCGCACGGCCCCGAGCTTGCGCCGTTGCTCAAGCTCATGACCCCTGGTACGGCGCGCCGCCGCCTCGAATCCCATGCTAAGAATCCATAATTCGCTGACCGGCGAGAAAGAGGCATTCAAGCCGCTTCGTCCCAACGAAGTGCGCATGTATGTGTGCGGCATCACGGTCTACGACTACATTCATCTCGGGCACGCGCGCATGTTGACGGTGTTCGATCTGGTGCAGCGCTATCTGCGTTCGTGCGATTATCGCGTGACCTACGTGCGCAATGTCACCGATATCGACGACAAGATCATTCAGCGTGCGGCGGCCAACGGCGAGGACTGGGCGCAGCTTGCGCGGCGCTTCACCGCGGCGATGCAAGAGGATTGCGCCACCCTCGGTTTGCAGACGCCGGATTTCGAGCCGCGCGCCACCGACTACATAGGCCCCATCATCGCGATGACGTCGACGTTGATCGCCCGGGGCTTTGCCTATGTCGCCGCCGATGGCGACGTGATGTATTCGGTCCGGAAGTTTCCCGCGTACGGCCGCTTGTCCGGCAAGAAGATCGACGATCTGCGCGCCGGTTCGCGCGTGCAGATCGACGAGTACAAGCTCGACCCTCTGGACTTCGTGCTGTGGAAGCATGCGAAGCCCGGCGAACCCTCCTGGCCCTCGCCGTGGGGAGACGGCCGTCCCGGCTGGCACATCGAGTGTTCCGCGATGTCGACCGAACTGCTCGGCAGCTATTTCGATTTGCATGGCGGCGGGATGGACTTGAAGTTCCCGCATCACGAGAACGAGATTGCGCAATCGTGCGCCGCCTGCGACGCTCCCTTCGTGCACGTGTGGATGCACAACGGTTTCGTGCGGATCAACGACGAGAAGATGTCGAAGTCGCTCGGCAATTTCTTTACGGTGCGCGAAGTGCTGAAGACGTTGCGCGACCCGGAAGTGCTGCGATTCTTTCTGTTGAGCAGCCACTATCGCGGCCCCATCAACTATTCGCAGGCCCAACTGGCGCAGGCAGACGAGACGCTGCTGGGGCTGTACCGGGCATTGAACGATGCGCCGGGCGCCGGCGCTGGGCTTGCCCATGATGCGTCGGCCGATTCGGGGTTGGCCGCTGCGGGTCTCACGCCTGCGGGGGTGGGGCATTCCGGGTTGGCGCCTGCCGATGCGCTCGCGCATCCGGCGTGGGCGCAATTTCACGCCGCCATGGAAGATGATTTCAACACGCCGGAGGCCTTGGCGGTGATGCAGGGTGTGGCGCGCGAACTCAACAGCGCCAAGGCGAGCGGCGATGCCGCCGCGGCCGCGTCGTACGCAGCGCTTCTGCGCAGGATGGGCGAAGTGCTGGGCGTATTGCAGCAGGCACCGAGCGTGTATTTGAAACGTTCGGTGGCGGCCGGGCCGTTGACGGACGAGGCTGTCGACGCGCTATTGCTCGAGCGCAAAGCGGCTCGTGCGGCGAAGAACTTCGGCGAGTCGGATCGGATCCGCGACCTGTTGGTGGCGGGGGGTGTGCTCATCGAGGACAAGCCTGGCGGTATTACCGGGTGGCGGAGAGCCTGAGCCCTCCGTCACCCGGTGCCGAGATATCAGATCGACTGGATCAGTCGGAGCGGCGCGTGGCGATGATGCCTACGGCGATGCCGATCAACGCGGCGATACCGACCACCTGCCAGGGGTTGTCCCGCACGTAGGTGTCCGTGGTCTTGGTCACTTGACGCGCCTGGCTCCGCACCTGGGCCGCGCCGTCGCTGAGCGCGCTTTTCGCCGCCGCCAGCGCGATTTTGACCTTGGCCTTGACGCGGGCGATTTCCGGAGTATCGACATCCTTCAACGCGTCAGTCAGATCCTGAACGTTGTCGATGAAGTTGTTGATCTGGCCATTGGCGTAGTCCTTGGCGTTGCGGACTTGGCTGCCGTCTAAAAGCGATTCCATTGAATTCTCCGGGTTGAAAGTGAACGTAGCGGCGAGCTGCTAGACGCGCCGACCCATGCTCATCAGGAAACTGACGACGGCACCGATCAGGAACACGACGAACAGCACTTTGGCGATGCCGGCGGCGCCGACCGCGATGCCGCCGAAGCCGAAGAACGCTGCAATCAGCGCGATGATGAAAAACACGACTGCATAATGAAGCATAAGTCACCATGAGTAAGTAGACACGTTTCGATGGGGCTAGTCTCCGTCAGTCCGGGCAGCAGCGCAGTCGGTGCACCGCCAGGTGGAGCGTAGGATATGCCCCACGCCGTTCACGCTCTCAAGCGGGGCTGCGCGCGACGGCCGCTTCCAGCGTGTTTTTCATCAGCATGGCCACCGTCATGGGGCCCACACCGCCGGGCACGGGGGTGATCCAGGCGGCGCGTTGCATCGCGCCCGCGAAATCGACGTCGCCGCACAATTTGCCGTCGTCGGAGCGGTTCATCCCCACGTCGATGATGATGCTGCCGGGCTTGATCCACTCGCCGCGGATGATGCCGGGCCGCCCCACCGCGACCACCAGGATGTCGGCGGCGCTCACATAGGGCGCAAGTTCGCCGGTGAAGCGATGGCACACCGTGACGGTGCCGCCCATCAGCAGCAATTCGAGGGCCATGGGCCGGCCGACGATATTGGAGGCGCCGACGACGACGCAATGCTTGCCCATGGGCGAGACTCCGACGTGCTCGATCAGCTTGGTGACGCCGTAGGGAGTACAGGGCCGGATCAGCGGTACACGCAGCGCCAGGCGGCCGACGTTGTAGGGATGGAATCCGTCCACGTCCTTGGTGGGATCGATCTTCTCGATGATGGCGCTCTGTTCGATGTGCTGCGGCAGCGGCAACTGCACCAGAATGCCGTCGATCGCGGGATCGCGGTTCAGGGCCTCGATCAGCTGTATCAATTCCTGCTGGGTGGTGGAATATGGTAAATCGTGAGCCACCGACAAAATACCCGAATCGGCGCAAGCCTTGCGTTTGTTGCGCACGTAGACCTCGGACGCCGGGTTGTTGCCCACCATGACCACCGCCAAACCGGGACGGCGCCGCCCGCGGGAGATCATCTCTCCCACCTGCGAGGCGATATCGGCTTTTATCTGGCCGGCAAGCGCTTTGCCGTCGATGAGCTGCGCGGGCATTCGGGAACCTCATGCTGTCGTCAGGGCGGCAGATTCTCGCACGGCGAGGGTGCGAGGCGATACGATCGGCGCCGCATGCAGACGTTACTGATCGTGTACCACTCGTTGACCGGCGGCACGCTGCAGATGGCGCAGGCGGCGGCGCGCGGCGCGGCGGCCGAATCCTCGCTGCGCGTGTCGCTGCGCCGCGCCGAGGACACGGGGGCCGCGGATGTGCTGGAGGCGGCCGGCTATGTATTCGCCACGCCGGAAAATCTCGGCGCGATGTCGGGCCGCATGAAGGATTTTTTCGACCGGACTTACTATGCTGCGCTCGATCGGCTGAATGGCAGACCTTACGCGATATTGATTTGCGCCGGCAGCGACGGACGCAATGCGGCTCAGCAGGTCGAGCGCATCGCGACGGGGTGGCGCCTCAAGTCCATCGCGCCGCCGCTCATCGTGTGCACGCACGCCCAGACGCCGGAGCAGATTCTACGCGCCAAACACCTGCCGGCGGCGAGCCTGCGGGCATGCGAGGAACTGGGTGCGACCCTCGCGGCGGGCACCGCGATGGGCATCTTCTAGTTCAGTGCTTGCGCAGCGCCGTGGACCCCTTGGCATATAGCCACAACAGGGTTGCGATGACGCTGCCGCCGGGCAATTGAAGAATGTCGGGGTCCAAATCGGCGCCGGCGCTCTGGATGCGGACGGCGAGCCGTGCCGCGTAGGATTCTATTTGATCTCTCATCGTCATCTCCGATGCCCAAACAACTATTGCCTGGGCAATCGACACACCAAAAAATTACACGTTCGCGAGCATTCGCCTGAGCACCTTTTCCATCTCTCGCACCTGGGTCTTGGTCACGCCTTTCAGCAGCCGATTCACGACACGATCGAGACAGGCTTCCATCTTCGGAAACGCGGCCTGTCCGGCAGCAGTCACCTCGAGGGCAACCGACCGGCGAGTATGCGGCAGCGCGACGCGCCGAATGAGTTGCTTCGCCTCCAGGCGATCGATCATCCGGCTCATGGCGCCGCGGTCGTAATCCATCGACTTGCACAGTTCGCAGGCCGATTGGGCGCTTCCCTTCAACACGTTCTTCAGGATCGCGAATTGAGCGGCCGTGACCTCGAGCGAGGCTACTTCCCTGTCGCCGAGAAACTCTTCGTCCAGCCCGGTGATGATGGCCAGGCGAACCTGCGCCACCAGCGCGCCGAGTTCGGTATGGGTCACCGATCTGCCCTCGTCCTCTTCGCTGCTGACCAACGCTCGCATGGGGCACATAATAGTTGCCGGGGCAACAATTGTCAAGGCAGCTCAGTACCGTCACCTGCAGTACATCGGCATCGGGAATTTGACCGGTTATCGGGTATCGCATCGGCTAGCAGGGACCAAGACACTTCACGGCAACGAAAGAACGCAAGGGTCGTGAAGTGTCGTTGACCTCGCTCGCCAGGTCTCGGACCGGCCAGCATGCGGCATCGGGATGGCGGGCGACATCAGCCGTCGGGCGATGGATGACAGCGTTTGGCGGCAAACGACGACTATTGGGCCGGCTGCCGGTCCCGCAAGTTGCCGCATGACCCCAAAAAGCGCTCTTCGATATCAAATCCCGGTCGCGGCGGCCATTTCACTGGCGCTGTGCAGCGCGGCTTTCGCGGCGGCGGCCGAGGAGACGGCGGGCGAATACGGTCCGAATCCCACGATCGGGGAACCCCACAAATCGCTGCTCCCGACGGTGCATACGGCCAAGGCGGAGGGCTGGAAAGACGGCATGACGCCGCGCGCCGCGCGCGGTACCGCGGTCGCCGCTTTCGCCACGGGCTTGAGCCATCCGCGGTGGCTGTACGTGCTTCCCAACGGCGACGTGCTGGTGGCGGAGTCCGACGCGCCGCCCAAGCCCGACGACAGCAAGGGTCTCAGCGGCGAGGTGCACAAGCTGGTGATGAAGCGCGCGGGCTCGGGCGCACATCCCAGTGCCAATCGGATCACCTTGCTGCGTCCCATCCCCGGCGGGAGCGGCGTCGAGCGGCACATCTTCCTGCAGGACTTGAACTCACCCATCGGCATGGCGTTGGTCGGCGACACGTTTTACGTGGCCGACAGCGACGCCGTGCTGCGCGTCCCCTACACCCCGGGCGAGACCGAGATACGTTCGGTACCGGTCAAGGTCACGGACTTGCCGGGCGGCACGATCAACCATCATTGGACCAAGAGCCTCATCGCCAGTCCCGACGGGCGCAAACTGTTCGTCGGCGTGGGGTCCAACAGCAATGCCGCGGAGAACGGACTCGAGGTGGAACACGAGCGCGCCGCGGTGTGGGAGATCGATCCTAAGACCGGCACTCATCGTGTTTTCGCCTCCGGATTGCGCAATCCCGTGGGACTTGCGTGGCAACCCGACAGCGGCCAGTTGTGGGTGTCCGTCAACGAGCGCGACGAACTGGGCGATCACCTGCCGCCCGACTACATGACGGCGCTGCACGATGGCGCGTTCTATGGCTGGCCCTTCAGCTATTACGGGCAGCACGTGGACGATCGCGTCAAGCCACAGAATCCCGACCTGGTGGCCAAGGCCGTTCCGCCGGACTACGCCTTGGGTGCGCATACGGCGTCGTTGGGTCTGTGCTGGTCGGCGGGCTCCGCGCTTCCCGAGTTCCAGCATGGCATGTTCGTCGGCCAGCACGGCTCCTGGAATCGCAAGGTCTACAGCGGGTACAAAGTGGTGTACGTACCGTTCGAGCGGGGCGAACCCGCGGGACTGCCGGTGGAGGTGCTGGGCGGTTTTCTCGACGCCGACCACCGGGCTCTCGGCCGGCCGGTCGGGGTGGCCATCGACAAGGAAGGCGCGCTGCTGGTGGCGGATGACGTGGGCAACACGGTGTGGCGAGTGACGCGCGCGGCCCACGCGCCCACCGCATCAGAGGTGACGTCGCGCGATGCCACTCTCGCCGGCGACCCCCCGCGGCGTTGATACGCGCCCTAAAACATGCCGTGACGCTGCCAGGCGCGCCGCGACCCCAAACGCGTGCGCGACCCCGATACGCGCCGCAACCTCAACGCGTTGCAGCGCTGAAAGGCGGCGCCATGCTCAAAACGTGCCGCTGGCCAAAGTCACGGTGCGGACGTACCAGGGCCGGACGGTGCCGGCAGCGGTGTCGGTGTCGGCGGCGGGGTTCCGGCCGGATCGGTGGCCGCGGAGCGCCGCGCGTCGGTCCGCCCTGCGTCATCCGCGGGCGCCGGCAATTGCAGCGCGGTCAGCGTCGTTGCATTCACGACCTCGGGGTTGTCGCGAAGCTTGATGAACAGCGATCCTCCGACGGGATGCGGAACCGGCAGCGCCGCTCCCAGAAAACCGTCGGGAACGACCACGGGATGCGCGAATTGCGAGTCGCCCGACACCGAATCGATGAGAAACAAGTTGGCGCCCGTCAGCTTGCACGCGAGCTCGGGAGTCGGCGGGCATTTGAGTTCCTTCAATTGCGGCAGGCGGATCAGAGTGGCGAGCGGCTGCCAATCGCTCGCGACACCCTTGACGTTGACCCGGAATTTCAAGGGGCCGAACGTCGACGCGCCGAACGCTTTCGAGGGATTGAGGGTCGCCACCGCCACTTGAGAGTTTTCGAGGGTGAGGCCGCCGTTGGCGAGGCTGAGCGTGGCCGACGACGACTCGTCGCCGGTGGCCACATCGACGCTCTCGTCGCGAATGAATGCCGCCGGTGAGAGCGTGCGCATCGAGAATATCAGCGTGGCGTCCTGCGGCAGTTCGCCCACCTCGGCGAGCTGGATGTTGCTGGTGTCGCCGGAAACCGAGGGCTGCACGCTCTTGCCGATCAAACTCACCCGCGGGCGCGGCGCATCGATGGAGGCGGTGACCGGCAGCGTGCGGCCGTCCTGCAACGCGACCCTGGCGGCGACCGGATGTTCGGACTTCAATCCGGCGGCGGCCGGCGCGTCCTGCGCCACCATGGGCAATTCGTCGCTGCCCGCGCGGGTCGACAATTCGCCGGGCACGAACACCACGTTCTTGAGGGTGAGGCTCGCGACCTCATCGAGCCGGCTGCCCTCGAGCACGCCTTGGCTCTCGCCGGCATGCATGGAAAAGCCATCGAATCGGCCCGCCTCGGAGAATACCTTGAGCGGGACCGGCTGCGGCTCCGCCATGCCGTATTGAGTGACCAGCAAGGTGAGCGAGCCGGGTTTGGCTTCCTGCAGCGGCAGCTTGACCTCGACTTCATTGGGTTTTACCGACTTCCAATCGGCCTTCAATTCCTTGCCGGCGGGATCCTTCAACATGATGCCGTCGATGCAGCTCACGTTGTCGGCCCGCAGATGGACGGTGTCCTGACGGCCGATGATGAGGGATGACTCATCGGCGCTCGCGAGTTCCCATGTCCGTGCACGGGCGTTCATGAGCCGGAAGCGAGGTCCTTGATAGGGATCGAAGCCCCAGTAGCCATGCAGCGACGCCTCGACACTGTCGCCAAGAACGGTGGCTCCAAGTCCGGAGGTGTCGACCACGAAGCCGCCTTCCTTGGCATCCGCGGTCGCGGGCAACTCGAGCGTCTTACCGTCCGTTCCGGTCAGACTCAGCGTCACGTCATGCGCGAAACCCGTCGAGAAAACCAGAGGCGCACCTTCCACCGGCAACACCAGCGAAGTTTTCTTCGCACAGTAGATCTCCTTCGGGTCCACGGCATGCAACGGCGGCAGCTGCGCCTGTTCGACGGCGGGCAGCGCCGTGACCAGGACCGACTTCGGATCGTGGAAGGATGGGGCGGTGTTCAAGGTCAGCGCGAGGCGGTCCTCCCGCTGTGTGGCCAGTGCCGGAATGTATTGATACTGGGCCGTGCCGAACGATTCGAAAATGCGCGCGATGTCCAGCACCGAGGCGATATACGGACTGTAGTAGCCGTAGCTCAGCTGCGGCGTATAGCTCGCCTCCATCGCAAGATCGCTGCCGGGTCCCGAGGTGAGCGCCTCGACGATGGACGTACTGTGGCCATCGTTCAGAATCAAGGACTCCTGGCCCATCATCAGGCAGGGGGCCTGCAGTTCGGGCAACCGGTCCAGGCATTTATCATCGACCTTGATGGCCAGGCTGCGCGCCAGCAGCGGGGTTACCTGGACGAGCCGGGCGGGATCGACGGCGTTCAAATTCCGGATCAGGGTCAGATACCGCTCGAGGCGCGATCGATCGAGAGCAGCCTGATTCAAATCCTGGGAGGTGCGCACGAATGCACCCGGGCGGCCGCGCACGGCGCTCATCAGCGTCTTGAAGTCGCCGCCGGTTTGGGGCGCGAGGAACACCAGGACCTGCTGCGCATCGGCCGGCACGGTGAGGGTCAATCCCTCGCTCGCGCATTTGCCGGTCCAGGTCTTGCACTGAAAGAACCAGTTCTCCGGCGGCGGGTTGGTGGCGCCGCGCAGAAAGGCGGCGACCAACAAATAATGCGCCGATTGCGTCGCCGGAAAATCCGCCTTCAGCCAGACCCGGTCGCCGGCAGCGAGATTGGGTACCTGCGACGCCGGCAGCGTGACGCCGCCGCGGGAGATCTTGACGTTGAGTATCGGCCCGGCGAGATCGAACGGTGCCGGCGCGCCGTGGGCGGCGCCGGCCAGCAGGAGCGCCAGAATGCATGCGTAGCGCGAAATCATGGCGGAGTTCGTCGACCTCTGCGTCTTCAAGGACGCGAAGGTTAGAGTCTCGCCGATGCGTGAAGTTCGCGCCGCCGACCGGTCGGTTTATGACTAAATCGTCATCAAGCGATGAGGCGAGGGTTGAGCGTATAGATTCCCGTCAGAGTCGCCTCGCCCAGCACGTGTCCGGCGAGCGCCTGCCGAACCTCGCCCCCGGTCAATTCGCCGGGTACCGCGAGGTGCGGCACATCGAGCGCGTACAGCGTGAACACGTAGTGATGCGGCAGCGAATCGTTCCACGGCGGCGCGGGCCCGTCATACCCATAATAGGTGCCGCGCATTTGCGCATCGCCGGCGAACCACTGCGTGTAGTCGTTGATGCCATGCCGCCAGCCGCCCGGAGCGGCGGGACCGGGCTTGCCGTGCGCCGTGACGCCATCGCTGTGGCTGCCCGCCGCGATGGCGCGCACCGATGCGGGAATATCGAACAGCACCCAGTGAAAAAAGTCGACGCGCGGCAAGGATGCCGGAATCTCCCGTCCTTCTTGATTCACATCGTCGCCGCGGCTCGGCACATCGGGGTCGTGGCAGATGACGGCGAAGGATTTCGTTGCCGCGGGAACGTCGCGCCATTCGAGCTGCGGGTTTCTGTTGGCGCTCAGGGCAACATGCTGCCCGGGAGCGGGAACCGCAAACGCAAACTCGCCCGGGATCGTCCGTCCGTCGTCGAAGCTTTGGCTGTTGAGTTTCATGTCGTCCATTTTACCTTATGATGCGTCGATGCATGAAGCCCTCTCAGCGGCCGAACCGGCGGCGCGACAACGACAGGTCGTGGCCGCTCTGGCCCAGGTTTTGCCGGCGTCCTGCATTTTGCATCGGCCGGAGGAGACACTTGCCTACGAGTGCGACGGTCTGACGGCGTATCGCCAGGTTCCACTGGTGGTCGTGCTGCCGGAGACCGAGGAGCAGGTGGCCGCGGTGCTGCGCACGTGTCACGCGCTCGGCGTTCCCGTGGTCGCGCGCGGCGCGGGGACGGGCCTGTCGGGCGGCGCTTTGCCGCACGCGATGGGCGTGACCTTGTCGCTCGCGAAGTTCGATGCCCTGGTCAAAGTGAATCCCCTCGCGCGCATCGCCGTCGTCCAGTGCGGCGTGCGCAATCTCGCCATCAGCGAGGCGGCCGCGCCGCATGGCTTGTACTACGCGCCGGATCCATCGAGCCAGATCGCCTGCACCATCGGCGGCAATGTGGCCGAGAATTCGGGCGGCGTGCATTGCCTCAAGTACGGACTGACGCTGCACAACGTTCTGCGGGTGCGCGGCTTCACCGCGCAGGGCGATGCGATCGACTTCGGATCCGAGGCGCTGGATGCCGCGGGCCTCGATCTTCTGCCGTTGATCGTCGGCAGCGAGGGCATGCTGGCGGTCATCGTCGAAGTGACGGTCAAGCTGCTGCCGCGGCCGCCGCTGGCGCGCTGTGTCATGGCGAGCTTCGCGAGCGTCGAGGCCGCGGGCGCGGCGGTGGCCGCGGTCATTGCCGGCGGCATCATTCCGGCAGGTCTCGAACTCATGGACAAACGCATGACGGCGGCGGCCGAGGATTTCGTGCATGCCGGCTACGATCTCGAGGCCGCGGCCATCCTATTGTGCGAGAGCGACGGGACGCCGGAAGAAGTCGCGGAGCAGGTGGAACGTGCCATCGATGTGCTGCGCGCCAACGGCGCCACGCAAATCGAGATCAGCCGCGACGAGCAGCAGCGGCTGAAGTTCTGGAGCGGCCGTAAGAACGCGTTTCCCGCGTCGGGCCGGATGAGCCCCGATTATATGTGCATGGACTCGACCATTCCGCGCAAGCGGCTCGCCGAGATGCTGCGCGCCATCGAGGACATGGAGGCCAAGTATGCGCTGCGCTGCGTGAACGTGTTCCACGCCGGCGACGGCAACCTGCATCCGCTGATCCTGTTCGACGCCAACGACCCGGCGGAGCTGCACCGCTGCGAACTGTTCGGCGCGGAGATATTGGAGGCCAGCATTCGGATGGGAGGCACCATCACGGGCGAACATGGCGTGGGCGTCGAAAAACTGAATTCCATGTGCGTGCAATTTTCAACCGCCGAGTTGGCGCACATGGCGGCGGTGAAGCGCGCATTCGATCCGGCGGGACTCCTCAATCCCGGAAAAGTCATTCCGAGCCTGCAGCGCTGTGCGGAATACGGACGGATGCACGTACGCGGCGGTCGCCTGGCGTTTCCTGAACTGCCGAGATTCTGATGGATGCGCACAGTGCGGACTTGCGGCGGTTGGCCGATCAAGTCGTGACGGCACGCGACTCTTCCACGGCGCTCGAGATTCGCGGCGGCAATACCAAGGCATTCTACGGCGGCGTACCGCGCGGCGAGATTCTCGATACGCGTCCGCTCGCGGGCATCAGCAGTTATGAACCCACCGAATTGGTGGTCACGGCGCTCGCCGGTACGCCCTTGGCCGAACTCGAAGCGGCGCTCGCGAGCCGCGGTCAGTGCCTGCCGTTCGAACCGCCGCGATTCGGCGCGGATGGCACGGTCGGGGGCATGGTCGCCGCGGGTCTCGCGGGGCCGGCGCGCGCCAGCGTCGGCGCGCTGCGCGATTACGTGCTCGGCGTCTCGGTGTTGAACGGCAGCGGTGAAACGCTGACTTTTGGCGGGCAGGTCATGAAGAACGTCGCGGGCTACGATATCTCCCGGGTCTTTTCCGGCTCGATGGGCATACTCGGCGTTATTTGCGAAGTATCCTTGAAGGTGATGCCGGTGACTCCGGGGTGCGCGACCTTGGTGTTCGATATCGATGAAGGCCCGGCACTCGTAGAGCTCAGCCGCTGGGCCGCGTTGCCCGTTCCTTTGAGCGCGAGTGCCTGGCATCGCGGGCAGCTGTTCGTACGCCTGGCCGGTGCTCGATCCGCGGTCGACAGCGTGCGGCAGCGTCTGGGCGGGACCGACATCGATCCTCGGACCGCGAGCGACTGGTGGCAGGCGATTCGCGATCATCGGCACCCGTTCTTCTGCCTCGCGCCCGCCGACCTGGCTCGCGGCGAATGCTTGTGGCGGCTGTCGGTGCCCGACACCACGCCGCCCATGGCGCTGCCGGGCGAACGGCTGGTCGAATGGGGCGGCGCCCAACGCTGGCTGCGGACCACGGCGCCGGCGGCGCAAATCCGCGACGCCGTTGCCGCACGCGGGGGGCATGCAACGCTGGTCAGGGCGGCCGACAAATCGCCGGGCGTGTTCACGGCCCTTGCGCAGCCGTTGATGAGCATCCACCAACGGTTGAAGCAGTCCTTCGATCCCGCGGGCATTTTCAACCCTGGCCGCCTATACGCGGAGCTCTAGGCTTCCATGCAGACCACGCTGAGTACCGAATTCAAAGACAGCAAACAGGGCCAGGCGGCGGAAGCCATATTGCGCAGTTGCGTCCATTGCGGATTCTGCAATGCCACCTGTCCCACGTACCAGATATTGGGCGATGAACTCGATGGGCCGCGGGGGCGCATCTACCTCATCAAACACATGCTGGAAGGCGGCGAGGTGGGGCGCAGCACTCAACAGCATCTGGATCGGTGCCTGACGTGCCTGAATTGTCAAACCACGTGTCCGAGCGGCGTCGAGTACGGAAAATTGGTGGCCATTGGACGCGAGCTGGTGGACGAGCGGGTGCCGCGTCCGACCGCGGAGAAAGTTGCGCGTTGGTTCCTGCGGGAAGGAATGACCTCGGCGCTGTTCGCGCCGCTCTTAAAGCTGGTGCAGCGGGCGAGGCCCTTGCTGCCGGCCCGATGGGCGAGAAAAATTCCGCGCCGCGCCGCTGCGGGCGCCGCGCTTCGGCCCGCGCAATCTCGCGTTCGCAAAGTCCTGCTGCTGGCAGGCTGCGTGCAACCCGCCCTGTTGCCCAACATCAACGCCGCGACGGCGCGCGTGTTGGATGCGGCGGGCATCGAGACTCTGATCGCCGCGGGCGCCGGCTGCTGTGGTGCCCTGCGCGACCATTTGAGCGATCGCGAGGGCGGCCTCGACGACGCCCGGCGCAACGTCGACGCGTGGTGGCCCCGAGTCGCGGACGGCACGGTGGAAGCCATCGTCATGAATGCGTCGGCCTGTGGGCTTGCGGTAAAGCACTATGGCGAGGCCCTGGCCCAAGATCCGGACTACGCCGCGAAGGCGGCGCGGGTCAGCGCGTTGGCGCAGGACTTGAGCGAGTTGCTGCCGGAGTTGCTGGCCGCCCTCGAGCACCGGCTGCACCCGGGCACGGTGGGCCGGCTTGCCTTTCACGCGCCCTGTACGTTACAGCATGGCCAACGGTTGGGGGGCGATCTCGAAGCGCAATTGCGGGCGAGGGGATTCGCGATGTCCGGTGCGATCCATGAGCGGCACCTATGCTGCGGCTCCGCGGGTACGTATTCGCTGTTGCAGCCGGCTCTTGCCAACGAGTTGCGGGATCGCAAGGTGACGAACCTGCTGGCCTCGGACCCGCAGTGCATCATTTCTGCGAATATTGGGTGCATTCAGCACTTGCAGGGTGGAACGGCGATCCCGGTGAAGCACTGGATCGAAGTGTTGGACGAGGCGATCGAGTAGGGAAAGGGCGCCGGGCAACCAGGAAATCTTGTCTTGCATAGGAGCATCAGGCCGGAGTACGGAGGCAGGGCAAGCTCGAGTTCGGGCCAGGGGTCTACCGCGCGAGTCATGCAGATTACCACCACCGGGCCGGCGCGCGGTATTGTGAGGGACAGAACCCACCCACCTTTGAGGACACCGTGACCACACATCAAGCGAGACTCGATAAATCCTACTTGGACACGAAACGTCGACAGCTCACCGACCTGCGGGAAAAACTGCTGCGAACGAGGGCCGGCGCCGAAGTCGAGGAAGCGGGCGTGAATACCGAAGCGGGCGGCGGGGCGCGCGAATACGAGGACGACGCGCAGAAACTGACGACCCTGGAACTCGAGGGAAATCTGGAAGTGCGCGACACGGACCGGCTGGTCAATGTCGAACGTGCACTGCGCAAGCTCGAGGAGGGGACGTATGGAATCTCGGATGCGAGCGGCGAACCCATCCCCAAGGACCGGCTCGATGCCGTGCCCGAGGCGATCTATACCTTGGCGGAGCAGCGCGCGCTCGATGATAAGGCGGCCGGCCGGTAACCGCGCCTCGCTGTTTCACCCGCCGGCTCTCACGAGTCTTGGGTTCACGGGCGCTCGTGCAAAGCGACGGTCGCGGCCCTGCGTCGACTCGCGGCCCGTCACCGTCCGCCACCGCGATCTCGGCAGCGCGCACAGAAAGCGGTGCGGCGCCGGATCACGACACGTTGGGATAGCCGCGTCGACGAGGCGTTCGGCGATTGCCGTCCACAGCGCATCGTGGGCCGCCGTGAGTTCCGGAAAGTCGTACATCGGCAGGGCGGCAATGGATTCGGCTTTCATATGACGCTGTCGACTGGCGGGCCATGCCGAAAGCACATGGTGTTAGAACGAAGAGTTGCTGGCGTCACGCAGGCCATGCGGTAGCCTGTCGTTCGGGCACCGCGCGGCGCGAGCGATTTGATCTGATTGCACGTCCCCCGTCCGACTGTCATTCGTTCGCGCTCCGCGGATGCCCACCAGAATGTCGGAATCTTCTCATGGCAGCAAACACTCTCGGCCGCATACAGGGAATCGGATCGCTCGGCCTGATGGCGTTGCTGCTCGGCGCATGCTCACCGCAGGCGGCTCCGAACGCGACTGCGCCGACCCTGCGGCCGGTCGCATCGATCCAGGAACTGATGCAGGACGTGATCGATCCCTGCGCCGATGGTGTGTGGAACGCCGTCGAGACGGTGACGACCCAAGCCGGCGACCAGTTGCACCAGCCGCAAACGCCCGACGAATGGCGGGGCGTCAGGCGCGCCGCGATGGTTCTGGTGGAGGGAACCAATCTGCTGGTGATGGACGGGCGGCGCGTGGGCGCGAAGGAGTTCGCGGCCGAGGCAGCGGGTGCGCTGGATTCCGCGCACATTCAACAGCGTATCGCGGCCGATCGAACGGCGTTCGAGGGTTTCGCGGCGGCGTTGCGGGAGGGCGGATTGTCGGCCATCGCCGCCGTGGATGCGAAGGATCCCGCCGCTTTGCTCGCAGCCGGCGGCGCTCTCGATCAGGTGTGCGAAAACTGTCATCTCGCGTTCTGGTATCCGAACCAGGTCATCCCGTCCTTTCCACGCGACGACGATCCGCGTCACCCGATCTTCCGCTCGGGGACTTGAGGGTCCGTGTCATCGATCGGCGCTGCGCAAAAAGCAGCAGTCGCTGCGCCGATCTGCTGCGTAAGTAACACCGACACCGGGGCTGCGCGCAGGCGCGATCCGTGGCGCGGGGCTTCTGTGCGCAACTGCGCGTCGAAAGCCGCATGCGCGAGCCGGATTCGCGAGTTGGCGCGCCATTTGCAATGACGAGACGAACGTCAACGCCTCGCCGCCGGCGACCGGCTGTTCCTTGGAGATCTGTCATGTCGAAGCAAGTTGTAACCCGATCGAAGCAGCCCGCGCGGCCTCTGGCGTTGCTGCTGGCTGCTCTCGTGCTCATGGGCGGCGCGGTCCCTGCGCTCGGCCATCATGCGTTCGCCGCCGAATACGACGGCGACAGGCCGCTCGATCTGTCCGGGGTGGTGACCAAGGCTCGGTGGGTCAATCCGCACAGCTGGCTGTACTTCGACGTGAAGGGCGCCGACGGCACAGTGACCAACTGGGGCGTCGAGCTGGCGGCGCCCAATGCGCTGGCGAGCAAGGGGCTGGCGAAGACGGACTTGGCGCCCGGCGCGCAAATCCGCGTCCGCGGATTCCTCACCAAGAACGGCGGCCCCTTCGGGTATGCGGTCACCATCACGCTCGCCGACGGCCGCTCCTTTCAGACGGGTGGTGCCCCGAACACGCCCGCACCGGCGGACGGCGCGAAGCCGGCACCGGCCGGGCCATGAACAAGCGGCGCGTCGTGAGTTCAGGATTGCACCGCCCTGTTCGGCGCACGTGCGGGCGTTTCGACCTCGGGCGGCTGGTGTTGCTCATCGGGCTGCTGGTGTTCTCACCGGTATTCTCGCAGAGCGCTCAACCCACGCCGGCGAAGATTCCGCGCGTGCCCGGGGGTAAACCGGATTTCTCCGGCATCTGGCAGACCACCAGCGCGGCGGACTACGACCTCGAACCGCATTCCGGCCGGAAGGATGCGCCTCCGGGCGCCGGCGTCGTCGAGGGGAACGTGATTCCCTATACGCCGCAGGCGCTCGAGCAAAAGAAGAAAAACTTCGACAGCCGCACCGAGGACGATCCGCGGCTCAAGTGCTGGACGCTCGGTACACCGCGCGGCATCTACTACCCCGAGCCTTTTCAGATCTTTCAGCGTCCCCAGGACCTGACGGTATTCTTCGAGTTCGGCGATTCGGTGCGAACCATACATACCGACGGCACGCTGCATCCGGTGGATCAAGACCAGGAATTCTGGCTGGGCGACTCTCGCGGACATTGGGAAGGCGACACGCTGGTGGTGGACGTCACGGACTTCAACGATCAGACGTGGCTCTCCCGCGCCGGAGACTTTCACGACGAGGCACTGCACGTGGTCGAACGCTGGACGCTGCTCGACGCCAATACCATCGACTACAAGGCGACGATCGAGGATCCGAAGATATTCAGCAAACCGTGGAATCTGGAGGTGTACCTCTACCGGCATCGAGAGCCGAACTTCCAGTTGATCGAAAACTATTGCTACACCTTGGATTACGACAAGTACTACCCGGTGCCGAAAGAATGAGAAACCTCGCCCTTCAGCTCCTCATCCGATTGGCCATCGCCGCGGGCGGCAGCGCACTGACGGCGGTGGTCGGCCACGCTCAGTCGGCACCCGCCGCGCCAACGGCGGCGGCCACCGCGCCCGCGCAGCCGCCCCAGGGCGGCATCCGCTTCGAGCAGACCACGCCGGTCGCGGGCGGCAAGTGGACCGGCAAGCGGCTGGCGGACGGGCAGCCGGATATCGCCGGCGATTGGTCCAACACCGTCGGCAATCACAACAATTTCATCGACCCTCAGGGCGGCATTCCCAACGATCCGCAGGACCGGGGCCGCCCGGTCAAGCCGCGTGAACGCCGCGCCCCGAGCCGCGTCAGCGATCCGCCCGACGGCCAGCTGCCCTACTTGCCGTGGGCGCGCGCCAAGCAGCAGGAATTTCAAGACGGATTCTTCAACAACACCCGGCCCGAGTATGTCGAGCCGCTTGCTCGATGCGCTCCGGCGGGAATACCCAAGTCGTTTTACTGGCACGGCTACGAGATTCGCCAATATCCGGGGTACGTCGTATTTCTGTTCAATTCGGGTTCGCGCATCATCTATCTGGACAATCACCGGCATCTGCCCGCGAACATCAGTCTTTGGCAGGGCGACTCGCGCGGACATTGGGAAGGCAACACGCTGGTGGTGGATGTCGGCAACTTGAACGCCAAGGCGCGGCTCGGCCGGACCGGCGACTTCACCACCGAGAATGTGCACGTGGTCGAACGCTATATTTTCGACAACGGCAACAAGCGGTACGACTACGTCGCCACGTTCACCGATCCGACGGCGTTCTCGCGGCCGTTCACCGTGACCATTCCGGCCCGGCGCTGGACCGTGGACGATGAGCCCAACGGCTGGCACTACGAAGTGCCGCTGGCGAACAATCCGGGCAAGGAGCGGATCGGCGACCACCTCGAGCGAATCTGCGTAGAAAACAACGGCGGCTTCGGCCGGGTCGCCACCTCCGCCAAGAAGTAGGCGGCAACATGTCCACCTTGCTGGCGATGGCCGAGAAGCTCGAACAGACCGGCATCGGCACGGCGATCGCCGAGGGACGCTATGCCTTCCCGGTCATCGAGGGCATCCATCTCATCGGCCTGTCGATGGCGGTCGGCCTCATTCTGCTCATCGATTTGCGCTTGCTTGGCGCTTTCCTGCCGGACGTATCGGTCAAGGCCCTGCACCGGCAACTCCAGCCCTATGTCTTTGCGGGCTTCGCGATCGTCATCCTGGCCGGCGTGCTGCTGTTCGTGTGCGAAGCCTCGGTGGTGATCGTGAGTCCACCGTGGCCGTTCAAGATGTTCTTCTTGGTCTTGGGCGGAGCGAACGCACTTTACTTCGAGTTCATCACGTCCCGCAGGCCGGAGGCGCTGCCGGACCACGGCCCGCTGCCCGGCAACGTGAGGTATGCGGGATTCGCGTCTTTCGCTCTCTGGGTGCTCGTCATCGTCTGCGGCCGATTGATTCCCTATATTCCCCATTGGGCGTGAGCCTCTCGGCCGGCCCGTCAGGAGATCCCATGTCCTTCGGCGATGTACTGGCGTCGATCCAATCGAGTTCCCTGTCGCACGCGATCGCCGAGTCGAATCACATGCTGGTCGCGGGCCTGCAGATCGTCCATGTCTTCGGGTTCATTTTCCTGCTGGCGCCGCTGATCCTGATCGCCTTGCGCGTTCTGGGGCTGGTGCTTCGCGACCAGCCGCTCGAGAGTCTCGTCAACCAATCGAAGAAGCTGTCGCTGGCGGGACTCGTCTTGTCGTTGGCGAGCGGCGTGCTCATGTTTCTCTCCGCGCCGATGCACTATTACGCCAACTGGGCGTTCGACACGAAGATGCTGCTGCTCGTGGCCGCTCTGGCGATCTACGGCCTGCTGTTTCTCTGGGTGGCGCCCCGCGGCTCCGCCCATCCGTCAATGGCCAAGCTCAACGTCTCGCTGTCGCTGATCCTATGGATTGCCGTCTGCATGGCCGGGCGGGCGATCGGGTTCGTCTAGGGGCGGTGCCGGCGCGCACCGGCTGGGCGACAACGCGGGCCCCATGGGGTCAAGCAGCGCTCTTGGCGCTGCCACCCGGTAGTCGAGTCCGTGCTACACGGTACGTCCCTTCAGTTTGAGCAGAGTGCGGCTGTTGTCGATGTAGATGAGTTGACGCTGCTGCGGCGTCAGTGCCTGATCCAACGTGGCGATGGCGGGAGCCACGTCGCCGTTGGTGCCGCCGTTGACGCCGTAATCCGTGCCGAAGAGGATTCGGTCGGCCCCCAGTTTGGACGCCGCCAGTTCCACCCAGTCGCCGATACGCGAGTAGGGGCCCGGGTCGATGTACAGTCTGCGCAGCCGCTGCAGCGGGTCCTTCACGCCCGCCTTTTGCGCGGCCGGCACGATGGCATCGATGAGGTAGGGCAGAAATCCCGCCAGCATGATGACCTGGACGGTCACGTCCGGATACGGATCGAGAAAGTCGGTGAGACCCAAGGTAATGCCGCCCGCGGCCAGATGGGAATTGCTGATGAGAGTCCAGCGCGCATAGTCGGTGTCGGTCGGAATCACGACCGGGGGTTGGCCGGGCACGTGGCTGCTGGCCGGCGCGCGGTGGATGAAAAAATGGCTGCGGTAAGTCTGGGCCGCGGCAAATAGGGGGGCGAGCGTGCGGGCACCCTCCAACGTTGAGAACGCGTTGAGCGGCAGCGAGCCGCCGATGAAACCCAAGTCCCGGTGCGCCCGGCTCAACTCCTCCGCCGCCCATTGCGGATCGGCCGTCGGCAGCGCGGCGACGCCGAAGAAGCGGTCGGGGTATCGATGCACGACCTCCGCCAGTTCGTCGTTGAAGGCCCGGAACAGGGGGCGTAAATCCTCGATCGGAACGGTCGCATCCAGTCCGAGCGCCACCGTCTGCGTCAGAAGCTGGTGTTGAATGCCGTTCTGATCCAGGTGCCTGAGACGCGCCGGAATGTCCGAGGGTGAAAAGACGGCGGGGGTGCCGGCGGCGAACGAGGCGGTGTCGACGTTTTGCAGGCGGGCGATGCCATCCGACGAGGTGACGATCCGCGGCGCCTGGCCTCGGTCCGAGAAGAATCGGACTTCCGCGCGCGAGGCATAGTGGCTGTGCCAATCGACGAGCACGCGTGCGCCCGCCGGCTTGACGGCCGTGGGAGCGGATTGCGCGGCGCCGACGCGGCCATAGAGAGGCAGCAGGGTGGCCGCGGCGAGCGAGGATTTCACCAGGAACGATCGACGAGTGACGTTGTTCATGGGCGCGTCTCGGTCAGCGAAAGCGGTAGTTCGCGCCGACCAGGATGAACCGGCCCGCGGCGCCGTTCGGCGCAATGAAGGAATACGGGTTGATGCCGCTCGAACGATTCCCGTTCACATATTGTTCGGGATACTTGTCCAGAATGTTGTTCACGGTGACGCTGAGATTCAAGTTCTGTTGGATTTCGTAGCCCAACGCGATGTCCAGGTAAGTTTCCGGCGAGAACACTTGATCGACGTTGCCGTTGGCCTGGACCGTGTTCGGGACGTTGCCGACGTTGTAACGGTACGTGCTGTAGCGCGTGCCGGTGGCCTCGAACGACCACTCGGCCCAGGTGTAGTGTCCGCTCAGGATGACCTTGCTCTTGGGCGTTCCGGTCTGCGCATCGCGAAACCGCGAATTGTTCAGCACCGTGATCGTGGTCCCGCCCACATTCACGGTGTTGTGCGGATCCTTGACGGAGGTGGTGTCGTAACTGGTGGCCAGGGAGACATCGAGCTTGCCCACGGGCAGTTCGAAGAATTTCTGCGCCACGATGTCGATGCCATCGGTCCGCGAGTCCCAAGCGTTCAAGTAGTAGGTCGCTTGGGTGTAGCCCACGAGACCCGCCGCGTTGAACGCCTTGGTTACGCTGGGGCCCTGGATGGGATCCGTCACCGTGATGACATTGTCGATCTTGAGGTGATAGGCATCGACGGTGACCGAGCTGCTGTCATCCGGGCGGATGACGAATCCCAGCGAGTACGTGGTGGACTTCTCGGGCTCCAGGGGCTTCGCGCCGAACGTCGCCGCGACCGGATCCGACGGACGGAATTGGCGCGTATAGCCGGGCGTGAGATTGCTGATGCCGTTGTTGCTGAAGGTGCCCGTGTAGCTCGTGACCTGCTGGCCGATCTCGGCGAGGCTGGGTGCGTGAAAGCCGCTGCTCACGGTGCCGCGGACGGCGAAGGCCGGAACGAATTCGTACCGTGCCGTGACGCGATAGTTGGCGGTGCTGCCGAAGTCCGAGTAATCCTCGAAGCGGCCGGTGACGCCCACATCGAATTTTTGCGTGATCGAGGCGTCGACGCCGAGATAACCGCCGCTGACGTGACGGCTGATGGTGCCGGTATCGATGGGGGAAATGCCCGCGGTGGACGAACCGGTCGCGCCGATCGACCCTGCCGCGGAGGCGAAGTTGACCCCGGAGAACTGCGAGGCGTACTGGTCGTAGATGCCGGCGTAGCTGCCCGCGACCTGAGCGGCCGTCTTTCCCGCGTAGGCGGCAGAGGTGCCGGCATAGACCGTGCCCGGAGCCGAATAGAGCGACCACAGCGGCAAGCCGGCCAGCGGGCCGGGTGAGTATCCCACGTAATCCCCGAGGTCGCCCGTGCCCCAGGATTCCTGGCGGAACAGCGCCCCCGCGGACACCACGGAGGATTTGATGAAGGGGATGGCCAGGTCGCGGTGATAGTCGGCGGTGACGCTGGTCGTATGATCGATCCAGGACCCCAGATAGAAGCTGGTCGGGCTGGCGGGCCCCCAGCTTGGATTGATCGATGAGTAGGTATACCGGCCGGTCTCGTTTCGACCGTACGATACGCCGACATCCACATCGCCGAACTCAGGAGTGCCGTAACGCAGTCCGCCCACGGCGGCGTAATCCTTGGACGTATAAGTCATCGTCGGTTGGTAACCGTTCGGGTAGATGCCGAGTTCATCGGTAGGCGACAGCTGAGTGGGGTTGGTCGCGGTCACGCTCGACGTATTGGACGCCACGACGCGCTCGGGGTTGACGTAATTGTTGGAGGACTTCTTCGAGTAATTCACCCAGCCGTACGCGGTCACCGCGTCGTCCAGCGGCAATTCGGCGTTGGCGAGACCGACCCAGTTGCTGCGGGAAGCCTGGCCCCATTGGCCGTAATCCTTTGGGTAAGTCTGGTTGCGCGGATCGCCGTTCGGGAACAACTGGCGCCAGTCCCCCGCGCTTCGGTCGACGTTGGTGTTGTTCAGGCGATCGATGTTCACGTTGAGAAAACCGCTGTCGCCGAGTTTGAACCCCTTGTTGCCGAGAAACTGATACGTCTCTCCGCCTCCATCGCTGTACGATCCGCCGCGCGCGTCGATGTCGCCGCCGGAGGCGTTGCTCTTGAGAACGATGTTGATGACGCCGGCGATCGCATCCGAGCCGTACTGCGCGGCCGCGCCGTCCCGCAAGACCTCGACGCGTTCGACGGCGCTCAACGGGATGGTGTTGATGTCGACGACCTGGGTCGCGGGCCACGGGTCGGTGCCTGAGAGCTGCGACGACAGATTGCGCCGCTTGCCGTTGACGAGAATGAGCGTGTATCCCGGGCCGACGCCGCGCAGCGATGCCGCCCGCACGCCTTGACCCTTGACCGCGTTTTGACCTTGCGGGAAGTTGAAGGAGGGATGCAGCTTCGACAGGGCCTCGTTGATCGTGACCGCGCCCGTTTGTTGCAACTCGGCGCTCGAGATCACGTCGACCGGCGCGGTGCTGGTGAGCGCGGTGATGTCCTTGCGCGCGGTCCCCAATACCACGATGGCGTCGAGTCCATCGGCGGCGGCGGCATCGGTGTCCACCGCCTGTTCCGCATGCAACGGCACCGCCGCCGCTGCAGCCAGTATCGCTGCGACCGCAGCTCGAATTGAATTTCGCATGCTCTCTTTCATCCTTCAACGCAGTTTGGTTTGACAACGTCGAAGCTCTAAGCAAGAGACATGCCACGCCGATCCAGGCGGTGCCGCGGCGGTTTATCGATGGTCGAGTAGATAATTGAGCAGTGCCGCTGCTGCTTTTTGCGCAGTCGCGGCACGCTCGTGGTTCATTCGAGGCTGGTGGCGAGTGAACGCTACTTGGCGGCCGGGTCGGCTGGGGATGGCGGCGGCGTCAACTTCGTGAGCGTGCCGCCGTCCTTCTCATACAGCTGAGCACCGACGGCGCCGGCAACCTTGAATCCCTTGGCCGCCAGCAGATCGGCTGCCTTGCCGGCGCGTGCGGCGTGATTCGATACGGTGACGATGGTGCGGTCCTTCGGAATCCACGCCAGGCTCGATTCCAGATCGCTTTGCTGAATGCTCAAATACACGGGAAAACCGCCGATGGCCGTCAGTTCGTACGGGCGCCGCACATCGATGACCAAGAGTTTCTCGGGATGCTTCAGCAGAACGTCAAATTCGGCGCGCGAGAGCACATGTGCCTTGAACGCAGGCTCGGTTTGCGCGGCCGGCGCGGCGGGCTGTTGGGCAAACGCGGTTGCCGTCATCACAAGACTCATCGCCAATAACACATGTTTCATCGTCGGTATCCTTTACGCAGTGGGTTGAATCGCAAGACCCTTCGAGTCAAGCAACTAGCATGCCAGCGGCGCGACGAATGGTATGACGCCATGCAACAACGGTATTGGCGGTATCCCGAGCCGCTGTCTAGTATTTCTCGGGAATTGCGGTCGTTAAGAACAGCAGATTGGGATAGTAAGGAGCTGTCGATGTCTCGCGCCGATAATGTCGTGTCGCTTGCAAGAGCGGATGGTTTCGATGCCGATGTGGTGAGCGGGCCGCTGCGTGCGAAACATTTGGTGTTCGTCGATCAGGCGTCCAAGTTGCTGCTCGCTCTGCTCGACCGGGTTGCACCGAGCGATGCGGCGATCCTGATTGCCGGCGAGACCGGCACCGGCAAGGAACTGGTCGCGCGGTATGTACACCGCAAGAGTGGGCGGCCGGGCCCTTTTCTGGCGGTCAACTGCGGCGCCATCAGCGAGCATCTGGCCGAGAGCGAACTGTTCGGCCATGAAGCGGGCTCGTTCACGGGCGCCCATTCGCGGCGGGAAGGCTGGTTCGAAGCGGCGAGTAGCGGAACGTTGTTCCTGGATGAGATCGGCGATTTGCCGCCGGCGTTGCAGGGCAAGCTGCTGCGGGTGCTGCAGGAAAGCGAAGTGACACGCGTCGGATCGCGCAAGCCGATTCCCATCGACGTGCGCGTCGTGTCGGCATCGAACGTGAATCTCGAGGCGGCGGTGGAAGCCGGCCGTTTTCGCCGCGACCTGTTCTATCGTTTGAACATCGTCCCCGTGCACCTACCGCCTCTGCGCGAGCGGCCGGGCGACATCGGCGCGCTGGCCGAGCATTTCGCCGGCATCTACAGCGAGCGCCTGAAGCGGCCGACCCCGATCTTCCTCCAGGCGGCGCTGGAGGCGCTGAAGCGCCATTCATGGCCGGGCAATATCCGCGAACTGGAGAACGTCGTGCACTACTCGCTGCTGATGTCCTCGGACAGCGAGATCGGGGTGGAGCATCTGAGAATCGCCGGGCCGTCCGCGATGGCCGGCGGGGGCGCCGTCATTGCCGAGGGGCGGGATGCCCGCACGGTGAATCGGCTTGGCCAGGCGCTGCGGGAGTGCTTCGATGCGCCGGGGACCAGCTTGTTGCGCGACGTCGAACGGCGCCTGGTCGAAGATGCATTCGTATACTGCGACTCCAATCAAGTGCGTACCGCGGAACTGCTGGGCGTTTCGCGCAACGTGGTGCGCACGCTTCTGAAACGCTACGGACTCATCACCGATGCCGACAGCGTTCTTGCGGAAGCCATTGGGTTCGGCACGGCGGCGCAGTTTGCGCCGTGCCACGATATGAACCACTAGCTAGCAACTCGGCGCGGGGAAGTTGAGCGGTTGTGGCCGATCAGCTTGCTTGCCGGGGTTTGGACCGGTTGGCATCACGCTGCCGAGATGTTGGTGCCGCGGCAGAGGGAATTTGACCGATTGTGGGGGCGTAGCATCGCGAGGGTTTTGGACCGTTCAATATCACGGTGTCGAGATACTAGCGGAGGGCTGATGTCACCAGGATGACGATGAGCAGCACCGCGAAACAGAAGTACTCCCGCTCGCCGCGTTTTTGTTGCGTATTCATCATACGATCTCCCTGGCGGATGTGCCCCGACGATCGCAGACTATCAGCAGCCGCGCGCTGCGGAACTACCATTGAGTCATTTGCATATATCAATTCGGCATGGAGTCTCGGACAGCCGAGGCGGAAGAGTCGCGGTGCGGGCGTGTCAGCCCGGGGGCGCTGATTGCCGCGTCAGCGGTGCGCCCAGCGATTCGCGGCAAACGCGAGCGCAACGCCGATGAACGGCAGCAGCACCACGGCGTCGGAGTTGTGCACGATGAGGGCGCCCGCCAGCAGCGCGCCGAACAAATAGGAGACCACCACCGCGCTTTGAATCTTCACGTCCTTGAGGCCGAGCGCGTCGCCGTTGGCGAGGGAATCCGCGATGGTGCCCACCAGTTTGGTGAGCGTCGTCGTGAACACGATCGTGGTGTGGCTGATGGTCTGACCGATGACGGCCTGAACGCCCATGGCGACCGCGAGCAGCAGGATCTGCAGATGATCCGATGGCGCGTGGGCTGCATGCGGGGTCCACATCGCATACAGCGCAAAGAACAGCAGCAGACCCGCCTCGGTGGTCAGCAACAAGCCGAGCGCCTGTTGCTGCGGGCGGCCGCGGCGCTGTAGAACCCCCAGGGCGCAGCCCAGGACGAAGCCGCTCAAGGCCACCACCGAGCCCATGGCCGACTGGGAATCGCTTTGCGCCACGTAGTAGGCGAGCAGCGCGAAGTTCCCCGTCATGGCCGACGCGAACACGCCGCCCAACGTCGCGAAACTGATGACATCGACCGCCCCGGCCGCGAAGGCGGTGACCAGCAGGATCATTTCGACGTGGTTGAGCTTGATTGTGTCCAGCATACGACGAGGGATTGTAGATCATAATCGGATTTTGGATCGATCGAAGGAATGCGGATATGACAGAGCCCACGATTGTGTGCCCGAAGTGCCACACCGAGATACGGCTGACGGAGTCGCTGGCGGCGCCGCTGATCGCCGCGACGCGACAGCAGTTCGAGCAGCGCCTCTCCGCCAAGGACGAGGAGATCGCCAAGCGCGAGCAGGCGGTCCGGGAGAAGGAGAGGGGGGTGGTGGAGGCTGGGCGTGTCCTGGACCAACAAGTCGCCGATCAAGTGGCCGCGCAACTGAAAGTGGAACGGGTACGCGTGTCCGCGGAGGAGTCGAAAAAGGCGCAGCAGGCGAATGCCGCGGAGCTGGAGGCCAAGACCCGCGAACTCATCGACCTGCAGGAAGTACTCGAGGCGCGCAACGAGAAGCTCGCGCAAGCCCAACAGGCCCAAGCCGACCTCATCAAGAAACAACGCGAACTGGACGACGCCAAGCGCGAACTGGACCTGACCATCGAGAAGCGGGTGGAGGAGGGGCTCAATGACGTGCGCCTCAAGGCGCGCCGCGAAGCGGAGGAGGGTCTCAAACACAAGGTATTGGAGAAGGACCAGACCATCGTTTCAATGCAACGGACCATCGAGGAGTTGAAGCAAAAGGCCGACCAGGGTTCGCAACAGCTGCAGGGCGAGGTGCAGGAACTCGAGCTCGAGGCGTTGCTGCGGGCGAAGTTTCCCTACGACAGCGTCGAACCGGTTCCCAAAGGAGAATTCGGCGGCGACATCGTGCAAGGTGTCCGGAGCCAGACCGGACAGCCCGGCGGCACCATCCTGTGGGAGACGAAGCGCACCCGGAACTGGAGCGATGCGTGGTTGGTGAAGTTGCGCGAGGATCAGAGAAGCGCGAAGGCTGAAATCTGCGTGCTGGTGAGCAACGCCTTACCCAAGGGTGTGGACACCTTCCATCTGCTCGACGGCGTTTGGGTCGCGCACCCGCGCTGTGTCATCCCGGTCGCGATGATTTTGCGCAGCAGCTTGCTCGAAGTCACTCTGGCGCGTCAGGTGTCGGAGGGACAGCAATCGAAGACCGAGATGGTCTATCAGTACCTCACCGGGCCGAGGTTTCGTCAGCGCGTCGAGGCCATCGTCGAGGCCTTTACTTCGATGCGGGAGGATCTGGACAAGGAACGCAAAGTCATCATGAAACAGTGGGCGAAGCGCGAGGAGCAGATCGAGCGGGTGATGGGCGGCACCATCGGCATGTACGGCGATCTGCAGGGGATCGCGGGTAAATCCTTGCAAGAGATCGAGGGTTTGGAGCTGCGGGCGCTGGAGCTCGACCCTTGAGCGGGTGCGGATGCCGCCGGGCTCCTGGCGGGCGCGGGCAGCGGCTCTGCCGGCGAGACGAGCTTAGGTGACATTATTGAACTGGGTGACGTGGTAGTAGCCCGTGTCTTTCATATCCGCCGGAATGGTCTTGCGCAGTTCCTCGGTCAGGTTGGTGAACACCTGGTCGGGCGTGATGGCGTCATCGTCGATCGAATAAACGCCCTGGTAGTCGCCCACGCGCCTGCCCACGGCGCTCGCCGGATCGTCGTACACGTACAAGTCGGCGGTATAAAAGTAATATCGGGTCATGACGGGCGTCTCGGGTTTCTTGGTGCACGGCCGCAGGGCCGATCGCCGCTGATTCTGGATGAATCGGGGTTCATGCGCCATCGCCGGTCGATCCTGGGCGGGGCGCCGCCGGGTGCGGCGTCGCGCGCTCAGGGAATTGCGGGTGGGCGGCCTCGGTTGCATGCCTGCGCCGACCTGCTACGATTGCCGCCCCGCCGAAGCCGCCGGGGTGTAGCTCAGACTGGTAGAGCGCTACGTTTGGGACGTAGATGTCGCAGGTTCGAATCCTGTCACCCCGACCATTAATACCGCGATTTGCCCCCCAAATGGGGCTTAAAAAGCGGAATCGGTGACAATTCGGTGCCACGGCGGCAGCGCGCCCCAGCCAGCTAAACCTAAGTCCTAGACGTGACTCCAACCCGGAGTCTCGTAATGGCCACCATCGTCAATCAATCGCGCTACCTCGTCACCGTCAAGCGCCGACCGGACCTCGCACGCGAGTTTCCGCACTCCAAAGCCGCAGCGGCTACAGCCTATAAGGACCAGGTTTTACGCGACCATGGACTTAAGGCCGAGATCGAACGTGGCCCCTTGCAGCTCTTGGTGCGACTGCGGGCCCAGGGCCAGCCCAAGCAATCGAAGCGCGTCAAGTCCTACGAGGAAGCCGAGGCCTTCGAACTGGGCGCCCAGGTGGATCAGCACCGCGGCCTCGCGCTCGATTACAACCGGTCACATCGGGTGACGATGGCCGCGCTGATGGAGCGCTACATCACCGAGGTGTGCGTCGAGCATAAGGGCGAGGACATCGAGGTCGGAACGCTCAAGGGCATGCTCGCCGACAGTCGCGGGGAGCTCACGGCAGCGCGCGAGGCGTTCAAACAAGCGCAAGCCCGGGGCGAGAAGCCGAAGCCCGTCAGGGCGCGCCGCCAGGCGCGCAACCATCTCGAATGGCTGCATCTGCCGTTTGCGGACGTCCGATCGCAGCACCTGACGACGTATAAAATCGGCCGGCTCCGCCAAGTGGCACCGGCCACGGTCGATCGAGAACTCGATTTGTTCGCGGCCGTCATCCACACCGCCATCGACAGCTGGGACTATGCTGTGCCAAAAGACCCCATGAAGGGCGTCAGCCGGCCGAAATACGATAACGAGCGCGATCGACGCTTCGAGGGCGATGAGCAAGAGTGTCTGTTTCGCTCCGCCCGGCGCGAGGATTTGATTCGCTCGCGGAACCTCGCGATCGAATCTTTGTTGGACGAGGCGCGCCGACACGCCAAGACCTTGCCGAACGCGAGCGCGCGGCAGCGATTTCTGAAACAAGCCCGGGGGCAGGCCGTGAGACAACTGAACCGGCGCTATCCGGTCGTGCCGCTCTATGAGTCGCTCCTCGCGTTGCTGCTCGAAACCGCTGGGCGGCGCGGCGCGATGGCCCGCTAGCGGCTAGGCGGCTCGACGCAGAGTGGATTTAAACCGTGTGCGATCTCGATGAGGTCGCTGGATAAAATCGCCAGCCAGTATTTCGATTATTGACCCGCCAAGACGCGGCCCGCGAGTTGAAGATCTCGTTAGGCACACTCGATCGGCTTGTGGCCGATGGAAAGTTGCCGCGCCCGCTCTCCTCCGGCCGACGACTCTATTGGCATGCGGATGACTTTTATGCTGCCGTGAATGTGTTGCTACCGTCCTCTTCTGGATCGGTCGCTGCGGCGCCGCCAGTCCCGTTACCCGTCACTAAACCGAGCGCGCCGGGCCCGGTTGCTTCACGCGCTCGTCGAGCGCCGTTCGCGGGATCGGCCGCCGCCCGAGCGCGACGACGCGACGCCGAGCGGCTCGCGCTGCTCAACTCCCGATAATTAAAGTTATCCGGAGTTATAATACGCTTCGATTTATGGAATTGAACAATCAGATTGCTGAATTGGCCCCGACGGGGATCGCGGGGGTCACTGCCTCGGACCTGCCCACGCCGGCCGAGAAGGTCCGTGCTTGGTGGCGGAAGGCCCGCCGCGTGTACCCCGAAGCGACCCTGCGCGCTTGGCGCTTCGACTGGGCGGCGTTCCTTGCCTTCTGCAAACCGCGGGGCTTGCTACCCCTGCCGGCGTTACCGTCGACCGTCGCTGCCTACATCGAGGCCTGCGGGGAGGCCAGCAAAAAACCTGCGACAGTGCGGCGGTATCTCGCGACGATCGCCTGCGCACATCGCGCCGCGAAACTCTTGAACCCCAATGACGACGAAGACGTAAAACTGGCCCTCAAGGGTCTCTACAATAGATCGCCGATGCGGCAGCGGCAAGCGAAAGCGTTGGGATGGCACCAAATCAAGCGGTTCTTGATCACCGCGGGGGTGGGGATTCGGGCGGATCGGGAGCGCGCGCTCTTGTGCGTAGGGTATGACACGATGGCGCGGCGCAGCGAGCTCGTGGCGCTCAATGTGGAGGATTTTAGTTTCTTGAGCGATGGCAGCGGCCGGGTGTTGATTCGGCGCTCGAAGACCGACCAGGCGGGGGAGGGCAGCGTCGCGTATTTGTCGCCGGATACGGTGGGGTATTTGAAAATCTGGTTGGGGGTGTCGCGGATCACACGAGGAGCGGTGTTTCGGCGGCTGATCGGGCGCGGCCGCATTGGAGCGCGATTGCAAGTGGATTCGATCGCGCAGACGTTCAAGCGGGTGGCTGAGTTTGTGGGGATGACCGAAGACGAAAGGAAGCAAGTCAGCGGGCATTCGATTCGGGTTGGGGCGACGCAGGATATGTTGGCGCTCAACATTGATCTGGCGTCGGTGATGCAGGCGGGGCGGTGGAAGACGACGGCGATGCCGATGCGATATGGAGAGGAAGTTCAGGCGGGACGGGGTGGGATGGCAAGGGCGGCGAAGGCGCAGGGGAGGGGTTAATGGGATCACGAAGCGGCAGCGCCGCTGAACGCTGAGCCCAGTGGACCCCTTGGCTGATAAACTAGCTCGTAAAATCTTGTTGCGAATCGGATTGAAATCATGGGCCCATTGGATCAGGAAGCGATGAAGCGACTCGCGGGCAAATACATCTGGTGGAAGACGCCGGATGAGGCTGTCGCGATGCCGGAGCGCGTGGTTGCGCAAGTCATGAACATTGGCGACTACGACGACGTTCAGGCGCTCGCGCACCAAGTGGGCGATGAATACCTGCGCGATGTTTTGGATCATGCCGAGATCGGGCAGTTTAACGAGCGCTCGTGGGTCTACTGGCACTACAGATTGGGGCTGGCCGCGCCGGGACGGGTTCCTCCATTGCCCGCCCGGAGATTTGCTTGACCCAATACTTCAAGCCGCGCATGGACATCCTGCCGGTCGCACAGCAACGTCTCTGGCCGGAACTACATCCCTCGATCCAGCTCGGCTTGGTGCTCTACGGCGGCACCGCCATCGCGTTACGACTCGGACATCGCCCGTCTGTCGATTTCGATTTCTTTACCGACAAGCCGCTTGACAAGGCCGTGCTGCAATCCGCTTTCCCATTCTTGCAACGGTCCACGGTATTGCAAGACGAACCCAATGCATACACTGTGCTCGTCCCGTGCGGGACAACGCAGGATCAGCATCTCAAGGTGTCGTTCTTCGGCACAATTGGATTTGGGCGGATTGGCGAGCCGGAAATTACCGATGACGGCACGTTGCAGGTGGCGACGCTGGATGACTTGATGGCGACAAAGGTTAAAGTCATTCTTCAGCGCATCGAGGCAAAGGACTACCGCGACATCGCAGCGATGGTGAAAGCCGGGGTCAGTCTCTCAAAAGGACTGTCGGCGGCACGCGAAATGTACGGCCATTCATTCCAGCCGAGCGAGAGCTTGAAGGCGATGGTGTACTTCGAAGGTGGTGATCTGCATACGCTCACGCAGAATGAGAAGGAAGCGCTGATCGCCGCAGCCAGTGCAGTGCGCGATCTGCCTAATGTGGAAATCGTATCGCGTGAGTTGGCCTTGGCGCCGCCAGAGCCAGGTCATGATGACGAGAATACTCACCAATTCAACCCTTAATTGAGGATACCCTCAACCAGGGGTAGGACGCGATTAGTGAGACAAGGACATCGTTAATCGGACACGACATCGGGCGGGGTGCTGATTGAGTCAGCCTGAAGGATGAAAGCGATGAGCATGGAACTTACCGAAGACGGCTCGCTTCTCGAGGACGGCCGAGTTGTCTACTTTTCCGTCGCGCGCTTCCTTCAAGATATCTGTCAGGCCGCGCATTGCTTTTTGTGCGGGGCCACCCCACACGGTCGCGGCCGCGAGTCTTCGCCGCATTAATTCCAACCAAAAGTAAGACCCGATTGGATTTTCGAGGCCGGCGCCCATGGCGATGATTACATTTCAGTCGGACATGATCGAGCCTGATCTGCGTTCCTCCATCGACGCGCCTTCGTCGACATCGCGACGCCGGCGAGCAAGGCGCTCGAAGCGGCCATGAAGCCGGTGACTGAGCAGTTTTGGGGTTGGCGCAACGCATCCTGCAGTTGGAAGCCACGGCGTGCCGGGCCATGACTTGGTTCTCGGCCAAATGGATTGCCCTCACGGCCGCGGGCTTTGTCGGGATGAGTGCGATGGCCTGGGCGTCGGTGTGGTGGCAGCGGAACGCCGTGAATGAGCTCACGGAGCAGAAAACGGCGCTCGAGGCGGACATTGCCGAAATGCAGGTCAATGCGGCGGCGCTCGCGAAGAAAGGAGCGCGGATCAAGATCGACAACTGCGGTGGCCGGCTGTGTGTCGCGGTCAATACCGACCAGGGTCAAAGCCACGTTGATTGGCGGGGAGCGTGGCATGCAGCCGACGGCGCACCGCTGGCGATTCCGAAGGGGTACTAAGATCGCCGAGGGTTGTTAGATCTACTGTGGCGAAACGGCATTTTTCCTGTAAAGGATGACCTAGAAAAGATCATGAGTAAGCATTCAAAGCAGCTGGATCAGCTATTGCAACTCATTGATAACGTTTATGAAGCGGCTCTCGATGGAGGGCGTTGGCGGAGTTTGGCTCCCGAGATTGCCGAAACATTTGGCTCAACGAGCACCACTCTTCAGATGTAAGCACTTCAGCATTCCCGTTGGATGAGATAGGCGCCGGCACCACGGGCATCGCCCGCGTGTGACCACCCCTCCGGAATGCCGGATTGACGAAGTAATCGGCCAGGAACGCGGTACGCAGCAAGCGTCCGATCACGACACCGACTTCGTACAGCGGATCGCCGCGCGCGGCGGAGCCAAAGCGCGCCAGCACATTGATGGCGCTGGTGTGACCGCTGTAGGCGGAGGCGATCAAGTGAACCCACCGGTCCCAGTGGACCGGTACCTGGCTGAGATCCAAGCTGGCCTCGCAAATCGGTTTCAGTATCTGCGGCACCTCGTAGCCGCGCGGTAAAAACAGATGACGATCCGTGAGCGCCTTCAATCTCGGACACAGATCCAGACCTGGGCCGTGGGCAAAGGCCATTCCAAAATCTGTTAGCCGTGCGTATCGACTGCCAGCTGCACGATATCGATTTTCTCTTGTCGAAGCACACCCTCAATCGCGGCGCCGACTTGCCGCTCGTTGAGCACGATGGGTTGCGCATGGAAGATGCCCCAGCCCGCCAGCACGTGCGAGTAGATCCCCACAGAGGGCGTTTGGCGGCGTGGATCGAGTCGTGCTTGCCAAACCCGCTGCCGGGTCTCCAAACTCATCATGTCGGAAGAGGCCAGATCTGAGCGGCCCCAGGTGGCCGCGATCGGATGCCGACGCATGTAGGCGAGCACCGCGGCACTGGCTTCTGCCAGTCGTCGTTCATCCCCGGCCCAGCGCATCGCTTGCCGGACGCTCGCCGCCGAGAGCTGCGGCATCATGCGCGCCGTCGCCGCCGCCGACATCGAGGTGCCATGCGCCAAGATACCGGCATACACCATCAGCAGTTCCTTGTCGGAGCGCGGTTCGCGACCGAGCATGATCCAGCTGAAGCGCACGTTGGCATCGACCTCGAGCAGCAGCTCAGGCAACTGCGCTTCACCGATCCGATGATCGAGCGCGGCGCGCAACTTAACCAGCTCCGGCTCCTCTTCTTCGGCCGCCAAGGGCGTCAGATGCAGCTCGTCGTCGATGCGTAGCTCACCGGCCTCGACGGCTTTGGCCACGGCCGCGACACCGGCCTGGGCGCGTTCGATGAGTGGCTCAAGATACAACTTGGCTCGCTTGGGTAATGACAGGCGACGATAGTAGGAATTACGCTCCTTTTGCCATGTCTCCGTCGGGATAAACAGCCGTTCGCGGCTGCGAAACGCCAAGCTATGATCAATCCATACCGTGCCGTTGCGCAGTGCCCGGCGCAGCGCCAGCAACGTGGCGACTTCGAAGGCGCGAAACGCCTGTTCACGATCGGCGCCGGATAACAGCGTCCGCCACACCCTGCCGAAATCAATCGCGGTTGCAGCCGGTAGCTCTCGGACACCGTGTTCATATAACGCTTTGAGCAACTGCAGTGCCGCCAACACCGGATGATCCGGTACCGCTTGCCATGGCAAGAGCACCAGTGCGGACAGCAGCGAGCGTACGGGGCGAATCTCCAGCGTCAGGTGGTCACGCACCAGCTGTGCGCGCGTCGGCGGTTTGCGTTGCAGATGGGCCGTCACCAGCGAGCGCAATCGTCCACGGATCTCGCCGTCCGCCACGGCCGTATCGCTTGCCAGAGCGCCAATCGACGCCAGTAGTTCTCGATACAAATCAGCCCAGTGGATCAGCACCTGATTAGCATCCTTGGTCGCGCGGCGCCAGAGATCTGCCACTCGACGCCGTACCATCAGCAGTACTCGATCCGTGCCGATCAGTAGGCAATAGCGCAAAAAATAGGCCACCTCGATCGTTCGGACCGGCTCGCGAATCAAACGACCCGCAGACGGTGGTCGGTTCGCCAGGCGCCGCGCGTACCGGCGCAGCAGATCATCCGGCACGTCGACCAGATGGCGCTGGACCCCGAGTTCGTACGTAACCGGTGTCTGGCCGGCGTATTGATTAGTTCGGCAGACCGTGCAGGTCAGAGCGCAGCGGATTATCGGCGAAATGCTGTTTCCACAGACGCGGCGTGAGTTCGGCGACCCGGGAGGCGGGGTGCTGTGCGACGCGTTGGAGCACATCAACGAGGTAGGTGTAGGGATCGACACCGTGGAGGCGACAGGTGACGATCAAGCTCTGGATGATGCCGACGTCACGGGCGCCGAGTTCGGTCCAGCAAAAAAGCCATGAACGGCTGCCCATGGGAATGACGCGCAGGGCGCGCTCGATGTGATTCGTATCCATGGGTACGTCGGAATCCGTGAGGAATACTTCCAGCCCCAATTGGCGTTTTCGCGCGTAGCTCAAGGCTTTGATGAACGGATTGGTGGGCGTGAACCCCTGGTGCTCGAATTGCCGTTCGATCCAGTCGAAAAACACCTCGACCTTCGGCTTGCTGTGGGTCAGCCGGTACAGCTGTTTGTCGTCATCCACGAGGTGGTGCGTCAAGATCACTCCGATTTCCGAACGCATCGTTCGCGTCGAACTGAGGTTCGGATTTATGGAAAAGGCGGACGTTCCCAAGGGATTCAGCGTCGCGGTGGCGCGCGGACAGATTACAGATTGCCCGCTGCAGCAAGTAACTTACTTTACCGGTCACGAGACAATCATTGCCACGGGCCGGCAGACCGGGATGGCGCGATGGCGCAAAAGCGATTTTTGCGCTAATGCATCTCAATGCTCCGCGGCCCGGCGCCTATTTCAATATTCCAAGCACCCAGGTGATGGAAATTGGCGTCGCGTTCGAGATCTGAGCACCCGCTTTGTTATTCGCATGGCATTCGTCGCGATGAACCCCTGAGTACTTGCGTGAGCGCTGCAGCCGTGGGCTAGGCGGGCGGAGCGCTAGACGAGTTGTCGGTCTACGGCGAAGCCTCCGTGACGTTGGCGGTTCTGACGGGATGCATGCGACCTTCCAAGGCGCTGAGTCGCTGTTGAAGCTTCTCGATCTGGTCCGGATTCAGTCGTTCGGCGCAACCGACCAAGATCCGTCGGCCACGCACGATGAGTGACTCGAGAAGGCGTGGGTCGCTGCAAGTCGAAGCAATATCGTCGAAGGCGCGTAGGACGCGCATGCTGACCGCGATATCCGACATCGAGTAATGGCGTATTTGCTCAAATGCCGTATCGAGAAGGCTCTCGATCCCGATCCATGAAACGATGACCCGGACGACGTGCGGTGGATCGCAAAGCAGCGAGACCGGAGCGTTGCGGCTCACGAATCGGATCAGGATCCGCCCGAGTTGGTCAACGCAAGTAATCGCGGTGCTCGGGTCGTTGACCGCGGAGGAAATCGCCTTGAGGGCGATGTCGACAATCTGGATGACCCCGAACTCGATGTCCTGTTGCATTGTGCGCGTCGGTCCAATATCGAACGCCGAGCGCAGTTCGCGCGCGCACTCAGGATCGACGCGTTCCTCCGGCGAGGCGCCGAACAGCGCAACGCCAGCTGGCACGAAGTGCCCGACGCGGCGGACCAAGCGCACCCGTAACTTCATTGCTTTCGCGAGATAGAGCAAACGCCCGGTATCGACATAGCGGATGTAGCCGGAGACTGCGCTGCCGACCAGGACCTCGCGTTTGTTGCCATCGAACGGTACGCCTTGCGGCTCGTAGGCGTATCGCTGAGAATCCGGCATGAAGTAATCGATCACGCCCTCCGTTTCGCGCGCGATCCGATCAACAATGTGATTGACGCTAATTGCCTGCGAGATGTGATGAATAAAGAAGATCAACCACGCGACGCAGATCAACGCGAGCAACATGGCACAGGTTACCGTGGCCACCGGAGCAAAGGGGTGCGGGAGGGAGCGTGTTGCGGGCAATGCGGCCACGCAATAGGCGAAGGTGCCGAGGAAGATACCGAGCGTCCACTGAGTCACGCGATCCTTGACGAAGCTCGAGAGGATTCGAGGGGAGAATTGCATCGACGCGAGCGTCAGCGTCATTAAGAGGATGGCGAAAACGATCGACACTACTGTCATGATCGATGCGGCGATCGTAGCTAGGATGACCTGAGCGACCTGGGGATCGGCGCGGGAGGGGAACAGGACAGTAGGAACCCATGCGCTCAGAGGTGGGACGGTCTCTTCCAGCGACGAAAGTGAGGCACCGAGAACGCCGAGCGCGATGGCGATCAGGAGGGGTCGTACCAGAAACCCGCCGCGCAGCGCATACAGGGTTGTACGGAGCCGGGGAAGCAATCGGTTCGTCATGACGCGACCTTTCTCACGATGATTAGTGCCAGGATTCCGACTTCTCGCATGGTTTTCCGCCCGGGCGTGCCTCACGCTGGGGTTCGTGCAAGCCTAAGTTATGTGCGTCGGGCCGTCGACTCAGAACCGCTGCGACAGGCCAGTATAGAGCTGGGCCCGCGGCGCAACGCCGTTTAGGCTGAAATTGCTGCCCAAATCGAGCTGCATGTTCGGGCTCAGCGCGTAAGTCAGAGCTTCATCCAGAGTATAGATCGGTTTTTCCCGCGCTTGGAACGATTGGGATGTGAAAACCTCGGTATAGAAGGTCCAACGCTTGTCGAGCGGATGGCTAACATTGATCAAGAAGTCGAAGGCAAGGTGGAAGCCGCTGACGGCGGTGTCTTTCAGATAGTCGCCTTCCGGCATCACGATCACGGTGAAGCCGCCCGGCGCGCTGAAGCTGATGGGCAGGATCAGGCCGCCTTCGACCTTGCCATTGCCGAGACCGGACTGCGCCGTCGGCCGCTTGACATAGGGCAAGAGCGCCACCGCGACGGCGCCGCGATCATCGCCCAGCACATTGATCTTCAGGCGCGCGACGGTGTCGCCAACTCCGGAGACACTCGTCGTGTTCGCGGCGCTTTTGGCTACGACGGACTCATACGGCGTGATCTGCAGCTCGGCATCGATCGTATTGGTCAGCCCCCACTTCAGGGTCGGGTCGACTACAGTCCATGCTTGGGTCCGGACACCGTCGGTGTCTCCGTAGCCGAACACGGCGATGTCGGTCTCGTACTGAAAATGGCCGGCATCGACCGTATAGGGGCTGTTGGCCTTCGGCGGTCGATCGGTGTTGAAGCTGCGCAAGTCAGCGTCGGGCGTCGGATTGAGCAGGGTGTAGTCGCTCTTGTCCGGTGCCGCGTCGTCGGCCAATGCCGATACCGCAAACGCCGACAGCATCAGCGCGAGAAGGCCGTATTTCATGAAAACGCGTCCCGTGTGCCGTGGCGCTCTTGAATCAGTAGGCATCGAGTGCGAGATTCACGGCGAGAACATTGACTCGGCGTTGTCCGAGAAAGCCAAAAGCCGGTGACTCTATGTGCCGCTCAACGAGCGCACGCACGGCTGATGGATCGATGTCCCGTGCAGCGGCGACACGGTCCACTTGGTATAGCATCGCGGCCACGGTCACGTGTGGATCCAGCCCACTTCCCGACGCGGTCACGAGATCCAGCGGAATCGGGGCAAGAGAGTTGCCGTGTGCTTTGGCGAGAGCAGTGCAGCGCGCGGCAACGTCCTTGGCAAGCTGGGGATTCGAGGGAGCAAGATTCGTTCCCGAGGAGGCGGCCGCGTTGTAGGGAGTCGGCGGCGTCGCAGACGGCCGTCCCCAAAAATAGCGAGCGTCATCAAAGTTCTGTCCGATCAAGGTCGAGCCGACGATCCTGCCGTCGCGCCGCACGAGAGTACCATCAGCTTGCTCCGGAAAGAAGGTCTGAGCGAGGCCGAGAATGAGCAGTGGGTACACAATCCCCGCTAGGGCCGTAAGCAGCACCATGCTGACCAATACCGCGCGAACTGACGGAGGCACCGGAGTTCTCCTTTAACGCCAAAGCAGCATGTGTTCGGCCACTGGCCCGAGGCACAGCAGCGGCAAGAAGTTAAGGCCGGCGACGAGCAAGATCGTTGCAATGAGCAGCCCCGCAAACAGCCCCGTATCGGTCGGAAGCGAGCCCGAGGTGATTCCCCGCCGTTGCCGCTCTGCGAATGTGCCCGCCAAAGCCAACGCCGGCAAGGCGAGAAGAAAACGCCCCGCGAGCATCGCCACTGAAGTCGTGTAGTTATAGAAAGCAGAATTGGCACTGAGTCCCCCAAAGCTCTGGCCATTGTTGGCAAAACTCGAGGTGTACGCAAAAGCGATCGACGTCAGTCCATGAGGTCCGCTGTTGGTCGTCAGCCCCGCGCGACCTGCCGCAGTCATCACGGCCAACGCCGTGAGCGGCAAAATCACCATGCCTGCGATGAGCATATAGAGTGCGATGAGCTTCATCTCGGCAACGCCGATCTGGTTGCCGAGATAGACAGGCGATCGACCTATCATGAGGGCGCCGATGAAGACGGCGAGTTGCGCGGCAAGAATCATGCTAACGAGACCTGTGCCTAGGCCACCGTACGTGACTTCCCCAAGCAGCATATTAAAGAATGCAATGCCGCCGCCGAGCGGCGAGAGACTGTCGGGCGCTGCCGCGGTGGAGCCGGTGGCGCCATTCGACGTGGCGACGACTGCGAGCGTGGTTCCGCTGGTGCCGAATCGCACTTCCTTGCCCTCGGTGTTGCCCGTCCACGCGGTATCTCCCACGGCGAAGGTATGAGGCGCTGCCGCACGCACGAGAGCTGGGTTACCGGCATTCTCTGCCCAGTGCACGCCAGCGAGTCCAACGGCAAATAGCAGCGTCATCACCCAATAGAGAAGCCAGCCGTGGCGACGGTCTCCGGTCATCGCGCCGAATGTGTAGCAAAGAGCGGCCGGGAGCATCACGATGGCCAGCATTTCGACGAAATTGCTGAGCGCGGTAGGGTTCTCATAGGGATGGGCGCCGTTGGCATTGAAAAAGCCGCCGCCATTCGTGCCGAGATTCTTGATGAACTCGAGCGCCGCCACGGGACCTTGCGCAATGAGTTGCGGCGCGCCTTGCAAAGTCGTGGCCGCTGTATAGGCATGAAGGTTCATCGGGACACCTTGCCATACGAGGATCAGTGCCCCCGGGATGCTCAGCGGCAAGAGCACCCATAACATGGCACGGGTGACGTCACGCCAAAAATTACCAAGCACGCCGCCGCCGTCGGCGGTAATGCCACGAATGAAGGCAATTCCGACGGCGAGTCCCGCCGCTCCCGCGAGAAAGTTCTGCGAGGCCAATGCGACAATCTGGCTAAAATAACTCATCGTCGTTTCGCCGCCGTAGGCTTGCCAGGTGGTGGTCGTGGCAAAACTGATTGCGGTATTGGCAGCAAGATCACCGGTCATCGGAGTCGATAGCACATCTTTGCCGAGGAGACGATAGAATGGGAGCAGATGCTGCAGTTTCAGGATCAAGAAGACAAACACCGCTCCAGCAACCCCAAACCAAACGAATGCGAGAAAATACTCGCGCCATTTCATCGGCCGCTGAGCGGCCGGGCCGACAAGCCGAATGATTATTCGTTCGACGGGAGCAACGAGCCGGTCCAGAAAGGTCGATTCGTATGCGAAGACTTTAGCGAGATAGGACCCGAGTGGCCGCACAACGGCCGTCAGAACCGCGATGAACACTAGATATTCAGACAGGCTAATCCAACTCATACTGCCTCTTCGTGCAAGCTTGCCCTGCACCACTGGTTTTCAACTTATTCGCACGTGCAACTATGCATTTGCGGCCTAAGTCGCGCGCGATACGCGTGAATCCGGAGGGGCGGGGCGTGGTGCTTTGCACGTGGCCGAGGTCTATCACCACGATAATCAATAAAAATAAAGTTACGAATTGGAGTCGTGATGACACTAAGCGGAAGATGGTCGTTAGCATAACGGCAACAGTATTAAAATGTCGTGTGGATATCGGCTTGTTGATTCCAGAAGTAGCCGGGCGGCCGGATCGTGGGAGTTGGAAGCCGAAAGGGCAGCGTGACTCGGGTGCTAGCTGTATCTGTCCCAAGAACGAAGGACTCGCAAATCCGGGTGCGTCATGAATCGAAGAAAATTGCCCAATTCGCGATGTTCAGTTGGCCATCTTGATCCCGGTCGGCCATCTGGAATTTAGCTTCGAAAAAGTGCAGTAGCTAAGTCTTGCTTACCGTGCATTCGTCGTTATTGCGTGTGGTTTGTCTAGAGTTGTCGGCCATGCCTTGATACCTCAAATATCGCCAGCGCATCACCTGAACTAATGGAGAGCGAACCCAGTGCGCGCTGCACGTAGGAGCCTATTGTCCTTAACCCCCTATAAAAATACTGTGAAAAAACTCTGGTTCTGGCATTTAGAGCGAGACGCGGTGATGAGAAGGCCGCATCGCCATTCCTTCACAACATTTTTACGCGCTGACGCCTATGCTGGTGTCAGTCGGAGGTGTTTCTCATGGCGATCCAAGAATATGTGAGGTCTATCGCGGCGACGCAGACGGTGTCTAAGGAGGAAGTATTTCGCTTTCTCGAAATGCAATTCGCTCGTGCCTATAGAAATCATGACGGGTTGTTAGACATCGATGAACTCGCACTGTTTGCACAGTGCATCTCTTATCCGGAATCGGACCAACGGTAGTCTCGGAATTCGCCGGGCGTCGTGGCTGAGCCGAGGTGTCAGGCCTGTTCGTGGGATCCGATGCGACGTTCATTATCGGCATACTTGCGGTGGCCTGCATGCTAGGGTCCTATGGACTCGCCCGCAGTCCCTATTCGAGCATGGCTTTTGCGATTGCGTGGACACTAGGCGCGATATTCCTACTCTTAGAACGTGTTTGGCCGATAGCCGCGATCCAGGCTGTTTTTGCCCTGATTGCGTTTCGACGGTACTGGAGGGCAAGACGCTGCCCGCCCGCTCGTCAAGAGATCGGCAAAGTGAATGAGAAGCGTGCGCCGCCGCCGGACCGCTGAGTCGCATCAATTTGACCGCCGTGGGCCATGACGATGGCGCGGCAAATCGACAATCCCAAGCCGGCGCCGCCCGCGCTGCTTTCGTCGCGGCCGCGCTGGAATTTTGCAAATAGTTGCTCAACATCCCCGGGAGGAAGACCGGGGCCTGTGTCTTCGATGCTGACTCTCACAAATGGGTCCTCCAGTACGGCCTCAATGGTTGCGTGGGTTCCCGATGGCGTGTGTTTCACGACGTTCTCGAGGAGATTGGTGAATACCTGCAATAGCAGCGCGCTATCCACATGCACGGGAGGCAAACCCGTCAGTACGCGAGACTCCACCGGATGCTCGGCCAGGCGCGTACCGAGCCGTTCCAGCGCCGAGCTCACGAGGTCGTCGATCATCACCCAATCAAGGCGCAAGGAAAACTGGCCGCTCTCGAAGCGCATCAGGTCCAGCACATTGGATATGATCTCGGCCATTTCTTTGGATTTGCCCTCGATTTGCGCGGTCAGAGAGCGGCGCGCTTCTGGATCAAACGTCATCGAGGGATCGTTGAGTGCACTGCTCGCACCCGTGATCACTGCAAGCGGCGTCCGCAGGTCGTGCGAGATGCTGGCGAGGAGCGTATTGCGAAGCCGCTCGGTTTCCGCGGTGACACGCGACTGTTCCGCCTCTTCCTGCAGGCCTGCGCGCTCCAGCGCGAGCGCGATCTGCGCCACCCGGCCATGTGAGCGCGCCGATGCCTCGGCCCGCCACGTGGTTCACGTGGCCTGATAACCCCCTGTCGTGCGCCGCAGCCGCGGATCGTTCTCCCATAGGCCACTCTATACAAGCCCGAATGCAGTGAGGCAAACGTCGATCAACTTGATGCCGACCCACGGCAACAGTATCCCGGCGAGTCCGTAGATCCACGGAGTGCCGCGCGAGCGACGCGCGGCGGCTTCCGCGCGCGCCTTGACTCCCCGCGCGGCCAGCACGAGAAGCGGGCCAATGATCAAGGCAGTGAAGATCACCGCCGACAGAATCGCGCTCCGTGGGCTCATGAGCCGCATGACGTTGAGCGCGTTCAGCGCAGGATACGTCGCGGCCAACGTCACCGGCATGATCGCGAAGTACTTTGCCAGATCGATGGCCATGCTGAAGGTCGTGAGCGAACGGCGCGTCATCAGCATCTGCCGGCCCGTCTCGACGATCGCGATGAATTTCGTCGGATCCGAGTCGAGCGCGACCAGGTTGCTAGCTTCCTTGGCCATTTGCGTGCCCGAGTTCATCGACACGGCCACGTCGGCCTGCGCGAGCGCCGGCGCATCATTGGTCCCATCTCCGCACATGGCGACCCGGTGCCCTTCCTTCTGGCATTGTCGAATGAGTTCACGCTTCCGTTCCGGCGTCGCTTCGGCCAGAAAATCGTCCACGCCCACCTCGGCGGCGATCGCGGTTGCAGTCAGCCGATTATCTCCGGTTACCATGATGGTTTTGATGCCCATTCGGCGTAGCGCCGCGCAGTGCTCACGGATACCGCTCTTGACGATATCGCGTAGGTCGATCACGCCCAGGACCCGAGGACCGTCGGCGACCACGAGCGGCGTGGCACCGGAGCGAGCCACTTCGTCGACCAGCTCGCTGACCGCTGGCGGCCAGCTGCCGCCTGCCGCCTTCGCGAAGTGGCAAACTGCATCTGCCGCGCCCTTGCGAAGCCTCCGACCTTCCAGGTCGATGCCGCTGATGCGCGTCTGCGCGGAGAACTCATGGAACGTCGGCGCCATGTCGGACAGATCCCGCAGCTGTTGATCTGGCATCTGCATCACGAGCGCGACGATTGAGCGGCCCTCCGGTGTGTCATCGGCGAGCGAGGCGAGCTGCGCCACGTCCAGCAGGTCGCGGGCGGCAATTCCCGGAGCCGGCCGAAACGCGACAGCATGCCGGTCACCGCGCGTGATCGTTCCTGTCTTGTCGAGCACCAGCACGTCAATGTCAGCCGCGGCTTCCACCGCGACGCCGGAGGTTGCGATGACGTTGGCCCGCATCAACCGAGCCATGCTGACGAAGCCAAGCGCGGCGACCGCTGCGCGGGTCGTGATCGGAATGGAGCACACGAGCAGCGCGACGAGCGCCGAGAGCGCCAGAACGCCGCCTGCACCCGCACTCCTAGGCGCGAGCGGCGCGATACTAAGCAGGAACGCGATCGGTGCCGTCGCGAGCAACATCGACAAGACGATCTCCTGCGGGGTGCCGGAGCCCCGGGCGCCCTCCCAAATCGTGACCATCGGGTCGAAAAATCCTTCACGGCTTCTCACGCGCACGACGAGCCAGTCGGAGAGCACACGCGTGCCGCGGGACACGTACGACACATCCCGACGCACGGCGCGCAGTACGGGTGCCGACTCTCCGGTCACCGCGGCTTCACTCACCGACGCCGCTCCTTCGATCACCGTGCTGTCGGCGGGAATGATGTCGTTGGCTTCGACCAACACGAGATCGCCACGACGCAGCGCACCCGCTTCGACGAGACGGTACTCGCTGCGATTGATGCCGAGCAGCCGCTTCGCGTACAAATTTCGGCCCATCGATCGCAGCGTCGCCGCTCGTGCCTTGCCCCACTCTGCGGCGACTGATTCTGCGAAATTCGCCAGCAGGACGCTCAACCACAGCCACGCCGCGATCGCAAGAACGAACGCTGAGCGCCGCGCGCCATCCGGCGCACCGACGGCCGTCGCCAATCCGAAGATCGTCGTGAAGATGCTCGCAACATAGACCCCGAGAGTCACGGGGTTTCGGAACTGCACACGCGGGACGAGCTTCGTCAACGAATTCCGAATGGCCGCGGACACGATAGCGCGGCTCAGAAGGCTCGTGGGCGGGTCACCGCCAGGCACGGTGCCGTTCACGATCTGCCCCTTGCGATCATTGGCAGGCGCTTAATAAAGTAATAAAAGGTATCCTCGATCAATGGCGGCGAGTCTGCAGCTCCTCCAGTGTGCGCTTCAGCGCCTCCAATTTCTCACCTGCCTCAGCGAGCTTTCCGGCAGCCGTCAGTTGCTGATAATCGATGAAGTCCCGAGCCGCCTCGGCAATCAGGGCGTTGATGTCACCCGGAGCTGCCGGCACCGCGGTTGTGGCGCTCGCTGGCCGTGCGGCGGGAGCAACCGGCGAGACTTGCGCGCTGAGCATGGACGGAGCCGTCCCGAACAGGGCGGCCAGCGCCGCTTCGAACGTCGGCCCGTAAGCGAGCCGATCCTGCACCGCGAGCACCACCAACCGCAGCTCAGGCATGGGACTGCGATCTGCTTGCAGGTAGATAGGCTCCGCGTAGAGCAGCGCCCGCCCGATCGGAATGACGATCAGGCCGCCGCGGCGCACGTGCGAACCTTGCTGATTCCACAGCGACAACTGACCAGACAACTGGGCGTTCTGATCTATGCGGGCCTCGATCTGCGAGGGTCCGTCGATCAGCTTGGTCTTGGGAAAGTCGTAGACCACCGCCTCGCCATAGTGTTCTCCGTCGCTTCGACCTGCAATCCAGCCAATCAGGTTGTTGCGATTGGCCGGCGTGAACGGGAGGATCGCGATGAATTCGGTCGACCGTTCGCCCGGCAGGGTCATCAGCACGAAGTTGGGTTCCATGACCTGTTGGTGCTGATCGGGCATGATGACTTCCGTGGCCACGCTCCAAAGATCCTCCCGGTTGTAGAACACATCGGGATTCGTCATGTGGTAGAGACCGTAGACGGCGGCCTGCACGTTCAGCAGCAGTTCCGGGTACCGCACATGCTTGCGCGCGGCGGCCGGCATCGCCGCCGCGTCGGTGAACAAGCCGGGAAACACCGCCCGATAGGCGGCGATAACCGGATCGTGCGTGTCGAACACATAGAATGTCGTCTTCCCGGTGTATGCATCGATCAGGATCTTCACGCTGTTGCGAATGTAGTTGATCCTGTCATCGCCTAGCAGGTAACGGCGCGCGTACGGATAGCTGTCGGACGTCGTGAAGGCGTCCATCAGCCAGTAGAGTCGGCCATCCTCGCCGACCACGACGTAGGGGTCCGGATCGAGCGTGAGAAACGGCGCGAGTTCCTGCACGCGTTCGCTTAAGCGGCGACGCATCAGCAAACGACTCTCCGAATTCACATCGTCGCTGAACGGCAGTTTCGCGAGATCACCGCGATCGAGCGCGATCAGCGTACGGCGGAGCCAGCCGCCCAGCCGAATGCCGCCATTGCCCTGGTAGGAGGTCAAATTGTTGGCATCGCCTTGCGGGTAGTTGAATTCCTTCTGGCGAGTCTTGACGTAGACATCGGTATTGGTGAGCTCACCAAAATAAATCTCCGGGCGCGTCACTGTGAGACCCGGAATCGTGCTCTGGATCGGCATATTGCTGAGGACGAGTGTCGGCAGCCCCTCAGGCGTGAAGCCGTTCACTGGGTTCATCGTGACGCCGTACCCGTGGGTATAGATCAGCTTCTCGTTGATCCAGTTGCGGCTGCTTTGCGGCAACTTTTCCACATTGAGTTCGCGGGTCGCCAGCATCATCTGGCGGACCGAACCTCCGATCTGATATCGATCGATGTCGATGCCTGGGAAGTCGTAGTAAGTCCGGATTTCCTGAATCTGACGGAGCGTATCCTGCAACGCCCGCCAGTCCCATAGACGTATGTTCTCGAGCGTCGTCTGATTGTTGGCCGGTTCCACCGCCTCGATTCCAGTGTCGGCGGGAAACGCGTGCGTCTCGATGCGGTCGAGCGCGTAAGCCCGCCGTGTCATTTCTATATTGTGTGCAATGAAGGGCCGCTCTCGCACCAGCTGGTTCGGTGCAACGATAAAATCACCGACGTACCAGCGCACGACGGCTAAGATCAAGTAGCAGGCGATGGCTGGAACGGCGGTAGCGAGCAGCCAGCGCGGGCGCGGTGCCGAGACTGCAGCAACCCCGGCGATGACCGCGCCGGCGACCAGCGCCACGCAGACTGCCAGCATACCGTTCAGGGTGACGTGCGCGTCCGTGTAGGTGACGCCCGTAAAGACTGCGCCGTCCTNNCCGCGCCAGAGTCTGGTCGGCACCGCGGAAACTCGCCCCTGCGTCAAGATGCGCGTACCGCCGATGACGACGACGAACACAGCGGCGATCGCGCAGACGATTACCGACAGTATCATCAGCCATCCGGTGATGAGCTGCGCAGCCGGCAGCGTAAACAGGTAAAAGTCGAGCGATCGCCCGAAAATGGGGTCGGGCATTGTTGCGCTACGCGGCGCGTACCAGAACAGGGCCATGGTCATCCAGCGTTCCATCAGGCTGGCGCCCGTTATAGCGGCAATTGCCACCGACACCCCGAGCCCAATCAGCTTGAGGACGGGTTCGACCGGCAGCGTTACCGGCCGCCGGTTGATGAGAATCGTGGCGCCGATCAGTTCGACGAGCCGATCGGGCTTCAGCGCCCGGAACGCGCCGTAGACTACCAGAAAGGTAACGAGGGCAAAGGCTGCGAAAGTCGCGGCCTGAAGGCCGAGCCGCGTCCAGAACACGGACGCATAGCCAAGTGATTCGAACCAGAGAGCGTCGACGTAATAGGACGCTGCCGTGCTGCCGCCAAGAACCACAACACCCAAGACCGCGAGCAGGACGAAACGAGCACCTCGGCGCCGACGCAGCCGCGCGCCGATGATAATGTCACTAGGTTTTTCCATGTTGCTCATATCCCGTTTCCACCTCAGGTCCGTAGCGCGAATTGCAATCCCGCGTGCCTTGACGGGGCATTCTGCGCTTTTGTTGAATTAAAGGGTTCTGTCGCAATAAGGGATCGAGTGCCAGTGAATAAAGCTGATCGGCGGCGGACAAGACTTCTCCGTCATGGCCATCGAGCTGGCCCTTGCGAATCATGTGCATCGTCTCAATGCCGGTGATGAGGATGCGTGCGCAGCGAAAGACCTTGAACCCCGGCATCGGTCGAACGATCCGTTTGATAGCGCGATGATCTTGCTCGACGATATTGTTGAGGTACTCGCACTGGCGCAGTTCGATGTCGCTGCAATACTCGGCGTTGTAGCTCTCGATTGCCGCCGTGTTCGCACCGCTCTTGTCGATGGTGATCTTCTCCGGCTCGCCGTGCAATGCCATGGCCTCTTCCAGGAAACGCCGCGCCGCAGCGCAATCGCGCTTGGCTCTGAGGAGGAAGTCGATCGTGTCGCCATCGCGATCAACGCTTACACCTTGTCGTTAAAATCCGTGGTCCGCTTACCAAGTGCGCGCTTAGCGCTCGCGTCAAAATAACTTGTACAATGTCGTGGAATCATATCGTCTTGGCAGAACAAAAGCCGGAATAAAATTGGCTACGTTATTCGGGCGCGGCTCCTTATTGCGACAGAACCAAGCGAGGAGCGTAAGGGACGTGTGCGTCACATTTCGCGCGCCAAAGCGAAATTCAATAACAAATTTATATCGCTCACCCTAGCATCTCCGCTCGTAGCATTCGCCGGAACTCGCGCCACAGGTCGCGGACGCATCTTGTAACGTTGACCAGGCGTACAGAAATCGCGTTCGGCGCTGCTACCGCGACTAGCGGTTCTAGGAGGTGCGATCTGCAGGGCTATCATCAATGCGCACGGGGGACGCATCTCCGCGATGCAGCGCCCGGGCGGCGGCGCGCGCTTTGTATTCACGCAGCCGACCGCGGAGCCTGCGCCGTGACCGAGACGATGTTCCGCGTGCTGATCATCGAGGACCACGCTGGCATCCGCGACATGCTCAGGGTGCTTCTCGAGTCGCAGCACTACCGGGTGGTCGAAGCGGAAACCGCTGCACGCGGAATTATCGAGGCGCGCAACCATCGGCCGGATCTCGCCATCGTCGATCTCGGCCTGCCTGACCGGGACGGGCTGTCCGTAATTCGAGATATCCGCAGCTTCTCGCCGATGCCCATCCTCGTACTGTCGGCGCGCACGATGGAGACGGACAAGATCGCAGCGCTCGATGCCGGTGCCGACGACTACTTCGCCAAACCGTTCAGTACGCCGGAATTGCTGGCGCGGGTGCGGGCCCGCGCTGCGCCGAAACGCGCGCCGCGGGGACCAACTGCCGCTGCTTCGGCTCGGAGAAGCGACGGTCGATCTGACCAAGCGCAGCGCTCAAGGTCCCGGCGGCGTCCTGCACCTGACGCCGCTCGAATTTCGCGTTTTGGACGCCCTCGCGCGCAACGCCGGAATGATCGTGACCCCAGCACAGCTGATCCGGGCAGCGTGGGGGCCCGACCGCCTCGGCGACACCCACGGCCTGCGCTCCTATATCAAGATGCTGCGGCAGAAGCTCGAACCAGACCCGACTCAGCCTCGGTACCTGATCACCGAGACGGGAGTCGGTTATCGACTGATGGTCGATAACGATGAAAGCTACGCAATAAAAGCTGCCATCACCGACGAGAGCGGGTAGGACCAGCAAAACGCCCAAGGTATAAGTGGCACAATTTAATTCTTCTACGTTAAACGGGGCTGTCCGATTGAGCGGCTCAATCGGACTCGCGTTGGCGTACGAGTTTCTTCCGCTATCGATGTCGACGTACGGTCCTCCGGCAATTACTAAACTCTGCCGCTTCAGTGGATGTGTAACGCTGTGGGGCGTTATGCGAATCGGCTTGAGTGGGCCAGCGCCCCGCAGCCCGTATTACTTCGTGCTGCTTATCATTGCGCTATTGCTGCTCGCAGTCGCGCTTGGCAATATTGTCAAGGAAATCGCTTTTGCACTGTGTGCACAGTTATCGAACTGGGCAGGATTTGATTTCCGCAGGACCGGACGGACACTCGGCGGCACGCCGTTTCGCGACCTTCGACGCTCTGATGGTACGTGGCGACACTTGGAGCGGAGAGAGAGAAAAATTGTTGTCGAATGGACAACTCAAGACGGCGCATGCCACAAACGGGTGTTTAGGCGACCACCATGAGCGTGCGACACGGTTATCGGTACAACCAAAGCATGCTGGGGATGCTGATTCTCCTGCCGGGCCAGTTTGGGTACGCGGTTCCCTTATTACCGCCGGGAGCGACATGTCGAGGCATGGAATGCCCTTGGCACGACCGAACGGCGATAATCGTCTATTACACCGCGTTGCTTGCGGTGGTCGCGGCCGCGCTCATGGTCCTCTGGGTGCGAGCGGCTTCAGCCAAATCGCGGCGAAAGGCGCGGCGCATGCGGATCGGATAGAACCAACGCGCTCCGTGACGACCAGCGTAAGTCAATGCTTTGGTCGCAAGCTCCATGAGCGGCATCCGTGACGACACCAACACGACCGTCATGACTTTCGGAGACCGGGAGCTGCGAAACGAAAGGGAAGCCGCTGGATGAATCCGTCATGATGCGGACCCACCAATTGATGCGGGCGTCGCTAGCTGTACCTGTCCCATGACCGCAGTCGGAGCGAACGCCGCCAGCCCTCCTGTTTCCCATTGATTGGCCGGAGCCCTTCGGCTTAGTCATGATCGAGTCGCTGGCTTGCGGCACCCCAGTCATTGCGTGGAAGAACGGTTCGGTCCCGGAGGTGCTCGCGCACGGCGGGACGGGATTTGTGGTGGACACGCTCGAGGAAGCGGTCAAAGCGGTGCCTGACGTTGCATCCTTGAGCCGCCACGCGTGCCGGCAGGTCTTCGAGCAACGCTTCGACTCCAGGCGCATGGCGCGGGATTATGTGAAGCTATATTCGCGGCTGATGGGTGAACTTAAACAAACGACACAAAAGTCCCACAGAATCGGGGGTCCCTCCGTCGCTTGGGGGATCGTCGCCCAGTAACGGGGCAGCCCGATCAGGGCCACCGCGAAGCGTTGCTCAACGCCATGCGCAACGGCTCGGTAGGTGCGTATGGGCATTTTAACCTGCACGGGGAGTTCGGTTTCTCCCCGGAACGGATGATCGATTCGATCGGCTTCGCCAAAGGATTCACGGCATTGGCCTTTATGAACTATTTATGCTTTTTTTACGACTTTCCCATACCTTTGGGCGCAGCATCAATGTTGCGGATCTGATCCGACTCTGGAGGAAACATCAAATGAAATCGATTACTCGGTTAGTCACAGCAGTGATGGCAGTTATGTTCGCGGTCGTCACCCTGTGTCCCGCGCAGGACGTCAAGCCGACCGACCTGGGCAACGGGGCGGCGTTCAATGGCAAGAAGATCGAGATGAAGGACAAGGGAGAGGTCGCTTACCTTCTGTCTTTCACGGCGGGGAAAGAGTTCGAGGCCACCACGGATGGCCTGAAGAATACCGACGTGCACCTTTCCGTCTACGACTCCTCCGGCGCGGAAGTCGCTAAGGACGACTCGCCCGGACCGAAGTGTTTGGTTAAGGTCACGCCGAAGCAAGACGGGCAGTACAAGTTCGTCATCAAGAACGCCGGCGGGGCCAACACGGTGACCTTCAATGTAAAGGTCGCCAAATGATGACTCGCCGCTTGTCAATCCTCACGGCCCTCGCGGTGGTGGCAACGGCCACACCGTCGCTCGCCCAACTACCGGGCGAGAACCCACAAACCAGGTGGTGATGGCGTTTGGACGCTGATATACGCCTGTAACTAGGTCCAGATGTATCCGGGCCGGGTGAACTTCGCGCGATCCGGTCGATGGCCTCGTGGGGGTCTAAGCCCAAACCAGCGAAATTGATCCAACTGCGATGTTGACCGTCACTCCGTATTATCGTTTGTGGAGCTTTGATAAAGTGACGGACAATGTGACTAGTTTTCGGCTTCTTTCGATTCTTCATTGCCGGCGTGGCTACGCGCCGGCTCTACGAGGACCGCGCCTGCGGCCGCCTCGACGCCCGGCCCGGACTTGACGCCGCTGCGATCGGTACCGGTGCACGAGATTCGGTCGCAGCGCTTCAATTGGCCGGAACCGTGACCACCGGCGCATGCGACGTGTCCGTGAACTCGGCCAACGCCATGACGTTCTGAACCACGGTCAGCGCGTATTTGGAGTCGAAGTCGGTATCATCGATCCAGAACTGCGAGGACCGATACCGCACGGCCGAGTAGGCGGTCGGGGGAACCTTCCGGCCGATGTGAACCACCACGACGGGGCGGGTTTCACCGCCCACGAGCGCGATCGACGGCTTGGTGGCGCCGGTCTGGACGTCCGCCGCAGGCACGACGATTTCGGCGCCTAAGTCGCTCAAGATCGCGAGCACCGAGCGGGTCGATACGGCGATGGTTCCGGAACGCGTCGCGCCGTTGCCGGCGACGATGCGGAATTGCTGGATTTGGCCCGGCAGATGAAGGAGTGCATGGGCGCGCTCGACATCGGCCTGCGTCGCGGCCGGCTCCGGGCCCTGCGGCGCGCCGATCGTCAGGCTCACCTCGCCGGCGTCGCCGCTGGGTTTGTACTGGATCGACAACTCTCCGGCGAGTTGCAGACGCCTGAAGATGTGCAGCAACTCGAAGAATCCGGGCGAACCGTTGCCCGTGGACCCGCCCAGCATGGTCGCATTGCTGAGATCGCCGATCGATTGCACCGTGATTCGTAGCAGTAGGTCTATTCCGCCTTCAGCGCATGCGGTCCCAACGAGATGCAGCCTCCGAGCGCGGCGCAAGCGAAAGCCAAGATCAGGCTCGAAGTTCTTGCCGCCATGGATTGCGATCGCCCTTTATGTACCGGTAGCGCGCGGCAACCTAGCACACCGCTCCGCGCATGAAGACATCGGCCTCCGGACGCGCGGATTGGAGATCATCGCGGATCCGGGGCGCCGCTCGGCGTCTCCGCCGGCGGGCGCGCCTGGCCGCCGGGGCACTCGGCGCGAAATCGTGGCAAACCGTCCGGATGGTGGCGCTGAATGTAGGCGATGAACTTTTCGCGTATTTCGGTATGCGAAACGAACAGGCCAGCGAGGGAATTCAGCGGATGAGCTGGCGCGCGATTCAGCAGGCGTTGGGCGGCTCCGCGGGCCAGTTCCATCCAGTTGCCGCCGCTGGCCGTAATCAGCTTGCTGAATGCCCATTGAGCCTCTTCGCCTTCCATGTCGATGAGCGCACGGGCCAGTGCGATGCTGGGCACACGCAGCAGGATTTCAATCAGATCACGCAGCTGTAGTAGCGCGGACTCAGGCGAGGGTGCGCGGGACTGATTGCCATCCACTGTTCCTTGCAGCGCTTCGATCAGCGCCAGCAGCTCGTGCGCGATCGGCGCCGGCCAGGTCTGGATCAGGGTCCGCACATCGGCGTCGTCCGTCAGCTTCCGGCCGACCGATTGGCAGATTGACGTCGCGGCCGCATAGGCGGCGTCAGTCGCTAGCGGCACGGGCAGCTGATCGCAGCGCTCGTCGAGCCATGCGCGCACCGTTGCAGAATCAGACTCGGACAGCGTTTCGTTCTGAACCTGATACTCAATCAGGTAGAGCTCCACCTTTTGGAAATCGTCAGGATGCCGGCCGTCCGAGCGGGCAATCTCGAAACGCCGTTCCAGCTCGCGCCGAAGCTCTTCAAGTGCCATCCCTGCTCCTTGTCGCTTGGTCCGGTATTGCTGACCGTGTAGCGCTGATTATTGCCGAGTCCGCGCTGCCGCCGCCGCTTCGCGATGCCGGCCAACATCAGCAACGCAACCTCGATCATAGCTGATTGAGCGGAGCGCGCGGCCAAGTCCCGTTCCGACGCGACCTGTGACGTTCGTCAGGACCCGGCCGCTCCACAGATCCTGTTCGAGATGAACCCGACAATATCGCGTCCTTCGTGTCCACCGTAAACTAATCCAAAACGCGGTGTCGATGGAAGGCCCCTTCGTCAACGCTGCTACCAATAAATACGGTATCCGAATAGCGCCATCAGCGTTTCCGGCCCGATGGTCTACGTTTCTTGGTGGAGGCGCGCGTCAACCGTTTGGGTTTCTTGCGAACGGTTCTGATGATTCGCGTGGATTTCTTCTGCCGCCCTTTCGCGGGTTTCGATGAACGAGAAGTCATCGTCACCGGTCGGCGCCGTGAGGCGGCCAGCGCGGCCTGTTCGCGCAGTTGTGTCACCGTCGCCTCCCACTCCGAGAGGCGTTCTCGGGCGCTGCCTAAGTCGCGCAGGGCCCGGCGCTCTCGCGCCTCGGATGCCTCGAGGCGGGCGAGGGCGTCGCGCGCCACGGCTTCGTGACGCGCGGCTTGCGCGCGCAGCTCGCCCAAGGCGATTGATTCGTGTTGCAGCTGATCGCGCAGGCTCGTGACTTGGGTTTTCAGCGACTGGGCCTCTTCGGTGCGCATCGCGAGCGCACGGGCCGCGCCGCTCCCTTTGCGTTCCACCACGGCCGCGCTGCTCGCGCGTTGCCATATCTCGTGCGCGAGGTCGGCGATCGGAGCTGGGATGCGCTGCGAAGGAGGGGAGAGCCGATCGGTTGAATACGAGGTCGGATGAAATGACTCCTTCCAACTTTTGAGTGCCGGCGCGAGGTCATTGGGCGAGCCGCCGCCGAGCGCTGCGCTTCTGCAGTTAACCCCCAAATCTGACTGGCTAAACTAGGCCCCATGCTGGGAGCTTCAGAATAGCCGGGAATCCTCGACAGACGGACTGGTATTTAACTTCAATAGCTATTATAATAGCCACTAACGCTAGTAATTCGAATTTAACAGCTATTATGCTGGATATTAAACTCATGTCGCCCGCCGAGATCTCAGCCGAACTGGGCTTTCGGCTCAAGAGCCGCCGACTAGCGCTTCGGATGACGCAGGAAGAGCTTGCCGCGCGCACGGACCTCAATGTGGGCACCATCAAGAACCTTGAGGCAAAGACCGCTGGGTCCGCGCTCGACACGCTCATCCGTATCGCCGGTGTCCTAGGTGTGTCTGATCAGTTCGAGACGCTTTTTGTCGCAAGACCCAAGTCGATTTCCCAGATGGAGCAGCTCGCAACTGCACCGAGGGTGCGCGCGCGTCGAAGTCGGCATCAATGAAGAAACTGCTGGTCCGATACCGCGGGTGGGGTGAAAACTGGCCGCTCGGACAGTTGGCAGACGATGGCCACCAGCTCTTGTTCGAATATTCAAAAGAGGCCTTGCGCGAAGGCCTTGAGCTTTCGCCAGTTCGCCTGCCACTGCGAGAGGATGCGTATGGGGATTTTCCTCGCTTCCTCTTTCGATTGCCTGGTCTGATTGCCGATGCGCTCCCGGATGGCTGGGGCATGCTTCTGATGGATCGTTTTTTTCGCCGACGCGGGCTTGAGGCCGCGACGTTGTCCCCTCTCGATCGGCTTGCCTTCCTCGGCGAACGGACCCTCGGAGCGCTGACCTTCGAGCCTGCGGATACAGTGGAGTTGACTGATCCCGACACGACGCTGCTCAAGCTCGCCGAGGAAGTCGGCACCGTCCTGACCGGCAAAGACTCTGAAGTCTTGAAGGATCTTTTGGTGCTTGGAGGGTCTGCGCACGGTGCGCGCCCGAAGGTGCTTGTGGGCTACAACGTCGCGGATGGGACCATCAGCACCATGCCCGATCCGAAACACGTTCCCTACCTGATTAAGTTCCCAGCTAAAAACGAGCACAAGGAAGTGTGCGCGATTGAGCACGCTTATTGCGAAACCGCACGTGCGTGTGGAATTGAGGTCCCCGAGACACGACACTTTGAACCTGGGCGCGCCCATGCCGCCTTTGGTATCGCAAGATTCGATATTGAATCCGGCATGCGCGTGCCGGTACATACCTTGGCGGGCGCGTTGCATGCTGACTTTAGGGTGCCCTCCATCGATTACATCAGTTTGCTGCGTGTCACCCGCGCTTTCACGGCAGACGAACGAGAGATATTAAAAGCCTACGAACGCGCCGTGTTCAATGTGATCTTCAATAATCGAGATGACCACTCCAAGAACTTTGCTTTCCGCCTCGATCAAGATCGCAGGTGGCGGCTTGCCCCTGCCTACGATCTGACATTTAACTCCGGCCCCGGCGGGGAGCACCAGATGGATATCTGCGGTGAGGCTCGTCGGGTCACCCGAGCCCACCTCCTTCAGCTTGCAGCCAAAGGAGGAATCAAGCGGGGCTCGGCGATTGCAAGCCTAGAGCGGATGCTGGAGCAGGTGGGGCAGTTCGGGCCCTGCTTGGCCCGCCAACCGATTCGTCGTACGTCGATTCGACCGATCATAAAGGCTGTTGATGCGAACGTGGCCGCACTACGAAAATGATTTAGCGAGTACCAACACGATTTGGTGACAGAGCCAAGATCTTTGACGCCGACGGTAGAGAATTTTCGCCGAAAGAATTGTTTAAAGCGGACGCCGCGATGATAGCGGCGCTTTCAATGTGGCTTTTCCGGGCGACGCCTGCCAATGGATGATCTTCTATCCGAAGCCACGTAACTATGTTGACCATTTCCTGCTCGGGGCCCATACCGTCGGTGGCGATGAACTATTGGCGGAGCAGGAAACCTGCGTGGATACTCGATCGCCTCACGTGTGCCCGTCCTGCGGGCGCAGACGGCCCAAAGGTTTGGCGGCTTGGTGCAATCTATCGGGCGCGGCGGCGTATTTCGAGGCGTTAGCCGTGGCCAGATCGGTCTCGAACCTCCGCGCCGTCAGGACGCGGTAGATAGGTTAGGCACCGAGGTATAAAAAACGTGTTTTTATACACCAGATTCGAGGTACACTTCCGTGGTACACCAGTAGGTTGGAGGCATTCTGTGGCTGAGGGAACATCAGTCGGCCGCCGACCATGTCGAGGACCAGCACCCTCACCGCTGCTCGATTCACGCGACGCGCCAAATTCATGGATACACAGCCTGTGAAGGCTTCGAGTGGAACGATCTCCCCGCTTAAACTGCGTCTGACAGTTTTGAGTTTGGATCCGTCAAATATCGGGTCATGGTTCCACAAGTCGCCGAATTGTATGCATCGGCAGCACCAGACGGAGTGAGTCCGGCAGGCGCACGAAGCCGTTTCCTTCGTAAAAGGCAGCCGCGCGCTCATTGATCGTGTCCACCACCAACATCGACGAGCCGACCGTATCCGCACTCCAGTAGGCACGCTGCACGGAGTCAGCCAGAAGCATGGCGCCCAGGCGCTCTCCCTGCCGGTCTTCCGAGACCGCCAGATGCCCGACGAGCGTGGCGCTGACCAGCGGATAGCCGGGAGGCGCTTGCGCGCGACGGGCCATTTCCTAAGTCAAATCTGGTCCAAAGAAAACCGGCAGGTCAATTCGTGACTTCAGAGCAGACCGACATTGTTGAAAAAGCCGGGGATTCGAGCGGAAGTTGGTCGGCGACCTCACGCGGGATGATGGCGGGGTCCTCGACGCTGCCAAGTTCGGCCTCGAAGGCAGCGACGCGGCCTCGAAGGAACGCTGGCTGACATGCTCGCAGTGCTGAACGGTAAAGCTATCGATCAAGGTTGCCATGACGCCCATCGCCCCACCTGAGTTCTGCACCTGCCAGATTAATGCCAATGGCGGAACACGACGCTCGCATTCACGCCGCCGAATCCAAAACCATTGGAGATTGCATGCTCCATGGGCATCCTCAATGCCGTGCCTCTAACCAAGTTCACGCCAAGGCTCGCGGCGTCTGGATTCTCGCCGGGAAGAATCTGAAGCCGCTGCGGAGCGCGGGGAAAGCGGACAGCGGCGGGGACATTGCCGAGAGCATGTTCTCGCGCTGGCTGGCCGACTATCGCCTGTCGATCAAGGATCTGAAGCAGAAGCTGCTCGAGCGCGATGCGCCGGCCGCGGCGCAGTGGTCGTGCTGGTTCTCGTCCGAAGAACCGCTGCCCAGTATTTTCGAGGTGCTTCTGGCATCGATCAATATCATGGAAACCCGCATCACTCAGTCCCGTCTGGCCTTCGATCGGCCGGATGTGATCATTCAGCTGCCGTTGGGGCACATCCGTTTGCTGGAATTTGGTCGCGCCGCCGAAATCATTGCCATCGGCTACGAGCACACGCAGAGCCAATTGGCGTTGCTGTCACCGCGAGGGTAAAGCGGGCGCGCTCGGCGACCGGATTCGGCAGCTCCTAAAAAGTCCTCGCTGCAAGATACGCGCGTAACGCGTTTGTGCCAAAATTAACGATGCAGATTGGGGCTTGAGGGAGAGTGCGATTTCTGCTCTGCCACACATCCTGCGAAAAGCTCGAAAGATCAGTGAGAGACCGAACTTACGCTGTGCTTGAACTGCGGGCCAGCGGCTGCGGAGACACTTGTGGAATCGAATGAGCTGAAGCGGTTACTGCGCAACTGGAAAGCCGAGCGCGATAGCGCGGCGCTTTACCAGGCTCTTGCCGTCATCGAACGCAATGGCAGTCTGAGCAGCGTGTTCAATAAGCTGGCGGCCTCCGAGCGAGAGCACTCGACTTTCTGGGAAGAACGTTTGCGCTTGGCGGGACACCCCATTCCGCAATTCCGACCCTCCCTGCGAACTCGGATGCTGACACAACTGGCCCGGCAGTTCGGTGTCGCCTTCGTGGTCCCCAGCATCACTTCACGGGAGCTTTCTGATCGGGACCAGTATTCGGAGCAGGACGACGCCAGAGCCGCGGGACTGGCCAAAGAGGAACGAGGTCACGCCGCGGTCATGCGAACAATCGGAAGTTACGCGCCTCCGGCCGGCGAGGCAACGGCGGAGGATACTGGTTGGGGCGGCAGCAACTTAGCCAACAATTTGCGAGCCGCCGTCCTTGGCGCGAACGACGGATTAGTATCGAATTTCTGCCTGTTGATGGGGGTCGCCGGCGGCGGCGGGCAACGCTCCGCCATTTTGCTGACCGGGGTCGCCGGCCTGTTTGCCGGGGCCTGCGCGATGGCTTTGGGCGAGTGGTTATCGGTCACTAACACCCGCGAAATGGCGGCACGCCAAATCGACCGGCAGATCGAGAACGTGCACGCTACTGCGGCGCTGGAAGGCAAGGAATTGGCGCTGATCTACCAGGCGAAAGGGATGACCGAGGACGACGCGAGACGTGCCGTAGACAAAATCCTTGCAGAGGAACCTGCCGCCGCGGACATGCTGGTGCATGAAGCGCTTAGAATCGAGCCAGCTCATCTGGGCGCCAATCCCGTCAGTGCAGCGTCGGTTTCGTTCGTGCTTTTTGCGTTAGGCGCAACCATGCCCCTGCTGCCGTTTTTCGTTCTGGCAAGCCGATCGGGGATGATCGGAAGCATCACTGCATCGCTGGTAGGCTTGTTCACACTTGGAGTTATAACGTCTTTCTTCAACGGCCGGTCGACCGCCTTCTCGGGCGTGCGACAGGTCGTCATCGGCGCCGCCGCAGCGCTGATCACTTTTTGCATCGGGCGCATATTCGGGGCCGTGGTCAGCTAGGCGCCATCGAACTTCGGGCGGCCGTATGCAACCCCCTTGGCAGTGTATGCCGAGACCGAGCAGAGTTTCCGGGCATTGGCTTGACGCGGGCAACCAGCAGGTTCCCGCCTCAGGCATGATTCGGTGGGGGTGATAACTGGAAACAGCAACGAATGCACCATGCAGAGCTACTGAGGAGAGGAATTTCGTACCAGCGCGCGATGAGCTGGCGCGACTTGGCTGCCATTCTACTGGTCGTCGCGGTCATTCTGCTGCTTGGCGCGGGCGCTCGCCAGATGGTGGCGCCCTTTGTGGTCGCACATCAGCCCGTGATCTCACTGGCGCCTTCGGCGCTGCCGCTCTACACCCTGCGCACGGTGACACGGATGCTGGCCGCACTCGTGGCTTCTCTGCTCTTCACGTTTACCTATGCCACGATGGCCGCCAAGAGCCGCCGCGCGGAAATGCTGCTGATCCCTTTGCTGGACGTGCTGCAATCCGTGCCGGTCCTCGGCTATCTCTCGTTCACGGTGGTGTTTTTCGTCGCCTTGTTTCCCGGCAACGTCCTGGGGCCTGAGCTGGCGACGATTTTCGCGATCTTCACCGCCCAGGCCTGGAACATGGCGTTCAGCTTCTATCAGTCACTGCGCACTGTTCCCAACGACCTCGACGAAGCCAGCCGCGGATTCCGCGTCTCTGCCTGGCAGCGCTTCTGGCGCCTGGAAGTTCCGTTCGCCATGCCCGGCCTGATTTGGAACATGATGATGTCGATGTCGGGGGGATGGTTCTTTGTCGTCGCCTCGGAAGCTATTGCGGTGGGTGACGTACAAATCGCGCTCCCGGGCGTGACGCGCAGGGATTGTCAGAAGACGAAGCGAGGCGCCGCGCACTGGCAGCCATCGATCTCATCGGCCTCGACGGCTTTCAGTCTGCCTACCCGCGCGAGCTCTCGGGCGGCATGCGGCAACGCGTCGGCTTTGCGCGCGCCATCGTCAGCGAACCTACATTACTGCTGATGGATGAACCGTTTTCAGCGCTGGACGTACTGACCGCCGAAACCCTGCGGACGGACTTCCTCGATCTCTGGATCGAGCACAAGCTGCCCACCAAGGCAGTGCTCATCGTGACGCACAACATCGAGGAGGCGGTCCTGATGTGCGACCGGATCCTGGTCCTAGGTGCGAATCCCGGGCACATCGCCGCGGAGATTCCAGTCTCCTTGCCCCAACCACGCAACCGGCTCGACGCGGCATTCCATGCCATTGTCGATGAGATTTACTCGATTCTCACCTCGCGCATGACTGAAGCGATTAGCGCACAAAGCAAGATCCACGGCGGGTTGGTACAACCACTGCCGTCCGTGTCGCTCAATCAGATCGGCGGTTTCGTCGAGACTCTCGCCTCGCCGCCTTACGAAGGGCATGGCGAGCTCGCCAAGATTGCCGGGCCGCTTGCCCTTGCAATCAACGATCTGTTTCCGATTGCCGCCGCGCTGCATATCCTCGAGTTCGCTGAGCTCATTGGCGGAACCATCAAACTGACCGCCGCCGGCCGCCTCTTCGCGCAAAGCGGGATCGAAGAGCGTAAGCGGCTGTTCCGGGAGCATCTCATCCGTTTCGTGCCGCTCGCCGCCCATATCCGCCAGGTGCTCGACGAGCGGGAGAATCACCGGGCGCCGCGAGGGCGCTTCGAGATCGAACTCCAGGATCATCTCAACCAGGGGGATGCCGACAGCACTTTGCGGACTGTCATCGGCTGGGGACGATATGCCGAGCTGTTCGGCTACGATGATCAGTCGCAAACGTTTGGTCTCGAGCACTCCCAGTAGTGACCGTCCGATGCGGCAACGGGCACGTCGAAATGCGCGAGGTGCATGAGCTGCCAAGCAGCGCGTTATGTTCTCAAGAGTCTGATAACCTGACTTGGCACCCGAGCAACGCACCCGACAACGGATCGACGCCCAGCTCGTTGTGATTACTTGCTGTTTGTGGATCGAAAGGCCGTCACTTTGCATGAAAACGCTATTTCTCATTCGTCACGCGAAGTCGAGTTGGGATGACCCTGCGTTACCCGACAAGGACCGACCATTGGACGCTCGCGGCGAGCGCGACGCGCCGAAGATGGGTACGCGATTAGCGAAGCGCGACGTAAAGCCCGACATGATCCTGTCGAGTCCGGCGAGGCGCGCCCTCACCACCGCGGAGATCATCGCCAAGAAGCTTGATTACCGCGTCAAGGATATCGTCGTGGATGACCGGCTGTATGCCGCCGCGGCGGATGACCTGCTCAGCGTAATTCACAAGCTCGGTGACAAGGCGAGGTGCGTGATGCTGTTCGGCCATAACCCCGAATTGACAGAGTTGGCGCATCGCCTCTCAAGCGAGATTACTCACATGCCGACGTGCGCCGTCGCCGAGTTCACGTTCAGTGCGAAGTCATGGTCAGAGGTCGGCAACGCCAAGCCCGCAAAAGTGTCGCTCGACTCTCCAAAGAAATCGTAGGGAAAAGTATCGGCAGACTTCCCTCAACGGCTTTGTGATGACCTTTCGCGCCGTGGCGATACCCTCAAAAAGTCTTCGCGATCGTCAGACGCCCGGTGCGTCCCTCGAGCGGATGCACATGCACGTCGGCCGCGCCCGCGGCGGGTTCACCGGGGAGCCGATCGACGTACCAGAATTCGGCAGCGTCCGCTTTCTTGTCGGTCAGGATTGTAAATCCCGTATCCGCGTCGGCGGCTGCCGGGCCCGGCGCTATCGACGCCGGCGTCGGGATTGTAGGTGGTCTCGGAGTCAGCGCGCAGTTCGTAGAAGGCCAGGGTCATGGCGAATGAGTGCGTGAATTCCTGGCGCAGTCCGATTTCCTCGCCGCATTACCGGGCGATCAACGGTGCGCCCGCCGGAGCGGCATTTTGCGCAGCGGTTACGCCGCGCAAGTCGTCGCTGTGAAAGCCGCGCCCGGCACCGAGATAAATTTCGGTTGCTTCCGCCGGCCGAAAAATCAAGCTGCCTTTGGGCGCCAGTAAATGTCCGCTCGCGGTTCGGGCGTTGGTGCCGACATCCGAGCCGTACTGCGTGTCGTACCGATATTTGATCACCGTGCGAAACCAATCGGTCCAGTGCGTGGCGGTTTGGGCGGATGCCGCGACGCTGGTCAAGCGAACGGAGTCGGCTTCGCTGAAGTGCAGGGGATCATTGATGGCCGGAATGACGGCACGATCCTTCGTCGGATATCTGGACACGTCGTTGGAGTCTGCCCGGGTGGTGAGGCCCACCAGCACGTCGTTTTGCAGGCCGACAATCGGCGCGGCATGCTCGTAACCCACCGTCCCGCCGACGGCCGTGCGCCTCTCGTGCTGCGCCTCCTGATCGCCGTTGACCGGATCGACCAGAAAGTGCGTGAAATCGTTCCTCAGGGTGAGGCGATTGCCGAACAGATAGGCGTTGGCGCGCAATTCGCCCTCCGCGATGGGCTTGAAGTATTCCAGGGTCAAGCTGGTGCGTGGTGCCTCGCCGCCATCGCGCGGGTCCAAGGAGCCATAGGGGCTGATGCGACCTTCATCGATGGCACGTTCCGGCTGGTCGGTGGTCGCATTCCACGTGCCGTGGTAGTGCATGGCCGTTGACGCGAAGCCGTCCCTGTCAGCGCCGGTGCTGCAGCGCAGCACCGCGTTGATCTTGTGCAGGTCATCGGGATTCACCCACGGGCCGTCGTAGTGCTGTACCTCGACGGCACCCAGAAAATTGCCCTCGCCGAGTCCCACCGAGCCGCCGGCAAAAACGCGCCGGTACCCCAACGTGCCGCCGGTCACGGAGATCTGATCGTCGAGCTTATCCACATAGTTGATGTGGACGGAGCCTACGGAGGCGAAGTCCCCCTCATCGGCGTAGTACGGTCCTTTGGTGTATTCGATGTTGGTCGCAAGCTCGGGGATCAGAAAGTTCAGGTCGGTGTAACGTGCGATATCTTCCCGCCGCGACGGCGTTTGCGTTGCGTAACGTGATGGCTGTCTTGGCTCCTGAGAATCGCAGGATCACCGCGAGCAAGATGACCGATGCGCAGCCCAGCACCTTAAAATCCGCCGACATCGTCTACATCGGGTTTATGAGCGGCGTGGTGACGATGGAGAACCTCGTATTCACGAGCTCTCGCTTTGCGGTCGGCATGCCGATACGCTGCTGCCCTTCGAAACGCTGCTCGAGGTCACTGCGGTTGACGGCGTGAATTTGAGCGGAAAAAAAATTCTGTTGGAATCCAACCGCGAATAGGGTCAGGGAAGCGATCCAGCCGCCAACACTGCGCCCGCGCACTCGATGAGGCCATCTGATGTCAACGGGAGGGCCGTACATGGGCCCGGAATGTCGCGGCTGGGCGGGAGCCTGCGAAGTTATCGAAAATTTGCAGGTGGGCCAGTCTTGGCAACAATTAAGCAATCCGGCCGTAATCGGCGCTTCAAAATCGCGAAAAGTCCTATATAATCCGCGCGCACTTCCGATTCGGTTTGCACGGACCCGGCATCGGCCTGAAAGAATACGTTTGGCGCTAAGTCTCTGTTTTATAAGGCGCCCGTAGCTCAACCGGATAGAGCACCGGCCTTCTAAGCCGGCGGTTGCAGGTTCGATTCCTGCCGGGCGCACCACCTCGTGTCGGAAGGATGACGATGGTGGACGTAGCTCAGCTGGTAGAGCCCCGGATTGTGATTCCGGTTGTCGCGGGTTCGAGCCCCGTCGTCCACCCCACCTTGTGACGCAAGGTGGCCGGTCGTGCGTTTGGGGGATAAGGCGTTTTCTGGAAAGGTTTCTTGGGCCGTTAGCTCAGCTGGTAGAGCAGTTGACTCTTAATCAATTGGTCGTAGGTTCGATCCCTACACGGCCCACCATTTAAATCAATCGCTTACAAATTGCGCACTCCAGCGAATTTCACGGGAGTGACCAAAGAGTGACCAAGTGGTCGGTCCCAGCGGTTTTTTTTCTAGCGAGCGTCGGCAGCACCATCGTTTGTCGCTCAAGCTATGTTTCTACGAACCAGGAGGCCGGGAGTTCGAATCTCTCCGGGCGCACCATCAAATCAAGAACTTGGCAGACACGAGAACCTGATGGTTACTCTTGAGTGACCACGAAGTGATCACTTACCTAGGCCGTTGCGACACGAAAATTGTTTGGAAGTTGGAACCTCGTCTCCACAGCTATGTCGGAAGCGTGCCTCTCAACCTGACCTCGCCGGTAACCGGGAATCTGCACCAATGTTCAACGTGCTTATCGATACTAGCGTTTGGCTCAATCTTGCCGAAGACCAGAGACAGACAGCGCTGCTCAATTCGCTTGAGGAGCTGCTGTCGGATGGGGTCGTAAACATCCTTCTACCCCGCATCGTGGTCAGCGAGTTTCAGAGGAACCGCAACCGCGTCGCAAAATCGAGTGAGAAGAGTCTTTCAACGCACTTCAATCTAGTAAAGGACGCCATCCGTAAAGCTGAGGGCGACAAGAGACGGAAAGACAATATCATTAGGTACCTATCGGATATGGACCACCGCATCCCGATTGTGGGTGGTGCAGCCGAGGGCACATTGGCTCGGATCGATAAACTCCTCGGCTCCACGACAGTTATCGAAATGAGTGACGAGGTGAAGATTCGAGCCGCCGACCGTGCGCTGAATCGGAAGGCACCGTGCCACCACGAGAACAAGAACGCGATGGCTGATGCGGTGTTGATTGAGACGTATTTTGAGTGCGTTAAGACGAAGGCCGGTGCCGGTGAGAGATTTGCGTTCGTCACGCACAACAAACAAGACTTCAGCCTCGTCAACGGAAACCAGAAGCTGCCACACACTGACCTTGCTAGTGGTTTCTCGAAGATCAAATCGATGTTCTTTATTACCCTAGCCGAGTGCTTGCGTCGTATTGATCCGATGCGTGTCACGGCCCTCATGTGGGAACAGGAATGGAATCAACAGCCGCGCAGTCTGACGGAGATGTTGAAAGCTATGGACTTGTTTGCCACGCAAGTGTGGTACAACCGACACAAGCACCTCGAATGGAAGATCTCCCACGGCAAGCACAAAATCGCCACCCGCGAGGAATGGGACGCCAAGAAACTGAGCGGCCAGAATCACACCATCGATGAATTATGGAAGGGTGCGCAAAAATCGGGTAAGAAGGCTGAGCGAAAGCTCGGCCAAGGCAACTTTGGTCCCTGGCCCGACTTCGAATGGGGAATGATCAACGGGAAGCTGTCTGCTCTCCGCTGGATGCTCGGTGAAGAATGGGACGAACTTTATACTTAGAACTACTGAGAGACGCGACCTCCTACCTGAGATTGTAGCGACGGAATTGTCTTGTACCAGTAAGGGTCTGCAGCACAACTAGTATCGGGATGTATGCCTTGGAAAATGTGATCGTTTACATACATGGGGTTCGCGCTGATTCGTTGTTTGGCCGTAGCAACGCAAAACGCAACAAGGTCGGCTTGCCGTCTCTCGAATTCTCTATTCTGGGCGGCCTCGATCATTTGTGTATTTGCGCGCCGATTCTCTGCTACCTCTGCGCTTTTCTGCGCCTCATCGGCCGCACGTTGCGCGGCTGCTACCAGCTCCTGCTGCTGGGCCAGTTGCGCGGCAAGCTCCGGGCGGTGACGATCCTCTACATCGAGCAACATTCGTAGGAATTTCTCGCGAGCATTGTCTTCTGAAATTCGCTTTAGTTGGAGACCATGGAGCAGTTTGTCGGCCTCAATCAAAAATAGCTGGGTTGCAGCGTCACTCGAATTAAATATGGGGTCTTTTGAAGCGCCAAGGATTGCCTTTGTGCAGGGGATTTCGACAGAGAGAGGCGTATCGGGATGAGGCGCGCATAGTGCATGGATCTCTTGCAGCTTGTCCTGTGCGGCAATCGCTGGAGATACTGGGATGACAATTGCTAGCACGACGACTGTTGTTATCAATGACTTCGTGAATACGTCCATGGAATCTCCCCTTGATCCCAATCAAGAGACCGTCAGTGTACGTCATGTTGCAAACCGTTGGCAGACGGATCAGTGGTTAAGGGGCACATACCTTGGGTGTAGGCGTGTAGATTAACACTTCTCCATGTCTTCCAATCTTGCGCACTTATTGCACCTCTTGGGCCTCTTATGGAATAGCAATGAAATGGCGGCGTCGCATGACCATCGACTTCGTATGAGTACAGGGGGATACATGCGCGTGTCCACCGCAGCCGTCGCCCGCGACTCTATGTGGAGTGGGCTCCGCCGTCGTAACCGGATCTTCACGATGCGTGGACCGCCCACCACAGTTGCAAGTTCGATCATGCTGACGTAGCCGAGTTCCGGCTCGCCCGTGCCGAGATCGCAGAGGCCGAAGGCGAGGCCGTCCCCGTTGATTTCGGTGAGCAGTCAGGTGCATTGGGCGTCGAGGGAGAACAAGTTTGACGACGGGCTGGAAGTCGGGGCGCCGGCGTCCTGGTCGATGGCGGCGCGTTGCGCGCGGCCGTTGGCGAGGAGTTCCGTGTGTTGAGCTTCAGTGATGAGTTTCATTGATTTGGTTCCTGTCTTCAGAGGACCCCATTGGTCCCTTCGCCAGAAGCCCGGGGACCAATGGAGTCCTCGGGGAACCAAATGAAAGTCATCGATGCACGAAAGCTACTCGGTGCCATGTTAAATCGCTCGTGATTTCTGTGTGCTGCGCAAACGTGCAGATTCATGCGACCTGGATGGGTGCAATCAACTCCGCGTCATTGTTCTTGGGGGTATTGACCCGCTTGCTCACCGGCGTCGCCAGCATGTGGGTGTCTGGATACTGTCTGATTACGTGAAAAGCGTCATCAGGCGTACCGGAGAGCCACGTATCCCGATCCTCTTTCGCAAGGATCGCCGGCATTCGCTGTTTGACGTTGTGAATTTCCCTCATCAGCTTATTGGCCGGCATCGTCACGATCGTACACGACTCGACCGTCACGCCGTCAGCGCCGGGCGATGAATCCCAGAGTCCGGCAAGCCCAAAGATCTCCTGGTCGTTGAGCGTGATGTAGTAGGGTTGCTTGGTCTTTCCGTCCGCCTGGACTTGCCACTCGAAAAACCCGAGCGCCGGCATGATGCACCGCTGGCCGCGCTTCCACGGGCCGCGCCAGGTGGCAGCATCCTGAAGTTTCTCGACGGTGGCATTGATCGTGGAATACTTCGGCGCAACGCCCTTCGCCCAGAAGGGAATCAGGCCCCAATGCAGGCGTGCGAGGCGGCGTTCGCCGTCGATCACGCGAACGACCGGTACCTTGTGCGTCGGCGCGACGTTGTAGCTCGCCGGAAAATGCCATTCGGTGCGCACGAGATTGAACTCGCGCTCGATGGCGGCATCGTCGGGGGATACATAGCGGCCGCACATACTGCCTCCTCCTAGAAGGCAGGACATTGCCCCTGCGGGACGCCTGTGGCAAGTCCCGCTCAAAACCGCGATTCGCGTCACCGAACTGGCGATGCCATCCTGGCAAATTGGCCACTTGACCCTAGGAACAACGGAATGTCTGGCGCAACCGCGCGTTATTGTTGAGCGAAAGGAATGTGGTTACTCGTATTGCTCGCTCTCGGCGTCGCCCTGATTTGGGCATTTCGGGATGCCGTTTCAGGCACTGGGGCCGTTACCGATCGTTGGCCGCTGCGACCGCGCTCGCTCCTGACTGAGCGTGAGCAGCAGTTATATGAGCGATTGGTAGCGATATTTCCACATCATGTAGTTTTCCCGCAAGTCGCCTTGTCGCAGATGATCGAATTGGCGCCCGGCGCGGCCAATCGACAGTCCATCCAAAATCAGTTCTTTCGGCTGGTGGCTGACTTTGTGCTCTGCAACCGCGATTTCAGCGTCGTGGCAGTGATTGAATTGGACGATCCCACACACAAGAGAGCGGATCGGCAAAGCGCAGACGCACGAAAGACCAAGGCACTGACGTCCGCGGGCCTGCGACTCGTCCGGATCCCCGCCGGTCCCGTGCCCTCGCACGAGGAACTGCAACGGCTTATTCGAGATCACAACATTCTGTCCGACGGTTCGTTTGTGCGAAGCAACCCTCTGGCGCCCGGCTTGGATCCGGAATCGGCCGCCGTGCGGCGATCGATGGTGCCCCTGGTTCTCGCCGCGGTCGTCATCGCCGGCGGCTGGATGATGTACTCCCGGTGGCTGACCCAATCGGTCCCACGCGTCCTCGGTGCGCAACCTCTCCCCTTGACGTCCCGGCTGGCACCGGCAACCCCGGCTCCCGTACGGCCTGGACCGGCGCCGGCAACGCCCACGCCGGCTGCTATTCGTCCGACGGCTGCGGAGCAAGCAGAAGCGAAGCGGATGGAGGCACAAGCCGCGTTGGCTGCTCAGCGGGCAGCGGACGCGCTGGCAAAGCGCAAGGAGCGCGCGTGGGCGGCATCCTATGTCGCACCGGCCTCGTGTGAACATCCGCCCACCTGGAAGGATCAGGTCGACTGCGGCAATCAGTACATGCGCGCCAAGAAGGAATTCGAACAGCGGTGGCAGGCGCAGCAGACCGCAGCGCAATAACTCAAGCCCAAGCCGTCAATCCCCGGCGTCTTTCATCACTTCCCACATTCGAACGCCCAGGCCCTTGCAAACGGTTTCCAATGTATCAAGCGTGATGTTTTGCTCGCCGCGTTAGATTGCACTGTAATAGGTGCGGTGCATGCGGATCTTATCCGCGTAGCTCTCCTGGCTGAAGCCTTGCGCCTCCCGCCGGTTGCGGATGGCAGCTCCGATGCGAACATGACTGCCGGTTTTCTTCATGTCGGAACACGTAAATGCTATTTACAGTCTTAAAAACTGCGGCCGACTGTGGCCTCGAACCGTAAGCGTGCGGCCGATGCTCGGGTTCAAGGTCTTTCGCTGCGCACGCATCCTCATTGCCGGCATCGAAACGATGCACATGATCCGCAAGGGGCAGATCGATTGCATGAAGGACAAGAGCTCCGGAGCGACATTCAGTTGCGCGAGATAGTTGCGAACTCGATTTAGCTGCGCATCATAAATTGTTTTAACTTGAGTTGAGGTAAGCCCTGCCGGAAGGTCAGCAAAGAATATTCGGTGCACGCCAACCACAGGATTGTCAAGAATTCCCGAGCCGATTCGGGTTACGCCACCAGCGAAAATCAGAACGCATGAGCTATAGCATCCGTCCGTAGAAACGATACCATCCCGTCTCCGAACCTCTGAACCAATGCCTATGGCGGCAGCCACATCACCGCCGGGGGAATTCAAGTTCAACCAAATTTGCTTGGCGCCCATTGCCAATCCAGCGAAGACGATATTATCGCCAGGCCGGATCTCACCGGTGATACTGATGACTACCAACTCACTGTTGGCATGGGGCTTATCGATGGTGATGTCAGCGCCCACCGCCGTGTTTTGTAGGAGCGTGCAGGGGCAGATAACCGAGATCCCCGCCCGCACTAAACCGGGTGCTGTGAAATCAAGAAACCGCGCCGATCGCTTTGCAGGGCAATTCATGCGCAGACCGTGTGTCACTTGTTGGCCAATATCAAGCGGGGATTCTTGATAGACTCCATAGACACCTAAAGGCACCGTGCGGCACGGCGTACTGGACGGCCAAAAAGAAATCTACCAAATCAGCGAAGTGGTGCAATGAACGTTATCTCAAAGCCGCTGATGGCACTCGCATCGCTGTCCGGGCTGGTGGCGTTGGCCGGCATTGCCGTTGCAAAAGATCCCCCGATTCTCTCGCTCTCAATGGAACATTTCAGAGACACTGCAACGCTCAAGGACGATGCGCTCGATACCACTGCGACGATAACCACCGAGCCAGGCTTTATCGAGCATCAAGGACTTTTGAGATTCGTTACACACGATACATTCCTGCGTGGCTTCATCAACAAAAAAACCGGGGAAGCAACAACCCAAGTCTACGAATGGATCACGTACGACGGGGACTGGCGTTTCTATGAAACGGCTAACTTTTCAACGTTAAATGGACCCGTTTCAGCTCCAGCAACCCAGATAGACAAACAGGTCGATGCTTGCTCAACCTTAAGCTGCACTCACACCGAACATGTCGCCTTCACCATCCCCGAGGCCTATCTGCGCGCACTCGCCGCTGCGTACGTTCCAGGAAAGCCCGCGATCTGGCTCTACAAGTTCATTCCAAAAGCGGGTCCAGATTTTACTGACGGTCTGTCGAATGCTGAGGTAGCGGGATTTATCGCAAAAATTGACGATTACACGGCAGCGCACCGGCTAGCAGTGCCATCAAAGCAAACGTTGGGCGTTCTGTTCGCGCCGATGTCCCCCACGCCAGATAATTCCGCGCGAACGGGACTTTTGGTAATACAAGTGAAGGACGGTTCGATTGCGCAAAATGCCGGTATTGCGGTCGGCGACATTATCCGCGCCTTCGGTGATGCTCAAATTACACAGCCTACGGATTTACAGGCCGCCGTTGCAGCTGCGACACCTGGTTCGTCGGTGCAGGTCAAATTGATCCGCGCCGCGACAGACATGATGGTCACCGCAAAATTCTAGGCTCTGTCACCAACTCGTGTTGGCTGCCGCTGGGCTCCGGCCGGCCATCAAGAAACCTTGGGCATTTGGAAATGCCGTACAGAAAGCAGCCGTTCGTCATCGTCAGGTGTGGGGTCAAACTCGGACATCGCTTGTCAGATCGAGTCTGAATTAATACAGCTTATAAGACGGAGCACAGTGAAGAAATCAATCGAGCAGGGTACCCGGTCGGTCGGTAAGGGAGAACCTCATTGGATTAGTCCTTTGCCGTCCGCACTTCGTCACCAACTGCAAGCCGCTGTTGAAAAAGGTAAGTCTCTGGGATTGTCCAACGGTACTTTGTTGACCGAATTCTTTCACGCCTTGGATCGCGCAGACGGGATCGATCCTATTATTTATTGGTGACTATGTTGGATGACCGGAAGGCTTGCCGTTGGCAGTAGGGATGAGACTCAAGGGAAAATATTCGTAGCGCCAATGTGAAAAGGGCGAGTCGCGGCCTGGCCGCGACCGCGCTATTCCGGGTTCGCTAGACGCTCATCCCGCTGACGCGGGACGGCGCGCCGCCCTGCATATCGCTCTCGCTGGCGTGCCTCCCGCACGCTCAATGCCCAATGCATCGTCGAAACCATAGGCCTGGGAAGAGGGGGGCTTGCCTGGTCTTCTTAGTTTACGCGGCGTTCTCGCCGTCAAGGCCTGCGCGCGGGCCAAAGCGCCCGTGCTCGCGAGTCGCTGCGCGAGCCTTGACTGCTGCGCTGCGCCGCGTGGTTCCGCTTCACCGGCAATCCGCCGGCATCGAAGCTGGAGAACATCATGCGTAACGTCATCAAATCGCTCAGAATGAAACCGGATAGCGGTCGCCTGGACGCGAAGACCGATCTGTATACAACGGGCTTGGCCCGGGAAATTGCGGGCTCGTACGTGCCTGTGAGCGACGAGGTCGTGATCGATACGGCTCTCGAGCTACTGGCGCGGCGTATCACTAAGGGCCCTCTGCTGTCGAGTCCGAACGCGGTCAAGAATTACTTGCGCCTACGATTTGCGGATCTTCAATATGAGGTTTTTTATCTCATGTTTCTTGATAAGCGTCATCGCCTGATCGCCTGCGAGGAGATGTTTCGCGGCACGATAGACGGGGCGAGTGTCCATCCGCGGGAAGTGGTCAAAACCGCCTTGCGCCATAACTCAGCCGCGGTCATCCTTTGTCACAATCACCCGTCCGGAATTGCCGAACCGTCTCATGCCGACGAGTTGATCACTCATCGCCTGAAAGACGCCCTTGATCTCGTTGAAATACGCGTCATTGACCACCTCGTCGTTGCTAGCGGGAGCGTACTCAGCATGGCGGAGAAGGGGCTCTTATGAGCCCCGATCCGCTAGGAAGCGAATCGCCGGAACCCCATACAGTGTTCGCGCTCGCTCAGCACTGAATGGACGCCGGTCGCAGCGGTCGCGAGAATCCGGCGATGGCCCGCTACCGCTTCACCACTTACGAGAGAACCGATACGCCGCGCTACATCGTCGTTTGGGACCTGCAACGGAACGTAGTCGAGTGCCGGCGCCTGGACCCCGGCACTGACTTACACTCGGAAATGGCGACAACCATTGAGCGCCTCGCCGGCGAAGGTTGGCGGGCAGAGGGGGGTGCCGAGTATGGCTTCGTATTCATTCGGAACGGCGATCAGCGACGCCTCCTGGCGCTGACGCCGCGGGATCCCCATGATTTGACGGGGCAATCTTTCTCACCGTTCGCCTCGACGCCCCGGCGTGGGCATCAAGGCTAGGACTCACTTCCGTATGTTTCCCGTGTGGGACGATTACTTCATCTTACGGCCTTTTGTCTGACCGTATCCGTGAACGTCAATTACGCGGCGGTAAAACGGTGTCTGCCGATAAATTGGGTCAACACTCGATGCCCGTTTACGCACTCACTGTCTAGCCTTCGATGTCGGCCATGAGCGCCGATGCCTTGACGCCCAGTACGCGCGCGATTTCGATGAATTCGAGCACGTTCACCTGCCGTTCACCGGCTTCGAGTTTCCAGACGAACGAATTCGATCTCTTCAACTTCGCGGCCAGCTGTCGTTGCGTCAAGCCTGCGGCTTTGCGCGCTGCCACGACGACGGAAATGAGTGCGCGATGCTTTGGGCTTCGCAATTGTTTCACTAGGATGCCCCCAATATGGATGCATCACAGCTAACCGCAAATTCCGCTTGCCTCCATTTTGGTCGCACGAGTAAGATGCCGGGAGTGTGGCCAATCGGGAGGCGCGCAGCGCCAGATACGCTGCGAGGAGGCGGCATGCTCATTATTACCCGGCGGACGTGGTGCGCGCTTGCGGTAGGGGTCTGCCACGCAGCTTGGCCATGCAATGAAGCTGCCTTGGCGACTTCCGGCGCCAAAATGCGGCGCTGATCGAGAGTTCCAATGATCACTATGACGATTATCCTTCTGCTCCTGTTCGTGCCGGCGTCACGCCGGCTGTTGTCCAGCATCGTATCCGCCATCCTCGTTGCCCTCGGGATCGCCTTCCTGGTCACGCGGGATTCGGGCACGCATCGCAAAGGTCTTTGACGCCAGCGAGCGCTCCCGCGCGGTAAGACATCCTCGACGTGTGGTCTATCCGGTGTCGTGAGGAAATCCGCGAGCGGAACCGGAAATCGACATTTCCGTATTTGTTGGATGTCACATGTCTGTGTTTCCGGGCATCGCAATGCCTTCTACGCAGCGTTGACTGAAGCGTTTTTTCGTCTTTTCTGCGGACAGAAACCCAATAGCTCGCTAAGGGGCGCTGCCCCTGGCGTCATGCAAGGGTAAAGCTGCGCCGTTTCCGCCGGTTTCCCCGACCTTCCGCGCAAAGCCTTGTGCAGGCCGGGTGATCCCCCTCCGGCAGAAACGCCCTTGCATTGTGCCTCCCCGGTCTCGCCGACGGGCAGGGGCCATGCGCGACCCCAACCAGGCGCATGACCCCAAAGCCCTCAATGTCGGAGAGATGATAATGACGAAGACTACACGAACCGATGTTTACACCCGCGTCACGCAGGCGATTATCGCGGCCTTAGAGCAAGGAGTGCGGCCGTGGATGAAGCCGTGGAGCGCCGGCAGCGCCGCGACGCGAATCATCTTGCCGGTCCGGCACAACGATGAACCGTATCGAGGTATCAATGTGCTACTGCTGTGGTCCGAGGCGATCGACAAAGGGTACCGATCCGCAAAATGGATGACCTACCGACAGGCCGCAGAGCTCGGCGGCCAGGTGCGCCGCGGCGAATCCGGCTGCCATGTCGTGTACGCGAACACGATCAGCACCAAACGGATCGACGACGACGGCACCGTCGACCAGCGCGATGTCTATCTGCTGCGAGCCTATACGGTGTTCAATACGGATCAGATCGATGGGTTGGCGATTCAAGTACCCGATCACGAGGACCCCACGCGCGCAAAACTCCCCCTCATCGACGCCGCCGAACGGTTCTTCAGCGCAACCGGCGCAACGGTTCGTCACGGTGGAAATGAGGCGTATTACGCCGAAGGCGCTGATTTTGTCCAGTTACCGTACCCAGAGGCGTTTAAGGATGCCGAGAGTTACGCCTCGACCAAGGCGCATGAATTGACGCACTGGACCAAGCACCGGAGCCGTCTCAACCGCGACCTGGGGCGTAAGCACTTCGGCGATGAAGGCTATTCACGCGAGGAACTGGTGGCAGAGCTCGGCGCCGCGTTTCTGTGTGCAACGCTCGGGATCACGTTGCAGCCGCGAGAGGACCACGCCGCCTATATGGGACATTGGCTGAAAGTCCTTCACGGCGACAAGCGAGCGATATTTTCAGCGGCTGCGCATGCGCAGCGTGCCGTTGATTTCCTGCATAGATCGGACCCGGCCCTCGTGTGTCATGAGCCGGCGGGGGTGGGGGAGTCAATCGCCTAAGCGTTGCGGGCGGCGGGGCGATCATCGTCCCGCCGCTGGCCGCCGGTCCCGGCGCCGATGGGCGGCAAATTCATCAGACAGCGCTCAACGGGCCCTGAATCCAAAAATACCGACGCCCACATAGCCGATGCCGCTATTGGGCGCCGCAGTGTGCCGTATTTCCCGACGCTTGAGCCACGCATCGTGTTTGACCAGGAACGCCGCCGCGCTGTCGCGCAAAAACGCGTCGTATTCGGCGAGGCGCGTCATGTCGAATCGCTCGGCGAAGACGACGCGCTGCAGTTGACCGATCTGCTTCTGACGATCGCGCGTCGTCAAGTTCGAATAGCACGTGTCGATGATCCCCTCGAGCGCCGAGAGGGTATAGGCCAGGAACTGCGCACGTTGTTCGCCCCGAGGCAAGAAGGCGGTCGCCCGCATGCGCACGCGACCGTCCCGTGTGCGACCCACCAAGCCGTGGCGCGACAGAATGGCCATCACCAGCGACACATCGGCACCCGGCAGCGCTTGGCGCACGAGGGAAGCAAAGCTCGGTGAGCGTCCCGCCAGCTTCAAGGATCGAGCGTTGCCGTGTTCGTCCAAATACTCAGGTTCAGTCTGCCAGTGGGTGAGGACTCGGGAATACTCGAGGACCTCCGGGCTCGGCATCGCGAGTGGACGTGTCGCGCGGTGCTTACGCAGGCTCGCGCCCAAGGCCTGCGTCAGTCGCTCAGGTGTTACCCCCGCTCGGAGCAGCAACCACACCAATTGATCCAGTGTTTTGGGCCAATGGCGCGCTCCATCGATGCGTTTGATGTCCCCGCCCGCCGAAGCGGCCTTCTTTCGCGGCGCCTTGCGCGCTGGTCGCACCGTCGTCATCCGGGCCTCCCGTGCCGCCGCGTGCCTTCGTCAGTCTCCACAAACGCGAAGACCTCGACGCCGACCCGCGCCACGGGCTTGCGCGACCGTGCGCCCTCGGGAAGTTGCCGCTGATCGGCCCACGCATCGGTCTGGTTCAGGAGCGACTGCGCCAATTTTTTCACGTGTGCATTGAAGGCCGGAATGAGCTCGACCGGCAATCGGTCGATGGTGGTGCCGCGCTCGCAGCGCGTATGGCGCTGCTCGCTCGCGGGGCGCGTGTTGTAGCACAGGGTGCTCGAGAGCCCCCGGAGGAGGGCGGGGACCCGGTCCAGCATCATGGTGTTGGCATTGGCAAAGACCGCCGTGCGCCGCAGGGGTACCACCTCTCCCTTCGAATCGCGCTGCAGTAGGCGCTCGGAAATCAAAATCTCGGCAATGTCACGCGGGCGAAATTGCGGCAAGAAACGCCGCACGAGCGATGCGAAGCTCTTGGCCCCGACGATCGGCAAGGGACGTGGGTCGCCGATTTCATTGAGGTAGGCCGGTTCCCGGTACCACGCGCCCAAAATCTCGGAGATTTGCAGCAGCGTCTGAAAGTGGACCGCCTGATGAAGCCGATAGGGCGAGGTGGCGGCCGACTTCTTGGCCTTGCGAAAGGCGCGATGGGCGGCTTGCGGCGGTACACCGAAATCATCGGCGAATTCGAATATCACCCGGTAAATTTGCTCGAGCATGCGCTCCCGATGCTCTTGATCGGCGCGCAGGAGGTCTTGGGCACGGTGGGAGCGGTCGGCGGCCGCACGCGTTTGACGCAGGCGTTGCGGGTCGCCGGAACCTTCAGTCCGTGGGCGTCGCCGCGGCGATGCTGGTCGCGGTGCCATGGACACTTAAGCTCTCGGCCGACGGCGCTTCGGGGAGGTCGGGGGTGATTCCGATGACGGCGCGACGAGCGATGCTTCCTCCATGACGAAAATCCCGACACTGATGCGGTGAGCCGCTTGCGCCGTGCGGGCGGGTCTGACGACCCTCTGCGGATCCTGCAGCGCGTCCTGACACGAATCGCCCAGCACCTCGGCCTGCTGTGTGATGTCGCGAAGCAGCAACGGCACATAGCGCGGGTCGACGTCCGATTTCACGACGAACCGCGCGTATCGCGGACGACTGGGCCGGGGGCGTTGATCGATCTTCCGAGCCTCTCCGTGGTGACGCTCGGCATCGACCGGTGGGAGAAGGATCGCTGCCAGCCTATCCAGGAGGCGCGATTGCTGGCCGCCGTCAGGAAGGTGCTGGGGCCGCAAGTGGAAAACTTACGAATGCCGCCATTCCAGAAAAGTGAACTCGTCGATGTCTGGTCGGCTGAAGCCAATATCGGCGTTCCTGTACGGCCGTTTCCGCGCTGGATGCGGTGCGTGAAATGCGGCCTGTTATCACCCTTCGACGCCGGGCTGTTCGAAATCAAGATAAACCGTTACAGGCCCGAACGAACCCGTTTCGTCCACAAGGGTTGTCGTGGTTCGAAGGGCGACCGACCCGCCAAGGATGCGGACGCCGTGCCGGCCCGTTTCCTGTTGGCCTGCCGCGACGGCCACCTCGATGACTTTCCTTGGTGCTACTTCGTCCATGGGGGCAATAGTTCGTGCAAGGGAACGCTGCGTTTTTTCGAGAGCGGCGCCTCTCTGCAGACAGAAAACCTGTGGGTGAAGTGCGATGCGTGCGGAGCGTCGAGAAGCATGGCCAACGCCTTCGGAAAGGCCGGCAAGGAGAATCTGCCAGCTTGCCGTGGACGCCATCCCCACCTGGACCACTTCGACAACGAATGCGATGAAGAAGCGCGGGCTGTTCTCTTGGGTGCCACGAATAGTTGGTTTCCGATCACGCTCTCGGCTCTCGCGATTCCACAGACCAAGGACCCACTCAGTCAGCTGATCCAGGACGGCTGGGAGTTTTTCGAAGAACTGGAATCCGAAGTGGAAGTGTTGGTCACGGTGAAGACGCTGAAGAAAACGGGGGCACTGCCAGGGATCGACAAGTACCCTGCGTCGTCCATCTGGTCCGCCATTGAGGCCCACCGCACCGGTAGTGGACAGGAGGTCGTTGGTGAGGCAGACATCAAGGGCCCCGAGTGGGACGTTCTGACGGAGGCCAATCCCCCCACCGACTACCCACATTTCATGAGCAAGAAAGTCGGTACGCCACCGGGGTTTGCGAAGCAAATCAGCAGAGTGTTACTCCTCGAGCGACTACGAGAGATCAATGCGTTGCTGGGATTCACTCGAGTGGAGGCTCCCGAAGAATCGGGCGACCCGAATGAACGGCCACAGATGGCCAAGCTCTCGCGTGGCAAGCCGGATTGGGTGACCGCTAACCAGGTTCATGGCGAGGGTATCTTCATCCAGTTCGACGAACAGGCGCTCGTAGCTTGGGAGGGACTGGCCGCCGTGAAAAAAGTCGACCAGATGCTTCGAGGTGGCCACAAAGGATGGAGAAACTCACGTCATCTCGACCCCGGCGAGGGCTACCCCGGCATTCGGTTTGCTATGCTCCACACGCTTTCACACCTGCTGATTCGTGAACTGGCACTGGAGTGCGGATACAACGCGGCGAGCATCCGTGAACGGATCTATGCCGACACCTCGGGTGATAGTCCTCATGCCGGCATCCTCATCTACACGGCGGCCGCCGACTCTGACGGGACGCTGGGTGGCCTTGTCGATCTCGGCAAGCCGGAGAATCTCGGGCGCTTGCTGGAACAGGCGTTGAACCGCTCCAAGATCTGTTCCTCGGACCCACTCTGCTCAGAGCATGACCCCGCGAAAGATCGTTCCCTTCACGCCGCGGCATGCCACGCATGTAGCTTGGTAGCGGAAACCTCGTGCGAGCGGGGTAATCGCTACTTGGACCGATCACTTCTGTTGCCGACCCTCGACCGCGTCGATGCTGCGTTCTTCGTTGGATTTTGACATGGAGAAACTTTTGGACGCCGTCGCGGCCGTAGCCTGTTTGGTCTCACCGGAAAAGGTCCAGGCCATTGCATCCCGGATTCGTCGCACTGAGACCTCAAAGGCAGCTGCCGCGCTCTTGGGTGTCGTCGGCACACCCGCAGCAGCTGGGCTCGTGGATCAGCTCATTGATGCTTGGCAATCCACCCCGGTCAGCGCCGATGAGCTTGCGTCCATGCTGCTCGCCGCCGGTCATGTCTCCATCAAGGCTGCCTCTGAGCAATCTACTGAACTCGTCTGGACGGGGCCGACGACGCCCTTCGTCTCGGCTCGACGAACAGAACAAGCATTGCTGCAGGTCATCAATGCCGCCAATCGAACGCTTTTCGTCACGAGTTTCGTGGCTTACGATGTCTCCACAATCGTTAGGGCTCTGAATGCTGCGAGCGATCATGGGGTTGCCATCTCGATGCTGCTCGAGTTGTCCCAGGATCACGGCGGTACCATCACATTCGACGCGATCGGCAAGATGAGAGCGCTGGTTCCCTCCGCACGACTCTATGCTTGGCGCGAGAAGGCTGAGCCATTTTCAGATGGACGTGTCCATGCCAAAGTCGCCGTGGCCGACGGGATTGTATGTTTCATCACCAGCGCAAACCTGACCGGGTATGCGATGGAAAAGAACATGGAGGCCGGAGTGCTGATTTCGGGAGGGAAAATCCCCGGGATGCTCGAAAACCATCTGCTGTCACTGATCGACACAAAGGTTGTGTCGCCCGTCTGAAATCGAGTGCGTGGTCCTGGCAATCTCGGGCCAATAGGACACCGCCGGCACTAGCAGTCAAATATTCAAATGCGTTGCTTGCGCTATATTGCGAGGGACGCGGCTTGCCAATGGTCTCCAGCTCCTTGGAAGTGAGCTCGTGCTGACACTGACCTAAGGCCGGCGATGACCCGCTTCAGATGCAGATAATCCTATAAGAGAAGTCGTATCACAATAGGTTGACATTTCTCTTTAAAGAGACAGAATAGAAAAAGCTCGAAGTGGGCTGACGAACCCGTTCCGGCAATGAACCCCGAAATTTCCCATCGACCGAGTTGGATACAGCGATACATCCTGCCTGGGTTGGCCTTCAAAGCGGTCGTCATCGGCGGCGGATATGCTACCGGACGAGAACTCGCGGAGTTCTTCCTGCCGAGCGGCCCCATCGGGGGGCTGCTCGCAATCCTTGTTGCAACTCTCGTGTGGAGTCTCGTCTGCGCCCTGACCTTTTCCTACGCGTTTTGTTATCGATTACTCGACTATCGCGCTTTCTTCGGCAAGTTGCTGGGTCGAGGGTGGGTCCTATTTGAGATCACCTACTTCCTGCTCGTTCTCATAATACTATCGGTGTTCGGGGCAACGACCGGCGCGATCGGCCAAGCGCTTTTCGGTTGGCCGGCAATCGCTGGCACAGTCCTTCTCCTGCTGTCAATCGCCGCGCTGGTGGCACTGGGACCCGGTGCGGTCGAAGGGCTCTTCAAATATGTGTCGGTTCTGCTCTACGCCACGTACGCGGCCTTTCTGGCGCTGAGCCTGTCCAAGTTCGGGCCCCAGATCCTATCGAATCTGCGTACATCGCACATGAACGGCGGCTGGCTCGGCGGCGGAGTCACCTACGCTGGCTACAACGCGGTCGCGGCCGTCGTCATCCTTCCCGTCTTGAGGCACATGACCACTCGACGGGAGGCGCTGATTGCGGGAATCATCGCCGGACCTCTTGCGATGCTGCCAGGCCTCTTTTTCTTCTTGTCAATGATTGCCTGGTATCCCGCGGTTGGCGACAGTACGCTGCCATCGGATTACCTCCTGATGAAATTGGATGTACCGCTGGCTCGCCTGCTGTTTCAAAGCATGATCTTCTTCGCTCTTTTAGAGAGCGGTTGCGGCGTCGTTCATGCCATCATGGAGAGGGTTCGTCGCGCGCTGCGCGATCGCACGGGGAAGGATCCCAACGCGGCCGTCCGAGCCGCCACGACTCTCGGAGTTCTGGCTATTTCCGTTTCCGCGGCGCAAGGCATAGGCCTCGTAGATTTGATCGCCAAAGGTTACCGATTCATCTCCTGGGTTCTGATCGTCATCTTCATCCTTCCCATTATCTATGTGTCGATCACCAAGCCCAAACTCCGGGCGACCTAGCGCGCTTCCACGCTCGAGTCATACCGCCGGTAGCGCTTCGTTTTCAGCGAGCGTGATTAGATCGCCTGCAAGATTCGGATCCTCGCTCGAGCACACGGCGAGCACCAGAGCGCTCTCGCAGTTCTTCGCGACATACGCGTGGCCCATGGTGCTATCGAGATAGATGCCCTGTCCTTTTGCGAGAGTTACGGAAGTGTAGAACTGTAGATGAACCTCGATGGATCCCTCGAGAACGAAAATAAATTCCTCGCCCTGATGTCGAACCGGTTCACCGAATTCGGCTATGTCGTGGGCTCGGATACGCGTGATGATCGGGACCATGCGCTTCTCTCGAATATCGGCGCACAGGTACTCGTAATCGTAATTCGGCGTCGTGACCTGAATGGAATTTCCGCTGCCCGTGAGGCTCCTGCGCGCCGTGACGATGGGCGCAGAAGATCCCGAGGCAGGGGCCTCATGGGCGAGGAACTCGGCCATGGTCAAACCAAGCCGCGAGGTGAATTGCTGAAGCTTGTCGTACGTGAGCGAGAGCTTGTCGGCCTCCACCTTCGCGAGTGTCGAGAGCGGAATCCCCACCTTTTCGCTCATCTGGCGCAACGTCCAGCCTTTCTGCTGCCGCAAGAGCCGGATCAAGCCGCCTAACGTGCTGTTCTTATTCGCCATTGTGCGCAGTCCTTCGAGATGTTAGACACCTTGTCCCACAAGCTAGCGAACGCTCGATGCCCACTACAACTCCAATTTCCGAGTATGACCCATTCATCCCACGAACCGATGAGGTGAGAGGTCCGCCTCGCTGAGTCCCTCGGCCACCACGTCGGCTGGCAGGTTCTCCCGCTTCGCAAGCGCAGCTGCGCTTCGCGCCAGCGCGGGCGCGGTCTGGACGCCATAGCCGCCCTGTCCTGTGCACCAGAACAGCCCCGCCACCTCGGGGTCGAAGCCCACCACGGGAGTTCGGTCTGGCGAAAACGTTCGCAGCCCGGCCCAGCGGTGGCTGATCCGGCGCACCTCGATGTCGAGCGCAGCCTCTACGCGATCGACGCAGACAGCGACGTCCATCTCGTCGGGTTGCGCATCACCTGCTCGGTCCGGTGTCTCGTCGGCTGGCGACAGTAAAAGCTTCGATGCGTCGGGCTTGAAGTAGAATCTCTCATCGGCATCGATGACTGCTGGCCACGCTCGAATATCAACGCCGGCAGGTGCGTCTACCAACAGCGCAGTCCGGCGTAATGGCTGCAGGCCGATGGGTCGGGCACCGCAAATTGCGGCGACCTCATCTGCCCACGCACCAGCTGCATTAACCAGAACCGGCGCGCTTACAGAGTCATCGCCCAGCCTAATGGACCAAAGACCATTTAGCCGCCGCGCATCGGTTACCCGGTTGTTGGCTATGAGCGTAGCGCCCGAGGCGCGCGCCCCCCGCAAAAACCCCTGTTGGAGCGCATCGACATCAATATCCATCGCGTCGGGATCCAACGCCGCCTGCGCCAGATATCCCTCGCGAAGGAGCGGTACATGCGCTAACGCTTGCTGTTTATCGATCAATGCAACATTTCCGCCCGAGGCGCGAATGTCCTCGACCATTTCCCCCAACCGCACGCATTGATCCGCGCGTGCGATATAGAGACATCCTCGGATCTTGAGGAGCGGATGCTCGCAAAAGCCGAGCGGCGGGCAGCCGAAAAAGGAACGGCTTGCTCGAGTGACCGCCCTAATCTGCCAGCCGCCATAACTTGGCGCGAAAAGGGCCGCAGAGCGGCCAGTGGCATGAAGTCCCGGCCGGCTTTCAGCCTCGATGAGACAGACGCGACCTGAGCGGGCGAGTTCGTATGCGATCGAAGTGCCGGCAATTCCTGCCCCAACGACAATGAAATCATACGTCATTTTGCCACACGCTGTCCGGGACGGAGAAAATTTCTCTCGATCCGATCGTACTCGCTCCTATCGAAGTCCATGCCTACCTGCCATTTGCAACGCGTATTGGATGATTTCTCCCTAGCCGCCCTAGAAGAGGTGTGCGGAGACTGCATAGTGCCGCATTAGGCGCGTCTATAGCAAGAGACATAATTCTCTTGACAGGATATAAACCTCCAATGATAGACTCAGGCCACAAAGACAGTGGGGTGAACAATGACGGGTCTATTTCGCAACAGCGATCGGAGTTTCGGTCAAGCAGCAGTTCCAATGGCCGCGTCTATTGGCTCGGGGGTGGCGTTCGCTAAGGCGGTTCGGGAATCCAATACGCTGGAGGAGGCCGTAGTCACAGCAACCAAGCGTGCCTCCACCGAAACGGAGACACCGATGAGCATCACTGCCATCACCGGGGAGGAGATCCAGGAGCGCGGGCTGCCTGACTTTCCGGGGACTCTACTATCCGTTCCGCGTGTGGCGATGCGCACGAGCGG
>PLAH01000014.1 GCA_003134045.1 Gammaproteobacteria bacterium
GCGCGCCGCTGATGTGGATCAATTCGGGAGACGATTTCATCAATCCGCCGGAACTCAACGTGGCCGAACGCGAGGTTAAACGCATCAAGAACGGCCGTTTCATTCTGCTGCCCGCCTCGGATCAANNCAGCGCATGGCGCTCGCTCGCGAGCATGGCACGCGAGTGGCCGCGCGGCAGTTCGCGCGATAGATGGACGGGGCCGAAGCGCACCCGCATCAGCCGGCTGACGATGATGCCGCGCGCCGCCCACCAATGGCGCACCTGCGCCGAGCGCGTGGCGCGCACCGTCACGTTCAGCCAGTGATTGAAACCCTCGCCGAATTGCGCGTCGGCCTTCAAGATGGAAATCGGTTCGCCTTCGTTCTCCGTCGCCGCGCGAAACTCCTCCACCAGCGATTCGCTCAAGGGTCCGCGCATCCGCAGCACATAATCGACGGTCAGCGCATGCGCGCCTTGCGACACCCGGTGCGCCCACGACCCATCGTCGGTGAGGATTTCGAGGCCGCCGTCCACCGGCGGCATGGGCTGAATCGCGAGCCAACGCCCCGCTGCCCGCGGCAAGCTCAAGTGTTCGGCGGCACGCGACGTGGCCGCCTTCAGATCGAGCGGCTCGCCGGGAGAGCGGTGAAACAGCAGCACCCGGAGCTCTTTGACCTTCGGCGTATGCAAGCGCACCGGCCGGCCATCCAGCGTGATCCGATCCCGCGCCGCGAGTTTGGCGCCCAACGCCGGCACCTCGCCGTTGATCTGCAGCCGGCCTTCCTTGATCCAGCGCTCCACTTCGCGGCGCGAACCCACGCCGGCCGCCGATAGCAGTTTTTGAATTCGCTCGGTGGGCACCGCGTCCTGCGGCACACCACGTTCCAGTTTGTGTGAGCCGCGCACGGGGCGCGAACCGCGACCGCCGCCCGAACCTGGTTCTTTCCGAGGCGGGCGAGCTCGCATCAATTCTGATCGTCCGCCGCCGCGCGCGCGACCAAGCCGTGCGGGCCACGCTGCGCCGAATCCTCATCGATGTCGTCGTCGTTCCCGGATGCCTCGCGATGTGCCGACACCTCGTCGTCCCCCGACGTATCGCGCGCCGAGGCCTCAACCGCACTTGCGGCGCCCCTTGCGGCCTCGTCCACCGCCGCCCCAGGCGTAATGGCATCGCCCGTTGCAGCCTCGCCCGTCGCAGCCGCACTTGCGGCGCCGGTCGCCGGCTCGGCCGCGACTTTATCCGCCCCCGGCAAGCTCAATTGCACGCGCAGGTCTTCGAGCTCCTTGAGCTGCGCCAACGTCGGCAGATCGTCGAGCTTCTGCAAACTGAAATAGTCGAGGAAGTCGCGCGTCGTGCCGAGCAATTCGGGCTTACCCGGAACGTCCCGGTGTCCGACCACCCGGATCCAGCTGCGCTCCAGCAAGGTCTTGATGATGTTTGGATTCACCGCGACGCCACGGATCTGTTCGATTTCACCGCGCGTAATGGGCTGCCGGTACGCCACCAGGGCGAGCGTCTCCAACAGCGCGCGCGAATACTTGGTCGGCCTCTCCTGCCACAACCGCGACACCGGCTGCGCCACCGCATGCCTGATCTGAATCCGATAGCCGCTCGCGACTTCGACCAGTTCCAGCCCGCGCGTCTCGTACTCGCCGCGCAAGACCTCGATCGCCGCGTTGACTTCATCCGCGTTCGAACCGTCCCGCTCGTCGAATAGCGTCACCAGTTCATCGGATGCCAGAGGCCGCCCGGCGGCCAACAGCGCCGCTTCGACGACATTTCTTACGTATTGATCGTTCATTGAGCTCTCGATAAGTCATCGTTGGCGGCGTCCTCGTCCGACACCCCCTTCAGGTGTCGGACGGGATTGCCGAGGCGAACGTGCAGGGGCGCATAGGGCTCCGACTGGACGATTTCGATCAACCCCTCGCGCAGCAGCTCCAGCACCGCAACGAAGGTCACGGTCACGCCGCGACGCCCCTCTTCCGGGCGGAACAACCGGTGGAAATCCATGAAGGAAGCCGCCGTCAGCGACGACAGGACGTCCGTCATGCGCTGGCGCACCGAGAGCGGCTCGCGCTGCACGTGGTGATGGGCAAACATGTCGTTGCGCGAGAGGACGTCCTGGAACGCCAGCAGCATTTCCTGCAGGGTGACTTGCGGGGCGATGCGGACCACCTTGCGATCCACCAATTCGGCCGACGCCAGCCAGGTATCGCGTTCCAAGCGCGCCAGCCGATCGATGCCTTCGGCGGCGCGCTTGAAGCGCTCGTACTCCTGCAGACGCCGCACCAGTTCCGCGCGCGGATCCGCCTCGTCCGACGAATCCTCGGTCTTGGGCCGCGGCAGCAACATGCGCGACTTGACCTCGGCGAGCGTCGCCGCCATCAACAGATACTCGCCCGCCAGCTCCAGCTGCAGCACTTGCATCAACTCGATGTAGCGCATGTACTGGCGCGTGATCTCGGCGATCGGTATATCCAGAATGTCCAGATTCTGGCGCCGGATCAGATACAGCAGCATGTCCAGGGGCCCTTCGAAGGCCTCCAGGAACACCTCGAGCGCCTGCGGCGGGATGTACAGGTCGCGCGGCATCTCGGTGATGGGCTGGCCCTCCACCATGGCGAACGGCATCTCGCCCTGGGCTGGCGCGGGCGGCGCAGTCACGGGCGCCGCGGCGGGTGCGGGCGCGGTGTCCTGCACGACGCTGAGCTCAGGCTTCATCGGTAATTCATGGCCATGGCTTGACGGACCGCATCCAGCGTATCGCGCGCCACGCCGCGCGCCCGCTCGCATCCTTCGGCGATGATACCGCGTACCAATTCCGGATTCTCCTCGAACTCCTGCGCGCGCTTCGACATGCCCGTGACTTCCTCCACGATCTTCTCGATCAGCGGCGCCTTGCAATCGAGACAGCCGATGCCGGCGGTGCGGCAGCCCTGCTGCACCCAGCCTTGAGTCTCGGCGCTCGAATAGATCTTGTGCAAATCCCACACCGGACATTTGTCCGGATCGCCGGGGTCGGTGCGGCGCACGCGCGCCGGATCGGTCTGCATGGCCTTGAGCTTCTTGACCACCGAATCCGGATCCTCCCGCAATCCGATGGTATTGCCGTAGGACTTCGACATCTTGCGCCCATCCAGGCCCGGCACCTTCGGAGTCGACGTGAGCAGCACCTCGGGCTCCGGCAGGATGGAGATCCCGGCGCCCTCGATGAAACCGAACAAGCGGTCCCGATCCGCCACCGTCAAGCGCGCGTTCGACTCGACCAGCGCGCGCGCCTTGGCGAGCGCGTCGCCGTCGCCCCTCTCCTGAAATTCCTTGCGAAACGTTCGATACATCGCCGAATTGCGCGATCCCAAGCTCTTGATCGCCTTCTCCACCTTCTGCTCGAACTCCGGTTCGCGGCCGTAGATGTGATTGAAGCGCCGCGCCACTTCGCGGGTGATCTCCACATGCGACACCTGATCCTCGCCCACCGGCACGTACTGCGGCCGATACAGCAGGATATCCGCCGTCTGCAGCAATGGATACCCGAGAAACCCATAGGTATTCAGGTCCTTGTCGGCCAATTGGGTCTGCTGGTCCTTATACGAGGGCACGCGTTCCAGCCAGCCGAGCGGCGTGATCATGGACAGCAGAAGGTGCAGTTCGGCATGCTCGGGCACCTTGGACTGGATGAACATCGTGGACACGCCGGGATTCAGGCCGGCGGCGAGCCAGTCGATGGCCATGGTCCAGACATAGTCCTCGAGCTTCGATGTGTCTTCGTAACCAGTCGTGAGCGCGTGCCAATCCGCGATGAAGAAATAGCACTCGTACTGGTATTGCAGTTCGATCCAGTTCTTGAGCGCGCCGTGATAATTGCCCAGATGCAATAACCCGCTCGGCCGCATGCCGGATAGCACCCGTCGATTTTGGATGGGCCCGCTCATGCCGACGGCCCCGCCAACGCGACGATGACGCGGCCAATGACCCGAAAAGCAGGCTCGAACAGCCAGTCGAGCCAACGCATGACGGAGAAACCCAATACCAGGAACAACCCGACGGGTTCGATTTTTTCCAAGCGGCTTCCCCAGCGCTGCGGCAGCAATGCGGCCAACACCCGGCCGCCGTCGAGCGGCGGCACGGGCAATAAATTGAACACGGCCAGAACCACATTGACCACGATGCCGGCCTGGCACATGAGTTCGATCCAACTGATCAACGTCTCGTTGCCGTTCACATGCACGATGGCGCCGAGGACGCCGCACCAGATCAGCGCCATCGCCAGATTGGCCGCAGGGCCGGCCAGAGCCACGAACACCATGGCACGCCGCGGGTGACGCAGCACGCTGGTCGCCACGGGCACGGGTTTCGCCCAGCCGATGAGCGGGCCGCCAATGGCCAGCAGAACGCCGGGCACCAGGATGGTCCCCACCGGATCGATGTGCCGAAAAGGATTCAAACTCAAACGTCCCAGCATCTCAGCGGTCCGATCACCGAAGAACCGTGCCACCCATCCATGCGCCACCTCGTGCAGCGTGATCGCAAACAATGCCGGTATAGTCCAAATAGCGATGTTTTTCAGAAATACTGATAAATCCAATGCTTGCACTCGTTATTTAACAAAGAACACGAGCTGTCGTGCCCGCATTGTTGAAACATTATACGGTCGCCACGTCCTCAAAGGGGCTCACGTCGCCCCGGCCGGCGCGCACCACCACCGCCCGATCGCCCGATAGATCGATCACCGAGGTCGGTATCAGCCCGCAATTGCCCCCGTCGAGCACCATGTCGACGGCATGCCCCAATCGCTCATAGATGTCCTTCGCATCGGTGCGCGGCAGATCCTCCCCCGGTAACAGCAAGGTAGAGCTCATGACCGGCTCGCCCAATTCCGTGAGCAGCAGCGCCGTGACCGGGTGATCGGGAACCCGCAGCCCGATGGTACCGCGCCGCTCGTGCTTCAGGCGCCGCGGGGTCTCGCGCGACGCCTTGAGCAGGAACGTATAGGGTCCCGGTGTGTGGGCGCGCAGCAGCCGGTACTGGGAATTATCCACCACCGCGTACTTGCCTACCTCAGCCAAATCCCGGCATACCAGCGTAAAGTGATGATTCCGATCGGTTTGACGTATTTCCCGGATGCGCTCGAGTGCCGCTTTGTCGCCAATATGACAGCCCAGCGCGTAGCACGAATCCGTGGGATACACGATGACGCCGCCGGCGCGCAGCACCTCGACCGCTTGGCGGATGAAGCGTCGCTGCGGGGAAACCGGATGCAGTTGCAGATAGATACTCATGTTCGTCGGCTATGATACCTGGATGACTCAACTCCTCGAATGGTCTCCGCTCATCGTGTTCTTCGTGGCGTTCAGATTGCTCGGAATCTACTGGGCAACCGGCGCCCTGATGATCACCTGCGTTCTATTGATGTTCATCCACCGCTCGCGTACGGGCCGCTACAAGACCATGCACGTGGTCACGGCGGTGGTGGTCCTGGTGCTCGGCACCGCCACCCTCCTGTTGCACGACAAACGCTTCATCCAATGGAAGCCCACGGTGCTGCTCGGCTGTGCCGCCCTCGCATTCCTGGGCAGCGCGGCCATCGGCAAGCAGCCCCTGGCGCGCCGCATGCTGGAAGGCGTGTTCAGCGAGCCGCTGGACCTGTCGCGCCATGCGTGGCTGGTCATCAACACGCTCTGGGCCTGCTGGTTCGCCGTGCTGGCGATCGCCAATATCTACATCGCCCATAATTTCGCCGAGGGCATTTGGGTCAATTTCAAGGTCTTCGGCATCACCGTCGCCATGCTGATCTTCATGATTCCGCAGGTCATATGGCTCAACGGCAAGACCAAGACCGCTCAGACGGAAGGCGCCTGAGGTGGCCGGCGCGACTCGCGAGGCGCGACTTCGGGAGCGGCTGGCGGCGCGGTTCGCGCCCCTGCAGTTGTCGATCGAGGACGAAAGTCACCTGCACGCCGGCCACGCCGGCGCCGCCGGCGGCCACAGCCACTTCCGCGTTCGAATCGTGGCCGACGCCTTCCGCGGCATCACGCCGGTGGCGCGCCACCGGCTGGTCTACGCCGCGGTGGACGACCTGCTGCGCGAGGAGATCCATGCGCTCACCATCGAAGCGCTGCCGCCGCCTGCTTGAGATAATTGGAGAGATAGCCCCGTAAAGGCTAAACTGCCGGCCCCGGGCGCGCCGGCCACCTTAGGCCAAGTCGCCTTTACGTTCCGAGGATTCAAATGACTCAATTTTCTCGTATGCCGTGGGCGCTGGCGTCCACTGTGGCAGCCATCGCCCTCATGCTGTCGGCTTGCGGCAAGGGACAGCAGGCCGCCGCCCCGACTCCCGACACCGCCGCGGTGCCGCCGGTCGCCATCGTCAACGGCACGCCGATTACACGCACGGAATTCGATGTGTACGCCAAGAGCCTTCAGCAAGGCAGACAGCAGCAGACCGAATTGACGCCCGAGCAGAAAGCTCAAGTGCTCGACGAGATGATCACCATGCAGCTGGTGTCCGCCCAAGGCGTCAAGGATGGGGTCGAAAAAGATCCCGATGTGGCCGCACGCCTCGACATGGTGCGCATGCGCATACTCGCCGAAGCCGAATCGCAGAAATACCTGAAGGGTAAAGAGCCCACGGATGCCGAACTGCATGCCGAATACGACTCGGCCATCGGAGCCATGGACAAGACCGAATATCACGCCAGACACATCCTGGTCGCCTCCAAGGAGCAGGCCGAGGCGCTCATCAAGAAGATCAAGGGCGGGGCGAAGTTCGAAGACGTTGCCAAAGCCGAATCGACGGACAACTCCAAGACCAGCGGCGGCGACTTGGGCTGGTTCACGCTGGCTCGCATGGTGAAGCCGTTCGGCGATGCGATACGTGGCCTCAAGAAGGGCGAAATGACGCAGGAGCCGGTGCAGACGCAATTCGGCTGGCACATCATCAAGCTCGAAGATACGCGCGACGTGACGCCGCCGCCGTTCGAACAGGTCAAGGCACAGGTCACCAACGGCGCGATCCAGAAGAAATTGCAAGCCTATGTGGAAGAACTGAAGAAGAGCGCGAAAATCGAAAAGAAGATGTAAGCGTCTTTTCGCAACACTCGCGGCGGGTCTGTCGAAGGCCCGCCGCTCGTTGCATCGTGCCGATCGCACCGGCGGCATGCTTCATCGAAGATCGAGCCCGCGCGAGCCACGCTTCATTACCGATCCGGCCGGTAGCGGCCGCACACGGCTCCCGACAGCGCTGTGCCCTCTTGGCGCCTACTGCTTCAGCAACGTGAGGAACGCCGCCTCGTCGAGCACCTCGACCCCCAATTCTTCGGCCTTCCTGAGTTTGGATCCGGCTTCCGTTCCCGCGACCACGTAGTGCGTCTTTTTCGAGACGCTGCCGCTGACCTTGCCGCCGCGCAGCGCGATCGCTTCCTGCGCCGCATCGCGTGTCAGCGACGCGAGCGTTCCGGTCAACACGAAGGTCTTTCCCGTCAATTCGCCGCTCGCGGCATTCTTGTCGAGAGCAGGCCAGGTAATGCCGCTTGCCAGCAGCCGATCGACGATCTCGGCGTTCTCGGCATCGCCGAAATAGGCCGCCACATTGCGCGCGACCACGGGCCCCACGTCGGGCACGCGCTGCACCTCCTCGGCCGTGGCGGCGCGCAGCGCCTCCACGGTGCCGAAGTACTGAGCCAGGCCCAGTGCGGTCGCTTCGCCCACGTCGCGTATCCCGAGCGCATAGAGAAATCGCGGCAGGCTGGTGCGCTTCGCGGCCTCGATTGCAACTTCGAGTTTCTGCGCGGACTTCTCGCCGAATCGGTCCAGCGTCGCAAGTCGCGAGGCCTCGAGGCCGAACAGATCCGCCGGCGTCCTGACCCAGTCTCGTTCCACCAATTGATCGATGAGTTTGTCGCCCAGGCCTTGGATGTCCAGCGCGCGCCGCGATGCGAAGTGCTTGATCTCTTCCTTGCGTTGCGCCGCGCAGGTGCGGCCGCCCGTGCAGCGCGCGATCGCCTGATCGCCCTCGCGCACCACCGGCGAGCCGCAGACCGGACACTTGGCCGGCAGCTCGACGAGCGCAGGGCCGTCGACAGGCCGTCGCTCCGGCAGAACGCGCACCACTTCCGGGATCACGTCGCCGGCGCGCCGGATCACGACGGTATCGCCCACGCGGACGTCCTTGCGCGTCAATTCGTCCATGTTGTGCAAGGTGGCGTTGCTTACCGTGACGCCGCCGACGAATACCGGTTCCAGACGCGCGACGGGCGTCAACGCCCCCGTGCGTCCCACTTGAAACTCGATCTCCCGAACCGTGGTCAACGCCTCTTCGGCCGGAAACTTGTGCGCAATCGCCCATCGCGGAGCACGCGATACGAAACCCAGGTGACGCTGCACGTCGAGGTCATCGACCTTGTAGACCACCCCGTCGATCTGGTAGGGGAGTGTGCTGCGGGCCGCGCCCATCTCATGGTAGTACTCGAGACAACCCTCGATGGACTCGACCACCTTGGACTGCGGGCAGATCTTGAAGCCCCACTGCCGCAGCAGCTGCAGGGTCTGTGCGTGATGCGTGGGCAAGGTTCCGCCCTCGACGTACCCCGTACCGTAGATGAACAGGTCCAGGGGCCGCGATGCGGTCATCCGCGGATCGAGTTGACGCAAGCTGCCGGCCGCGGCGTTGCGGGGATTGACGTACGCCTTTTCGCCGCGCGCCAGAGCTTGCTTGTTGAAGCGCTCGAACCCTGCCAGCGGCATGAACACTTCGCCGCGCACCTCGAGCAGTGGCGGCACGTCGGCGGAACGCAGTTTCAGCGGCAGCGCGGCGATGGTCTTGAGGTTCAACGTGACGTCCTCGCCCGTTTCACCGTCGCCGCGAGTGGCGCCCTGGGTAAATTCACCGTTCTCGTACACCGCACTGAAGGCGAGGCCGTCGAGTTTTGGCTCGGCCGCGTAACGAACCGGCCGCTCCTGCTCCAGCCGTTCGCGGATGCGCCGGTCGAATTCGCGCACCTCTTCTTCGCTGAAGGCATTGTCGAGCGACAGCATGGGGATTCGATGCCGAACCGTACCGAAGGCCGCCACGGGAGCCGCACCGACTCGCTGCGTGGGCGAGTTCGGCGTGACCAGTTGCGGATGCTCCGCCTCGATACCGCGCAGCTCCAGCATGAGCCGGTCGTATTCGGCGTCCGGCACTTCCGGATCGTCGAGCGCATGGTAGCGATAGTTGTAGCGTTCCAGCAGCTCGCGCAGCTCCGGGGCGCGGGCCGCCGGGTCTCGGCCGGCCGCGGCCGGCTTGGCGCCGGCCTTCGGGTTGGAAGTCGCCTCGGGCTTGGCACCCGCCTTGGGATCGGAGCTTACCTTCGGGTTGGATCTCGTCTCGGGCTTGGCGCTGGCCTTGGGGCGTGCCGGGACCTTTTTCTTCGCCTTGGCCACGGGTCAGCTCAGGGTCAGCAGGGCTTGGAAGCGCGCCACGTCCTCGCGTAACGCCTCGGCACGCTGCGCCGTCAGCGGCGCTCCCTTCGAGTCCTGCACCACGCCCTGCAATGCGTCGGCCAATTCCACCGCCGTCGCGATGAGCGCATCGATGGTTTGCACGGCATCGGCCGGTCCGGGCAATACCGCAAACAGCGTCAAACCGCGAAATTCGTCCCCCGGCATCTTGGCGATATCGAACGTGCCCGGTTCGACCAGGCTCGCCGCGCAAAACAGCGTTCGACCGTCGCTGTGTTTGCGGTGAAACACCTTGTAACGGCCGTAGGCCAGACCATGGGCGTCGAGCGCGGCCATGAGGTCGGTGCCGGCCCAGCGCAACTCGCCCGACGCGCAGACGCGCACCGTCACGATGCGCTGAGTCTCGGCCACATTCGGTGCCTGCGCGGGCGCCGCGGCTGCGGTTGCCGCGGACTTGCCAGGCGCCGGATCCGCAGGCGGCGCGCTCGGTGCCGGCGCGTCCATCGCAGGGTCCGCCGCCCGCACGGGCTTTCCCGGCGGCCTCCCGGCGGCGCTCGACGTGGCCATCGGCGGCGGCTCGTCCTCCGTCGCGGGTTCAATCGCAGCGAAGGGTTTGGCCGCGCGGGACGGTTCGGCCGCGGCGGAGCGTTCAGCCGCGACAGACGCCTCAAATGCATCCGCGGGCTCCGCGGCCTCCTCATGCTTGGCCGACCCCAGGTCCAGGGTGCCCTCGGCGGGAGCGGGCGTCGCCGTCATCGGCACATCCGGGACATGCACCTCGTCGAAGTCGGCGGTGCGAATACTCAAAGGTTCGAACGGCGGCACGCCCCAATCGCGCGGCTCGGCGTCCTTCGGGCGGTACGCAGCGGCGATCTCATGCGAGGCGGCGCCATCGGCGCTCGATTCGCGCAACTCCGCATTGCCGGGCGCCTGCCGTGAACGGCGCGCGCCCCACCACCAGATCCCGCCCAGCAACAGCGCGCTCAATCCCAGCAAAATCCAACGCAGTTCGGCGGCCAAGACAGCGCCCTACATTGCGGCCATGCGCACGGCCTCGTCCACGTCCACCGCCACGAGCCGCGAGACGCCCGGCTCGTTCATGGTGACCCCCACCAACTGCGACGCAAGTTCCATGGTGCTCTTGTTGTGCGTGATGAAGATGAACTGCACGCTGTTCGACATCTCGCGCACGATGTCGCAGAAACGACCCACGTTGTTTTCGTCGAGCGGCGCGTCCACCTCGTCCAGCAGACAGAACGGCGCCGGATTCAAATCGAAAATCGCAAACACCAGCGCGACCGCGGTCAGCGCCTTCTCGCCGCCCGACAGCTGGCTGATGGTGCTGTTGCGTTTGCCGGGCGGCCGCGCCATCACCGACACACCGGCCATGTCGGATTCCTCCCCGGTCAATTCGAGATACGCATGTCCGCCCCCGAACAGACGCGGAAATTTCTCCTTCAGGCCCGCGTTGACGCGGTCGAACGTGTCCTGGAAGCGCGCGCGCGTTTCGCGGTCGATCTTGCGCATCGCCGATTCGAGCGTTTCCAACGCATCGGTCAAATCCTTGCATTGACGGTCGAGGTATTCCTTGCGCTCGGATTGCTCCTTGAATTCACCGATGGCCGCGAGGTTTACCTGGCCAAGGCGATCGATCTTGCCCTTGGTCTCCTCGAGCTGGCTTTCCCAGGTCGCAACGTCAGCCTCCGGCGCGAGGCCGGCGAGCAATACGCCGAGTTCGAAACTCGTCGCCGCCAGCTGTTCGGCGACGCTCTCGCGCCGTACCCGCACCTGTTGGGCGGCGAGCCGCGCGTCGTCCATCGCCGTGCGCGCGGCCTCGACACGCGCTTCGACGCGGCTGCGTCCGGCATCGCGATCGCGCAACGAGGCATCCAATTCGTCGCTCGCGATCTTCGCCGCATGCAGTTCGCTTTCGATCTGCGCACGGACCTTGAGCGCTCCCTCGATCTGCTCCTGCAGCGCGGCCAACGGCGCTTCGCCCGCCGCCAACTGCGCGGCCGCTTCATCCCTGCGCAGCATCAAGCCTTCCAGCTGCTTCTCGACGCGCGCCAGCGTCGTGGTCAGGGAACTGTGCGACGAGCGCCGCGATTCCACCTGCACCGCCAGATCGCGTGCCGCCTGCTGCGCGGTCTGCGCCGCGCCCCGGGCCGCGCCCTGTTCCGCCCGCAAACGTTCGCGCTCCCGTTCGAGTTCCAGCCGTTTCGGCTCCAGTGCGGACAGCGCCTCGATGGCGGTTTCCATGCGCGCTCGAGCCGCACGCAGCTCCGTCTCCGTGCGCTCCAGTTCCGCCCGCACATCCGCCAGACCCGTCTCGAGCTGGGTCAAGCGCCGCTCGGCATCCGCGGTGCGCGCCTGCGCCGCGTCCAAGGCGGCGCGCCGGTCCAGGTGCTCGCGATGCAGCCGATTGACTTCCGTCTGAAAGCGTTCGCGGCGATCCTCGTGCTCGCGCACCCGCTCGCGGGTGAGCTCGAGCCTGTGCTCCGACTCTTTGACTTCGTCGGCGAGCTGGGTCACCTGCAGACGAATTTCGCGCAACGACTCCTCGCGTTCGATCACGCCGGTATGCGGATCCCGATCGCGGGACAGCCGCAGCCAATCGGGTCCGAGCCAGACCCCATCACGGGTCACCACCGACTGTCCGGCGGCGAGCCGGCGCCGGCGCCCCATCGCCTCGCCCAAGGTTTCCGCGGTGAATACCGACGACAGCACCGACACCAGCACGGGCGCGCCTTGCACCTTCGCCTGCAGCGACGCGCCGGCGCCCGGGGCCGCCCCGGCGGCATCGGCCTCACTCGCGGCGGCCGCCCCGCCGCGGGCAAGTACCGCATCCTCGCCGGTGCTCACCACCGCCAGGTGCCCGCCGTCGAAGCTCCCGAGCAGATCCGCGACGCTGTCCAGACCGTCGACGCATACCGCCTCGAGGTAGGACCCCAACACGGTTTCGACCGCGCGCTCCCAGCCGCGCTGCACGCGCAGCTGCTGCCCGACGCGCGGCTGGCCGTCCAACGACTGGGCCTTCAACCATTGCGTCACTTTGCCGGACACTTTACCCAGTGCCGCCTGCTGCAGGGCCTCGGTGGAGACCTGCGAACCCAAGGCCTGCTGCCATCTCGCCCGCAAGGCGTGCAAAGCCTGAGTCTGTTCGCGTTCGCGTTCGCGCGCGGCGGACAGCTCGGCCAGCAATTCCTGCAGTTCGCCCGCGGCTCTCTCGCCCGCGTCGCGCGAGGCGTCCACTTGTTCGGCCAGCAATTCCAGCGGCGTGGCGGGCTGCAATTGCACCAGGCCTAAGCGTTCCGCGTCTTGCCGCTCCTGTTGTTGCAGCGAGCGGCGCTGCTGATTCTCCAGCTGTTCGATGCGCGCGCGTTCGACCTGGGTCTCGCGCTGGCCGCGTCCCACCGCTTGGGAATGCGCATCCCACGCGTGCTGCCATTGCGACAGCGCGTGTTCGCAGCGCACCAGCAGCTCGGACGCGCCGCGCTCCTCGCCATGGGCCACATCGAGGGCGGGCACCATGGTGGCGAGCTCCGCCCCCAGGGCTTCGAGTTGCACCCGGTCGCGTTGCAGAACGCCGGTCAGATCCTGCACCTGTGCCTGCGACTGCTCGAGATCGGCACGCTGGCGCTGACGCAATTCACGGGCGTGTTGAATGCTTTGTTCGATCCGCGTGACCTCGGAGCCGGCACCGTAGAAGCGCGCCTGAATGGCGCCGAGCGCATCGGCCTTCGAGGCTTGATCGGCACGGATCTGTTCGATCTCGGCCTCGACTTCCCGCAGATCCGCGAGCACTGCATGCAACGCAGTTTCGCACGCTTCGGCTGCCGCGTCCCGCACCCCCGCCTCGGCGTCCAAGCTCTGCAATCGCAACGCCAGCAATTCCGCCTGCAGCTTGCGCTCCTCGTCCTTGAGCGTTTGGTAGCGGCGCGCCGTGGCCGCCTGGCGCTGCAGGTGACGGATCTGCTTCTCGACTTCCTCGCGCAGATCGTTCAGACGGTCCAGATTCTCGCGCGTCTGGCCGATCCGATTCTCGGTCTCGCGGCGCCGCTCCTTGTAGCGCGAGATGCCCGCCGCTTCTTCGAGAAATGCCCGCAGATCGTCCGGCCGCGCTTCGATCACACGCGAGATCATGCCTTGCTCGATGATGGCATAGCTGCGCGAGCCTAAGCCCGTGCCCAGGAACATCTGCGTGATGTCCTTGCGGCGAACTTTCATGCCGTTGATGAAATAATCCGACGTGCCGTCGCGGCTCACTGCGCGCCGCAACGCCACCTCGTTGTAGTTCGCATAGGCGCCGCCGATCTTGCCATCGCTGTTGTCGAACACCAATTCGACCGACGCCGCGCCCAGCGGCTTGCGCGCCGAGGAGCCGTTGAATATAACGTCCGCCATCGAGTCGCCGCGCAGGTGCTTCGCGGAGATTTCGCCCATCACCCAACGCACCGCGTCGATGATGTTCGACTTGCCGCAGCCGTTCGGACCCACGACACCCGTCAGGCTGCTCGGGAACGTAATGGTGGTCGGATCGACGAACGATTTGAAGCCGGCGATCTTGAGTTTGGTTAAGCGCATGAGTTTCTTCGGAAGGCCGCCAACGTGGCGCGTAGTGTAAAGTAAACGTCACTTTCGTAAACCCCTGACGCACTCCATGACTCAACCCAGTCGAACCCTCGAGACGTTCGTCAATCCCGCGCCCGAGCGGGACTACACCATCCGGATGACGATTCCGGAGTTCACCTGCCTGTGCCCGAAAACGGGCCAACCTGATTTTGCGACCCTGAAGCTCGAATACGTCCCGGACCAGCGCTGCGTGGAATTGAAATCCCTGAAGCTGTATATCTGGTCGTTTCGCGACCGCGGAGCGTTTCACGAGGCGGTCACCAACGAGATACTGCGCGACCTGGCGACCGCCACCGAGCCCCGCTTCATGCGCCTCGCCGCCGAATTCAACGTTCGGGGCGGCATTTACACCACCGTGGTCGCGGAACACCGCAAATCCGGCTGGCTCGCCCCCCTGCCGACGACCCTTCCGTAGCCGCGCTTTCACCGCGCGGCCCCCGGCTCCGAGAGGTCCGTCCGACAACGTTACAGTTTGTCTTTTCAATCATATAGTTAGATAAATAAAATATGTTGTGCCCGTGGCCTGTACAGGCCGGTTGGCGTCGGTATAATCGCGCGCTCTTTCGTAAAGAGGCGGAGACGGTAAATGCCCACGAAGAAACCGAAGAAGGCGGCTAAAAAGCCAGGAAAGCCGATGCCAGGAAAGGCGACTCCAGGGAAGGTCAGCCAAAAGTCAGCTGCCCCCAAAAAGGCGGCGCGGCCTCTGCATAAACCCTCGCCCATGATCGCTACATCGAAGGTACCAGTGAAATCGAATAAACCAGTCCCAAAACCCGCGGCCGCCAAACCGGCGACCGTCAAACCGGCGACCGTCAAACCGGCGACCGTCAAACCGGCGACCGTCAAACCGGCGACCGTCAAACCGGCGACCGTCAAACCAACGCGGGCCAAGGCCGCGCCGCCCGATACCGATTCCGACCAGAGCGCGGACAAGCTCGCACCGATCAAATTCGATACGCGGCCGCTGGTCCTGCCGACCCGCCCGGCTCAGAACGACGACGACAGCGAGATCGACCCCTCCTCGTCCGCGAGCCTGTTGGCCGGCCCGCGCAATGTGAAGCCCTATATTGCTCGCCGCGGCGAGCAGTACATGAACAAGGAACAGTTGGAGCACTTCGGGCAGATATTGCGAAACTGGAAGCGCGACCTGATGGTCGAAGTCGACCGCACCGTCTTGCACATGAAGGACGAAGCCGCCAACTTCCCGGATCCCAACGACCGCGCGACGCAGGAAGAGGAATTCAGCCTCGAACTGCGCACGCGCGACCGCGAACGCAAGCTCATTCGCAAGATCGACGAGGCGCTGAAGCGGACCGAGGACGGCTCCTACGGTTATTGCCTGGAGACCGGCGAAGAGATCGGCATCAAGCGGCTCGAGGCGAGGCCGGTGGCGACCTTGTCCGTCGAAGCGCAGGAGCGGCGCGAGCGCCGCGAAAAGCAGTACGGCGACCGCGACGACCGTTACCGCTGATCGATTGGCGGCGAGGCGGCCCTATGTGGGGCGCTTCGCGCCCTCGCCGTCCGGCGATCTTCACGTGGGCTCGCTCTACACGGCGGCCGCCAGTTACTTGGATGCGCGCGCCAACGGCGGCCGCTGGCTGGTCCGCATGGAGGACCTGGACCGCCCGCGGGTGGTCGCCGGCTCCGCCGCCGGTATCCTGGGCACCCTGGAGCTCTTCGGTTTCGAGTGGGATGGTCCCATCGTCGAGCAAAGCAAGCGCGCCGAATCGTACGCCGGGGCCCTTGACGCCCTGCGCTCGAGGGGGCTGACCTTCGATTGCTCCTGCAGCCGTTCCTGGCTCGCCGATGAGGAGCGCTACCCCGGTTCATGCCGCGAGCATCCCCTGGTCGCCGCCGTGCCCACCGCCACTCGGCTGCGCGTCGATCCAGGCCCGATCATGTTCGCGGATCGCATTCAGGGGATGTTTCGCCAGGACGTGGCGGCGGCCGTCGGCGACATCGTCTTGAAGCGCCGCGACGGCCTCATCGCCTACGTGCTGGCGGTAGTCACGGATGATGCTGCACAAGATGTCACCGACGTCGTCCGCGGTGCCGATTTGCTGGACAACACACCCCGGCAGATCTATTTGCAGCGCCTCCTCGGATTCGGCGCCCCACGCTACGCGCACGTGCCGCTGCTGACCGAGGCCGGAGGCAAAAAGCTCGCCAAATCGGCGCGCAGCGTGCGGCTGAACGCGCAGGCCGCGCTACCGCAACTGGTCGAGGTATTCGCCCTCCTGGGCCTCTCGCCAGGCTCCGAGCTCCTTCACGCATCCCTTCCCGAGGCCTGGCGGTGGGCCATCCGGCGCTGGGATATCCACCGCGTCCCGAAGCGCATGGCATTGCAATTAACAGCCTGAAAACGCAGCTTTTTGCGTAAATCGCGCGCAAAGGACGCCCGCGCAAACTGGGATTTGCCTTGCCGCTGCATTGCGCTATTCTGGGACGGCAAGGTCCATGGATCGGTCATTGGCAAAGAGATACGAACCGGAATCCTCCGGCGGCGCGTCAGCCAAGCACAAGCGAGGATTCACATGAGTGATCCGCGAGTGATTAAGAAATACCCCAATCGTCGCCTCTACGACACAATCGAGAGCCGATATATAACGTTGGCGGACGTGCGCCGCTTGGTCGTCGAACGCATCGACTTCGTGGTCGTCGACAAGAAGGACAACGCCGACATAACCCGCAGCATCTTGCTGCAAGTGATCTCTGAGCAGGAACATCTGTCCGAGCCGATACTGAGCCAGGAATTCATGGTCAACGTGATCCGCGCTTACGGCACCAACACACAGAGTTCCGTCAGCAGCCACTTGGAGCAGACGCTGCGTCAGTTCATGGTTCAGCAGCCGCAGATCGTACGTGAACGCATCAAACCGTTTGCGCCGCGTCCACCGGATGAGGCGTATAAGGCAACGCTATCGCCCTCGCGCGATGCGTCGATGCTCACCAAATGACGCAGCGGGGCTGTTTTACCATGGGGCTGGGCGGACTTAAGTCGAACGCCGCCTGAAAAGCGGCGCTGTTGGCGAGAGTCGCGTTGGTGCGATACTCGGCGGGTGGATGCGGATCGATGGTCACCAACTCACGCGCCTGCTCGGGACGTACGGCGCCGGCCCATGCGTGGGCGAAAGCGACGAAGAATCGCTGCTCGCGCGTGAATTCCTGCGCGGCGGCCGTTGCGCTCCGTGCCGCGCCAGCGCCCGGGACGACGGCGCATGCCGGCGCAACCCCGAGCGCCGCCAGAAGTTTGGTTACCGAGCCGCTCGCTCGACTACGCCGCGTCAACGTTGCGCATCGACAAACGCACACGTCCCTGCCGATCGACCTCGAGCACCTTGACCCGCACCACATCGCCTTCCTTGAGCTTGTCGCCGACGCGCTCGACCCGTTCTTCGGAAATCTGCGAGATGTGCACCAGACCGTCGCGGCCCGGCAGGATGGTGACGAATGCACCGAAGTCCATCAAGCGGGCGACCTTGCCTTCGTATACCCGGCCGACTTCGATGTCCGCCGTGATGAGTTCGATGCGGCGCTGGGCCTCGCGACCCGCCGCTCCCTGCACCGAAGCGATTTTCACCGTGCCGTCGTTGTCGATGTCGATCGACGTTCCGGTCTCTTCGGTGATCTGGCGGATGACCGCGCCGCCCTTGCCGATGACGTCGCGAATCTTCTCCGGATCGATCTTCAACGTGATGATGGTGGGAGCCCATTCGGACATGGTCTCGCGCGGCTTGGAGAGCACCTTGTTCATCTCGTCCAGGATGTGCAGCCGGCCGCTGCGCGCCTGATCCAGCGCGACTTTCATGATCTCGCGCGTAATGCTGGTGATCTTGATGTCCATCTGCAGCGCGGTGATGCCGTCTTTGGTTCCGGCCACCTTGAAATCCATGTCGCCCAGGTGATCTTCATCGCCCAGGATGTCGGTGAGGACCTGGAAGCGATCGCCTTCCTTGACGAGGCCCATCGCCACGCCGGCCACCGGCGCCTTGATCGGAACGCCCGCATCCATCAGCGCAAGGCTGGTGCCGCACACCGAGGCCATCGAGCTCGAACCGTTCGACTCGAGGATCTCCGAGACCACGCGAATGACGTACGGAAATCGCTCGACGCCGGGCATCACCGCTTTCACGCCGCGCTTGGCGAGATTGCCATGGCCGATTTCGCGGCGCTTCGGCGATCCCATCATGCCGGTCTCGCCGACGCTGAACGGAGGGAAGTTGTAATGCAGCATGAAGGGCTCTTTGCGCTCGCCCGTCAGGCCGTCGATGACCTGCGCGTCGCGGCCCGTGCCCAACGTGGTCACCACCAGCGCCTGAGTTTCGCCGCGGGTGAACAAGGCCGAACCATGGGTTCGCGGCAGAACGCCGGTGCGGATGTTGATGGCGCGCACGGTCTTGGTGTCGCGGCCGTCGATGCGCGGATGGCCGCCCAGGATGCGCTCGCGCACCAATCGATGCTCGAGATTGAAGAATTCGGTGGCTACTTCGGCCGCGGTGAACTTCAGCGCATCGCCCTTCGTCAAGGCTTCGAGCAGGGCGCTCTTGATCTGGCCGATCCTGGCGTGACGCTGCTGTTTCTCCGTCACCGCATACGCGGCCGCCAAATCCTCCGCGGCGAAGGCGCTGACGGCATGCTTCAATTCCACGATCTCTTCGGACGGCGTCCAGTCCCATTTCGGCTTGCCTGCTTCCGCGGCCAGTTCCTTGATCGCCTTGATCGCCACCTGCATCTGTTCATGGCCGAACATGACCCCGCCCAGCATGATCTCTTCATCCAAGCCGTCGGCTTCGGACTCGACCATCAGCACGCCTTCCTCGGTGCCGGCGACCACGAGATCCAGTTTCGACTCGGTCAGCTGAGTCGCGGTGGGATTCAACACGTACTTGCCGTTCAGATAACCGACGCGCGCCGCGCCGATCGGACCCATGAAAGGCATGCCCGAGATCGCGAGCGCCGCGGAGGCGCCGATCAGCGAGGCGATATCGGGATCCACTTCGGAATTGACCGACAGCACGGAGGCCACCACTTGCACGTCGTTGATGAAGCCTTCCGGAAACAACGGGCGGATCGGACGGTCGATCAGACGCGAGGTGAGCGTTTCCTTCTCGGTGGGCCGTCCTTCGCGCTTGAAGAAGCCGCCCGGAATGCGTCCGGCAGCGTAGGTCTTTTCCTGGTAATTGACGGTCAGCGGAAAGAAGTCGCGGCCCGGCGTGGCCTTCTTCAAGCCCACCGCGGTCACGAGGACCACCGTTTCACTCATCGTCACGAGCACTGCGCCGTCGGCTTGACGCGCCAGTTCGCCCGTCTCGATCGTGACGGTGTGATCCCCATACTGAAAGCTTTTCTTGATAGCGCTCACGTAGAGCCCCTTATGTAGGAAATTGATCGGAAGTAACGAGACGTCGGCATGGACCCGCCGGCACTCTCGGTCAGCGGCGTAGCCCTAAGCGCTCGACCAACTTCGTGTACGACTCCGGCGTCTTGCTCTTCAAATAGTCGAGCAGCTTGCGGCGCTGATTGACCATCTTGAGCAGGCCGCGGCGCGACGCGTGGTCGGCCTTGTGCGTGGTGAAGTGCTGGCTCAAGCCGTTGATGCGCTCGGACAATAAAGCAATCTGAACTTCGGGGGAACCGGTGTCCTGCGCGGTGCGCTGGTATTTTCCGACTACTTCCGTCTTTTCTTCGCGAGTAAGTGGCATTAAATCAAACCTCAATCAATAACTTAGACCTTTTAAGAAGGCGCGCATTGTACGCGTCGCGCCACCCGCTCTCAAGCACGATCTGGGCTCGAGCCTCCCGGGGTTGCCAACGCGATGAGCCGGGTCGGGACCACCCGTCCGGCCGGCTCGATCGACGCCAAACCCAGAAAACCGAGGCCTGCCGCATAAATCCGCACGTTTCCCAGGATTTCGACCGGCATGGACACCGTTTGCCCCTGCCGAAAAGCGCTCACGCCGCTCTCGGGCAGATCGAGTCTGCGCCAATCGGCCAGCGCGGCGTCCACGGGCAGCAGCGCCTCCAGGCGCTGCGCCGGGGTCATCCTCTCCAATACCTCGAAAGTGAACTGGCGCTCGGCCGAAAACGGCGCCACGCCGAGCCGGCGCAGTCCGATCAAGTGACCGATGGTATCCAATTGCGCCGCCAGATCCTCGGCCAGCACCCGGATGTACGCCCCTTTACTGCACCGCACATCGAAGGACAGATCCGGCGACTGCCAGTCGAGCAGTGTCATGTCGTGGATCACGATGTCGCGCGCGGCGCGTTCGCGGGTGATGCCGGCGCGGGCGTATTCGTATAAAGGTCGCCCCTGCTGTTTGATGGCCGAATGCATGGGGGGTACCTGCGCGTAGCGGCGCGGAAACTGCGCCAGCGCCCGCTGCATCTGCTCGGCGGAGAACGCGGCCAATTCGCGCTTTTCGATCACCTCGGACTCGCGGTCCGCGCTCGGCGTCCGCTCGCCCAGGCGCACGGTGACCCGATAGGTTTTGTCCGCATCGAGCAATTGCGCCCCGAACTTGGTGGCTTCGCCGAAGCAGATCGGCAGCATTCCGGATGCCAAGGGGTCGAGCGAGCCCGTATGTCCGGCCTTGCGGGCGCCGAACAAGTACTTCAGACGCGCCACCGCGCCCGCCGACGTGACGCCCAGCGGTTTGTCGAACAGCAAAATGCCGTGAATATCGGCCGGCATCTACTCGCTCTCACCGCCCGCGTCCTTGGCCTTGTCTTTACGGATCATGGCTTCGGTGGGGATGTAATCGCCCTCGTCGACCACGTGCCCGTCATCGGGGTCCGGCGCGGCAGCCGGTACGGCATCTGCGTCGGTTGTCGGGTCGGCATCCGGTACACCCCCCGCCACCTCTGCGTTGACGTTGGCGGCCGGCTTGTTGACCGAATCGATCAGCTGCGTCAACCGCACACCACGCTCGATCGATGTATCCAGCTCGAACGTGAGCGTAGGCGTATAGCGGATCATGAGCGATTTCGACAAGGCGTTGCGCAAGAAGCCCGCCGCGCTCTCCAGCCCGCGCTGCACTTTGACGTCCGCACCTTCCTTGCCGAAGATCAGATAATAGACGCGCGCCGTCCGCAAATCGCCGGTCACCGAAACCGCCGTGATGGTGACGTTGCCGATGCGCTCATCCTTGACGTCGCGGCGCAGCAGCTCGCCCAGCTCGCGTTGGATCTGCTCGCCCAGACGCCGCGCCCGCGGATTCTCTTTTGCCATAGATCAGTCCCACGCTCGCGAAGCGAGCACCCGTCGGACGGGGTGTCTTGCACCCCGTAGATTCGGCGCGAAGCGCCTTGAAGACCCGGGGTCGCTTCGACCCCGTAGATTACTCGACGCTGCGCCTCGCCCCTACGGGGCCGCCGGGGACAAACCCCGGCGTTCAACTCGGCCAGACGGCCGAGTTGTCGGCGCGTACGCGCCTCTAGAGAGTTCTTGCAACTTCCACTCGCGAGTAGCACTCGATCTGATCGCCCTCGGTCACGTCGTTGTAGTTCTTCAC